>JBGPJH010000026.1:0-18681 GCA_041485305.1 Vicinamibacteria bacterium | reverse complement strand
GGTCCTCCTCGTACGCTGAGACCCACGAGCGCAGCCGCGACCAGCTGCCGGGCGGAAGCGCGGCTTTGAGCTCCCGAGATACCGCAACGGCGACGCCGGTGGCGCCCGGAGCGGGCCGGATCACGATCTCCCCGATGGGCCGCGTCGCCTTGGGGAGCGCGGCATAGACTACGCTGCCCGAGTCGGGTCCGATCTCCGGGAAGTAGTTGAAGCCGAGCTCCTGGTCGCGGACGACACCGACGATCGGCATCCAGGGCTTCGTCGATCTCAGGTCGCCCATCTTGAGCATACGGCCCACCGCGCTCTCGTGCGCAAAAAGTTGTTTCGCGGTCTTCTCGTCGAGGATGGCCGCGCCGCCGGCCACGTCGCCCTCGGTGAAGTCCCGGCCCTCGATGACCGGCACGCCGAGCGTGCCGAAGAGCCCGGGGCTGGCGTTCGCGCATCCCTCTCCCCGCGGCAACAGCGCCTGCGGACCGCCCTCGACCGTGCGATCGGTGATCACCACGTCGTGATCGGCGGAGCACCCGGAGATCAATGCGGCGCCGCGCACGCCTGGAAGCGCACGGACCCGGTCGAGCGCATCGTTGAATCGCCGCTCGCGCTCGCCCGGCGGCAGCGAGGCGCGCCACGAGAACTGCACCTGCGCCGCGAGCAGGCCGCGCGCGTCGTAGCCGAAGTCGTAGCGGCCCATCTTGACCACGGACTTCAACATCAGGCTGGTGCCGACCATTAGCGTCATCGAGAGCGCCAGCTCTGCGATCACGAGCCAGCGGAATCGCGTCCCCGCACGGCCCGTCGTTCCGCCGGAGCCCTCCTTGAGCGGGCCGGCAGGATCGGTGCGACTCGCCTGCCACGCCGGGAATGCGCCTGCGATCCCGACGGACGCGAACACGCAGAGCGCACTCAGGCCCAGCACCCGGATGCTCCACTGCGGCTGCACGAACCCGTACCAGCTCATCTCCTCAGGCGTGGCGCTCGTCATCAGGCTCACGACCCACGTGGCGACGACCGCGCCCGCCACGCAGCCCACGAGCGCCAGCACCGAGACCTCCGCCAGCACCTAACGCGCTACCTCGGCGCGCCCGGCGCCGAGCGCCAGGCGCAGCGCGTAGTCGCGGCGGCGGACGATGCCGCGCGCGAGCATCAGCGCCGCGACGTTGGCGCAGGCGATGAGCAGCACGCAGAGCGCGGCGCCGATCATCGCGCGGTGAAAGTCCTTGAGCTGCAGCGGATCGGGCCGGATCTTGGTCGTCCAGGCCGAGAACGGACGGTCCGGAGGCGGGCCGTTGTAGAACAGGGTGAACCGCTGCGCGATCGCCTTGAGTTGCGAGTCGATCTCCTGGTCGGTGACGCCGTCCTTAAGCCGGATGAAAGTGGAGCCCGCGCCGCCGCGGTCCGGTGCCGGGTCGGGAATCCAGACCTCCGGCCGGCCGTAGCCGACGGTCGCGCGATCGGGCATCACGCCCACGATCGAGTACCCGTGGTCTGCGATCGAGACCCTCGCGCCCGCGAGCACGCGGTTGTTCGAGAACTTGCGGCGCCAGAGCGCGTCGCTCACGACGGCGACGCTCTGCGCTCCGGCTTCGTCGTCCCTGGGCAGCCGGCCCAACCGAGGTCGCACCTCAAGCAACGCGAGGAGACCGGGCCTCGTATACGCGACCTCGACGCGCTCGACCGACTCGCCCGCCTCGACGTCCACGTAGCTCCAGGTCACGGTCGCGAGCTGCGTGACACCAGAGAGTCCGCGCCACGCGCCTTCGACCTCCGCGCGCGACGGCCACCGCTTGCTGCGCCCGGCGAGCTCGACCAGCCGGAGCTGGTCCACGTGTCCGTACGGCGCCTCCGGGTGCGTCATCGCATCCATGAGCGCGAAGACCGCCGTCGACAGCCCGAGCGCCGTGCCCAACGATAGCGTCGCGATCGCGACGAAGCCCGGCGACCGCCGGAGCGAACGGAGCGTTCGCGCGATCGACTCGCGACTCACGAAGGTCGGCTGGAGGAGATGGGAGACGTGTATTAGGCAACCAATACAGTTGCTCCCGTCCGCGCGCGTGTCAAGCGCCGAAGGTCCGCGACTCCCTCGCGAAGTACGCCGCCGCTTTTCTTGGAGAGTCCCGCTCTTGCCGCGCGATGTCGACCGCCGTAAACTCGCGGCGCTCGCGCTTCCTGGTCATAGTCCACCTCCACTCCCCAAGCTGAGTCGGGGGTAGGTCAGGTGTCCATGAAAGCGCGTGAGGTTCAGGGCTTGGGAGATGTCCCAAAAGAAAGGGGGTGATACGTGGAGAGATGTGTCGGCCGAGTGCGGCTACCGATCGACCAGAACCCTTCGCGCTCACTCGCGCGGGCTCTTGGGTCTCGCCCGGGGGAAGCTCGCGGAAACGTCGTTTGAAGCCGCCCTGGTCGAGCGGCTCGCCAAGGCTGCGCTGGGGCCGCCGGAGAAATCAGCGCGCGCTGTCCTGAAAGCGACCGTTCGCTAAACGGGGTCGCGATATCGATACATCGACTGTGTCCCAAATACGACACATTTCGGCGCGCATGCCGTGTGGGTTGCGCTGAAAGTCGTCCCAGAGCCCCGCGAAGCGAAACGTGCCCAGCACCATGACCTCGAACGAGCCAGCCGTACATCGCCGCGACGCCATCACGACAAGATCCGGCCCTCGCTCCCGATGCACCGCATCGTGTCCTAAGAACTTGCACATCGTGCGCCTGGCGGGGATGTCGTATGATTGAACACCCCCGCCGGAGTCGGCCACGCACGTGCTATTCAGAGATCTCGCACTCGCGGCGCGCTCGCTCCGCAGGACTCCCGGGTTCGCGCTCACGGCGCTCCTGACGCTCGCACTCGGGATCGGCGCCAGCACGGCGATCTTCAGCGTGACGAACGCCGTGCTGTTGCGGCCGCTGCCGTACGCGAGCCCGCAGCGGTTGTTCGTGATCACCAGCGATTTCCTCAAGCGCGACGCGCGCGACATCCCGGTGGTGCCGGGAGATCTGAAGGACCTGCGCATGCAAACCACACGCTTCGCCGGTATCGCGGGGGTGTCCACCACCCGGCAGGCGCTCACCGGCGACGACGGACAGCCGGAGCAGGTCGCCGTGGCCAACGTCACCACGAATCTGTTCTCCGTGCTCGGCGTGCCCACCGTCGCGGGGCGCGACTTTGTCGATGGGGACGGCACGCCGCCGCCCCTGCCCGGACCGGAGTCCGGGCCCGGCGCATCGCCGCCGCCGTCCATCGTCATCCTCAGCCACGACTTCTGGCAGCGGCGCTACGGCGGCGATCGGAACATCCTCAATCGAACGGTCACCCTCGGTGCGGGAAAGGCGCTCGTCGCCGGCGTGGCCGCGCCGGGCTTCGCGCTGCTCTTTGCGCCCGCGCACAGTGTGGCGCGCAAACCGGACGTGTACGCCGCGCTCCGCGTGGACTGGGACAACGCGTCGCGGGCCGACGGCATCCTGAGCCTGATCGGCCGCCTCCGCGAGGGCGCGACAGCGGGACAGGCGCAAGCCGACGTGGACGCCGTCGCGTCGGACCTGCGAAGCCGTTTCGCCCTGAAGGAGACGCAGGGGATGCACTTCCGTGTCGAACCCCTGGCCGGCGACCTGGTGAAGGAGCTGCGGCCGACCGTCGTCGCGCTGATGTGGTCCGGCGTGTTCGTGCTGCTCATCGCCTGTGCGAACGTCGCGAGCCTGCTGCTCGTGCGCTCGTCGCAGCGGGAGAGCGAACAGGCGGTGCGCTCGGCGCTCGGCGGCAACCGCGCTGTGCTCGCGCGCGAGGCGCTCGCCGAGGCGCTGCTGCTCGCCGCGATCGGCGGGCTCGCTGGGCTGCTGCTCGCCGCCGCCGGTGTCCGGGTGCTGGGCCTCGTCGCGCCCGCGGACCTGCCACGCTTCGACACCGTCTCGATCGACACGACGGTGCTCGGCTTCACCCTGCTGCTGATGCTCGTCGTGACGTGTGCGATCGGCGTGCTCCCGTCGCTGCGCGCGTCCCGTCCGGACCTGATGTCCCTGCTCCGGGCGAGAGGCCGGACCGGTGCGAGCGCCCCGGCGCGCACGCTGCGGCAGGGTGTGGTGATCGCCGAGGTGGCGCTCGCGTACGCGCTGCTCGTGGGATGCGGCCTGATGGTCCGGAGTTACGTCACGCTGACGCGCGCGAACCCCGGCTACGATCCGCGCGGGCTGCTCACGTTCAGCCTCCGGAATGGGCGACTGAAGACGCCGCAGGAGAAGGCCGCGTTCACCCAGGCCGTGCGCGACCGGATCACGGCGATCGCGGGAGTGCAGTCGGTCACGGCGGCCTATCCGTTCCCGCTCGACGGAAACAGCGCGACCCTGCGCTGGGGCACGGAGGCGGCCGCCGCCGATCCGGCCAGGTTCCAACAGGGAAACGCGCGTTTCGTGCTGCCGGGCTACTTCGAGGCGATGCGCACCCCGTTGCTCGCGGGGCGCACGTTCACGGACGCCGACAACGTTCCGGAGGCGAAGGTCGTCGTGATCGACGCGCTGCTCGCGGCGAAGGCGTTCCCCGGCCAGCCGGCGGTCGGCAAGCGGCTGCTTTCGCGCTTTCGCACGTCGCAGCCCGAGTCGTTCGACGTGATCGGCGTCGTGGCGCACCAGCGGCACGAGACGCTGGCCCACGACGGGCGCGAGACGCTCTTCTTCTCCGACGGCATGATCGGCTTCGGATTCGCGACGCGCTGGGCAGTGCGCACCGCGGGCGATCCGCTGGGTCTCGCGGCGCCGGTGCGCGCGGCCGTGGCGGCGATCGAGCCGATGGTGCCGGTGGCCGAGCTCCAGCCGATGAGCGACCATGTGCGCCGCGTGCAGGCGCCGACGCGCTTCGCGCTGGTCTGCATCAGCGTGTTTGCGGCGATCGCCGCCGTGCTGGCCGCGGTGGGGCTCTACGGCACGCTGGTGACCGTCGCCCAGCAGCGCACTACCGAGATCGGCGTGCGGATGGCGCTTGGCGCGCCGCGCGAGCGGATCTTCGGGCTCGTGGTGGGCCACGGTCTCCTGCTCAGCGGGGCGGGAATCGCGATCGGGCTCGGCGTCGCGTACGCGCTCGCCCGCATCCTGCGCTCACTGCTGGTCGGCGTGACGGCCTCCGACCCGCTCACGTTCGCGGCCATCACGCTCGTATTCCTGGGATTCGCGGCGGTCGCGTGCTGGATTCCGGCGAGGCGCGCGGCGGCGCTCGATCCAGCGAGCGCGCTGCGCGTGGAGTAGCGGCGACACGCGCGCACGCTGTGATGCGCTGACCTGAATCCGGCCAGCCCAAGCGGGTAATACACGGAGACTTCTCGTCGCGTGCCTAGGGCGATGCTCCCAATGCGAGGGGATCGATTCGCATCCAGCCATCGTCCGTCGCGACACGTCATGTCTCACGGACGAGCCTCACCCCAGATTGAGACGGTCTCTGGATCGGTTAGATCAGTCCATCAGTACCTGGGCCAACGTCTGGCCCTTGTCCGGAGATCGCTCGACTGCCACCGCAAAAATGTAGACCCCGGCTTTCCACGTTTGAATGTTGATCGGCACGACATTGAGATGGTAGAACCCCTGCAATCTGCCGGCGGCGATTCCCGTGATGTTCACCAACGCTCCACCGGGCCCAACAATCATCGGGTCGACCTTGAAGTTCGCCGCAGTAAGTCCGGTGATCGGGACACCGTTGGCATCGGTCACGGAAACCTCGATGTAGTTCGGCTGCCTGTTACCCGGAGCGGCGATGGTGTCTTCAGAAAGCGCAGCGACGATAAGTCGGGCCATGCGGAAGTTCCTCGTGTTGTTGAATGCGATGTGCGTTTGACGTCAGGTCCTGCTCCGGCGCTTCTTCGATTTCGACTTGGCCTCAGTCTCCACCTCCGAGTCGTCGTCCGGTGCGAGGGGCGTGGCATCTGCGAGTCGCTTTCGTTCCAGTGTGAGGGCCTTGCCCAACTTCTCCAAGGTCTTGAGCCCATCCTGGATCTGCTTGAGCGCCGCAGCCGCAGGCCTGGCGTAGCGCGGTCCCCAGGGATCGACCGGGATCGGCCCGTGCGGCCCGAGCACCCAGAGATCCCCATCCGCCAGGCTGCCGATCAGTCGCGCCCAGATCGCGTAGTCGAACCAAGGCCATCGGAGCCAACGCCGGACCTCGATCGGACAGCAGGGCGACGAGATGCCATTGGCGACGACACAAAGCTCGGACGGCCCGATCTTGGTTCCCCAGGGAACGAAGAACTGCGTGGACTCGATCGCAGCACCGGTCGCCACAGCCATGGTGGAGTGATCGTGAGTCCGGCAGTAGGTCACCGTGCCGGTGGCGAGGTGCCGAATCCGCACCAGTGGATAATTGGTCGCCGCGCTCGCGTCATCTCCATACCCGACAGCCTGGGAGAGTCCGTTGAGAAGCCGGCCCTCCAGGCTGTACCCGAGGCCCGCCAACACTAGCGGCGGGTAGCTGGTGATCTGCGGCCGCCAGGCGGCGTCGGGACAGGACAGGTAGTTGTAGGCGTAGATCGCGTTGGTCTGCGCCGCGAAGAGGATCTGCCCCGTGGGCAGCAGGAGCATCCGCCCGATGTAAGGCACGCCGGTCGCGTTTGGCGGATCGGACACTCGATGGAGCGCCGAGCCGTCGAACTCGAAGAAGTAGGTCGGCGACAGGAAGTTGTTCCGGGTTCCATCCACTGGCCCGGCGGAGACCAGCACCTTCCCGCTTGTCATCAGGCAGGACGGAGTGTCCTTGCAGCCCACCGTCTGGCCCAGGGCGTCGTTGGGGAAGTCCGGTCCCGCCGCCCAGGTACCGGGATCGCTCGCAATCGCGGGCGGCGAGTAGAGTGCAGTGTGGTTGGTCGCTCCCGCGTAGAATGCCCGGCCATCGGGCAGCAGCACGCCGGCACCAATCTCACTCGAGGCGACCTCTACCAAGCCGACCGGCACGGTACCGGCATCCACCCAGCTGTTGGAGGCGGCGACGTACTTCTCAGCCCGGTTGCTGCTGTTGCACCGCACCGTGACGACGGTCTCGTCAGGCAGGAGCACCCAGCTCTCCTCTGAGGAACTCGACCCCTTGGTCGGTCCCGCGGTCCAGCTGTTCGCCACCGGATCGTAGATCGCAGTCTTGGTCGTCCCGAGACTGCCCAGTAGCACTCGGCCGTCGGGCAGCACGGCGCAGGCCGCGTCGCCCACCTGGGTCCAGCCCGGCGGCGGCGCGAGCTGGGTCCAGCTATCGGTCGTCGGGTCGTACATCTCAGTTGCGGTGGTTTCGCCGCCCGCGTCGCTGTACTCGCCCCCGCTTACAAAGACTCGGCCGTCCTGTAGAACCGCCGAGGCATAATAGCGCCGAGTGTTATTCATCGGGGCGAGGTCGCTCCAGGTGCCGTTGACGTAGCTGCCTTGGGCATCGGGAGTGAGCTTCTTCCAGTTGCGTCCGCCCTGCTCCTGACACATCACCGTACCGTCCGTCAAGAGCAGCATCGTGCTGGCGCCGAAGCCGGGATTGTTGCCGAGCTTCACCCACCACCCAGGAAGCACCGTAGCAAGGAAGCAGATGAACCGGTGCCAGTCGATCGCGATCCGGAAGCGCTTGAAGGCCTGATCCAGCGCGCGGATCACGACCTCCCGGTCGAACTGAGGCAGCTCCCGCACAAGGAGTCGCGTGAGGCTTTCGCGGTACTCCGTCCTCAACTTCGCCTCGAAGCGCTCACCGAACTTGTCCTGCACCTTCTCGACGACCGAGCCCAGACTCCTCTGATGTTCCTCCATTGTCACCATCCTCCTGGTCCCTACTTGTCGCTCGTCCGGCGTCTACCGGTGCCTCCAGAAACCGAGTGAACTCCAGTTCACTCTCTCGTTCTCTTTTCGTTTCTTGGCGAGACGTTGCGCCGTCCAACCGCTCACGGGACACCCAGTGTAGCGGGTTCGGGCATTCACGCAAGAGCGCTGTGACCGGATTGCGACATGAGAACGAGGGTGCGCAATTGCGCCACCGTCCTCGTGGCCCTGCGCAATTGAGCCACGGCATATTGCAAAACGTGTTTGGCGGAGGGGTATTATGACGCTTGGACCATCTCCCTCCAATCCGGATCGTGGCGCTTCTGCGCGACGACGCCTTGAGCCGTCTTCGGCTGAGCCTCGACAGCACGTGCAAGTTCGAGGCGGTTGCGACAGTCTCGCAACTCGACGAGGGCGTGAAGGCGCGTCGCGCTGATGCCCTCGTCGTCGATCCTGCTTGTGTGCGGGAGGATCTCGTCGCGCCGCTCATCACAACGGTCGCGGACTCCGGGCTGCCAACCCTCGTATACACAAGACTGGAACACATTAGCTGCTCTCGAGCGCTACAACTCATCGGACAGATCGCGGCAGAGTTCGTTGCGTTCGGCGCAGAGGATGAACCGGCGCGCCTTCGGTTCTTAGTGAGGCGGCTTGCGCAGCCGACGGTTCCCGCGCGGATGCTCCACCGGATGAGCCGGCGCTGGCGAGCGTTGCCGTCGCCATTAAGGGAGGGCGTGACTGGCTTGTTTGCTTGGAAGCAGGTACCGGGATCGGTACATCAGTTCGCGCGACGAATGAACCTCGATGCCAATGGCGTGAGACGTTGGCTTGGCCGCGCGGGACTTGCTGGCCCCTCGAGGACTCTCAAAGTAGCCAGACTTTCGCGTGCATTGGAATTGCTGCAGGATCGGGAGACCAGCATCGGCGCCGTCGCACAAGCAGCCGGCTTCGCGCGACTCCGCACGTTTGAGCATGAGTTTAGGAAGTTCCTTCAGACGACACCGAGCAGGGTGCGTGGTTCCGTCGATCGCGTTGGGTTTGCGGAGCAACTGACGACAGCGCTCAGAGCGTCTCACGATCCCTCAGAAAGGGAATCAACTGAGTAACAGTAACCTGCGACAGGTGACGGCGGTCAGATTGTCTCGGATCATGTCGGTTTCTTGCGCGGTTCGCCCCAAAGCGACATTGCCATGGAAGTTGGCGCTGCACAGAGTGTCTGCGATTCACTAACACCACTCTGCTCAAGCTCTCAGATCGCGCTGACTCTAGCGCACTTCTCGCCAATGGAGACGAGGATCATGACCAGACATGCTGAATTCTCTTCATGCTTGGTGCTCTGCACGTTGGCCATTAGCATGAACGCGTGCCGCGACGACCGTCTGCCGCTGAAGCCGAGCGCACGATCCGCTGCGGACCGGTCGCCTATGCAGCTGCGTCCTGCCACCGTGCGCCCCGAAGAGCAGGCGTTCGCCGACTTGGCGGATCGCGTACCCAGTTCCGCGGGATTCTATGTTGACCAGGCAGGACGTCTCACTGTGTGGGTACACGATACCTCTGAGGCAGCTCAGGCCCGCTCCGTTGTTAGCGGCGTACTCGCAAGCCGATTCCCAACGCAAAGGCCCGCAGTCCAGACGGTAACCCGTCGAGCGGATTACACGTTCTGGCAGCTCGCGGCCTTCCGCGACAAGGTCTTCGATAATGTGTTCGGCGTTGAAGGGCTTATAACACTCGATCTGAACGAGCAGACGAACCGCGTCGTCATCGGAATTGATCGGGCGCGCTTCCCCTTTCTCCGCAACGAAATCACGCGAAAGCTCGTGGAGCTTGAGGTGGACACCAATGCAGTCGTATTCAGGGAGAGCCATCTCGCTCTTTCGACGGGTCGCGTGGGTAGAGCTCGTACGCCCGGTGCAAACCTGCAGTCGTCTCTGGACACTTTGGTTGGCGGCGTTCTCTTCACGTCCAGGGACAGTGCGGACGTGGCAGCGTTAGGCACTTGTACTATCGGCGCAATCGTCGACTACAGCGGCTCTCGAGGGTTTCTTACCGCCTCGCACTGTTCTCAGACAGAGTTCAGTGTAGATGGCGCCGTCGCTCACCAAGCCAGCAACGCGGATCACCGGGTCGCCTTCGAGTCCGCCGATCCCTCAGGATATACGTGTGTGATCTATCCTTTTCAGCGTGCCTGTCGGGGGAGCGACGCATCTATCTTTGCGCTCGACGCGGGGATCTATTCATCGCGTGGGCTGATCGCGAAGACGACGTACGCTAGCGGTCAGTGGCCGTACGGCCCCGGCTCGAGCACGTGGGACACGAGCGATCCATACTTCATCATAACCGGCACGGCCAACTCGTTCGTGAGCGGTGCGCTTATCGAAAAGGTGGGGAGCAGGACGGGCTGGACATGGGGATACGTGATTGACACGTGTGTCGATATCGATCAGCCGGGCGGGCACAAGATTACCTGCGCTGAGTCGTCGAGCATCGGTTCCAATCATGGCGATAGCGGGTCGCCTGTCTTTCAACCTGCCTCCGGTGATGTCGAGGTCACTTTGGGTGGCGTTCTCTTCGCGCTGGATTCGACTCTTCAGGCTTCCTACTTCAGTCCGTGGGGTCGGATCGTTAGTGATCTTGGTTCGATGTCAGTCTCACGCGGCATTAGCCTCTCCACGCCAAGTCTGGGTGGCTACGTCAGCTCGAATAGTCCGGTCATCACATGGTCGTCAGTCTCCGGTGCGACACGGTATCACATCTATCGTGACTGGTACAACTACGACACAGGGACCGGTTCGAACGGATTCCAGTACCTCGGAACAGGCAGCTCGGCGTACCTCGATCTGAGCGCACCAGCAGTGAACCTCTATACCGGTGGGACGAAGCCGGGCATTCACGATCACGGGTACGTTAGCTACTACATCTTCGCCGCAAACATCACGGACTTCTCCGCCAATAGCTCGTTCGTGTACTTCAGGTTGAAACCGTGACCTGTGTCGTCGCTGAACAGACTCGTAAAACCATGTCCGAACGGCATTTAGTCATGATGGCCGACTGCAGAGGCTGCTCGATCAGGAGCGAGGGGTGACATGACGGACGCGAGATTTCGAATGGTGGCTGTACTGGCTGCACTCATACTTGGGCCGCTTCAGCGCCTCGATGCACAGTCCAACGCCGCGACGGGAAGTTGGGCCATCGGACTCTCGGGGCTGGCCGGAGCACAGCCTCTGGCCATGGGCTCGCTGGGCATCGAGGTGTCCCACTATTTCCCGTTGAGCGCCTCCTTGGGATGGCGTACGGACCTGGCAGTTCATGGTGCGATCGACTACGGTCAGCGGGACCGCTGCTTCGGATTCGGTCTCTGCGACCAGAGACGAGTCGGTTGGGTGGGAACGGCGAAGGGAATGCTCACGCTTGGAACGGCAGCGGCAGGTCTGAAGGATGGGGTCTATGCTCTGGTCGGGAGTGGAGCCTACGCTACTTGGTGGCACGACGGAACCTACACACCTGCTCAGGGGGTTGTTGCTGCCGAAGAAGTGAGAGGCTCCGGCCCATTGGGGCTCGTTGTCGATGGTGGAATCGGCTGGCGAACGCCGCTGGTGCGTGATCGACTCAGTTTCGAGTTCCTCGCTCACCGGTTCTTCCGTTTGGCGAACGGCGATGTCGGCGCCTTGAGCATCAGCTGCAGAACGAGTTGGTAGACGAGGCACACAACACGACGGATCGCAAGGCCTGTTGTCGGCGAGCATCAGAGGGACGAGGTTCCTCACCCCCGGTGGTCCCGCCGGGAGGTCGATGAGAGGTCGGCGGTCGCACTCGAGGGGCTCCAGTCCGGTGAGGCTGAGCGTAGGGGCCAAGGTGAACAACCGCGGAATGACACGCGAGTGACGAACCGTAAGGCCCCGAGCATGAGGCTGACGGAAATCCGGAGCGCTTCGTCAAGTGCACGAGGCCTCGGAGCACGACGTTCCAAGTCCTGCTCGGTGAGAATCCTTCCGATCACCGCCGATTCATGCGTACAGTGAGCGAAACGCTGGCAAGGACAGAACAGTGACCCCCTGTTCCTTCGTGAACCACTATGCTTGAGTCCCGCCAGTCTTGGTACCCGTCCTTGCGAATGGCAATGTCGTATCTGCCCGGTCGGCCGAAGGGGCCGTACATGAACAGCGCCGGCTGCGTGGAGAGGCCGGGAGGCGGAAAGCCAATAGTGATGCCGGAGGAGAGGCCAGCACTCCAGTAGAGCATTGCCCCGAGTGCTGCGGGAGTCATCGTTACGGAGTCGTAGACCGCGACCGCGAACGTCTGAGCACCGCCTGCGGTGCAGTCCTCGTAGCCGTCCGCCTTGGGACCCGTGACGTGAGCTGACGGTGCTGACGGTGCACATCGCGTGGAGGAGAGGACTAACAGAAGTGCTGAGCGCGCGCGCCCGAGGTCCTTTGTCCAAGACGTCGACACTTGAGTTCCTCCTCTTCGAACTGGCCCGTGACAATCCCGCTGGCCTCCGGACACCTCTTGGTACCGCCTGTGGGTAGGCGAGCCTTGGCGAGTAGCCCACCCAGAGAGGGTGTGCACCACGACGCATCGGACAGGCCCGCCCGCTTCAATGAGCGCAGAACACTCGGGGATCGGTGTAGTGACGATCATGAATTCGGTATCGTGTTGGGTGCCGGACTGTGAAATTGGTACGTTCGACTCGCAAAACACGCGGGCGTTGGATATGTGGCGAGGTTCGCGTAATCGTTCGGGGAGTTGTGGTGAACTGTACCCAGTTGCCGCTGGTCGGATCCGCGAGCTGAATGATCTCTGTACGGCCTACTGCTGGGGCCGCAATGATGAGAGAGAGCTCGGTGCCTTGCCATCCGGATACGGGACCGACCGATTTCAGCCGGGCGTTGTGGACGGGGGGTTGACCTTCGCGAGGATCAACACCGGAAATGTGTCATCCTGCGGCATCAGCACGGAGGGAACCGTCTATTGCTGGGGAGAAGGCGGCATGGGGCAGCTCGGAGATGGCACCGCCACGAGTCGGGCGCAACCCGTGGCCGTCAAGGCGCAGTAAGGCAGCCACCACAGTTCTAGAGGATCCTGTGAGCCACGCGACTTCCTTTTCGAGGTGGAGGTATTGCAAAGGGTATCGCTAGCGATCGAGCGGGCGATGATCACAGGCAACTCGCTGGTACGGCTCGCTGTACCTCACCGGGGTACGGCTTCCCCCGCCGGAACCCTCCCTCCGTCCGTACACAGGACCCATTCGTGTACGTTAAGGTCAGACCCCTAGTCGACGTGACCACTTCCAGTGACAGTCCGCAAGCGATCTGAACCAAGCCGGAACGATCCGTGCCCGGTGCAAAGTTCAAACGCTGCCACGGTGCGCCGACCGCTCAACGGCGCCCATCGCCGTCCGGGGGTTCGGCGGGGCCGGTGTCGGCACTCCGGGCCTAGGCGCGTCAATCCGGTCGAGGCGCTCCGGTACGAGTAGAGACGGGGACGCTTCGGGTTTGCGTCTGGCGCCCTCAGCGAAGGGACGGGCTCTGAACGCTCAACTCAAGCAAGCCGGTTCCGCCCGCGCTAGTCGCCCCGCAGCGCCACCATTGGCTCCACCCGCGCCGCCCGGCGCGCAGGAAGCCAGCACGCCAGCAGCGCAACCGCACCGAAAAACGCGATGGTGACGCCGTACGACAACGGGTCGAACGGCGAGACCCCGAGCAGGATTCCGCGCAACACTTGTGATGCAGCGAGTGCGATCGCCACACCGATCGCAAGCCCTGCGCCGATCGTGCGCATCCCCTGGCGCACGAAGAGTCGCGTCACCTGCGCCTGGGACCCGCCGAGCGCGATGCGGAGGCCGATTTCGCGCGTGCGGAGCGTCACCCCGAACGCGATGACGCCGTACGTGCCGATGGCCGCGAGTAGCAGCGCGAAGACGGCGAGCACGCCGAGAATCGTGCCGAAGACTCGCGAGAGTAGGGCGGCCTCGCCCCCGCCTTCCTGCGCCATCGTCCAGGTCCGATCCACGATGGCCTGCGCGTCGACGTCGTGGACCAGGTTCGGGATCGCCTTCGCCAGCGCGTTGACGTCGCCGCGCGCCCGGAGGATCACCCGTACGTTCGCCGGCGTCGACTGGCGTTCCGAGTAGTAGACCGCCGGCATCGCGATGATTCGCAGCCCCGCAGCGTCCCGGTACGACGATCGGTAGTCGCGTGCGACCCCGATGATGGTGATGGGCGTTCCGGTTTGTCCGGCGGTGAACGTGCGACCCACGACGTCCTGCCGGTGCCACACCAGCCGCGCGAGCGCTTCGCTCACCACGGCCACCGGTGCGGATCCCGCCTGGTCCTGCTCGTCGAACCCCCGTCCCTGCACGAACGAAAGCCCCATGGTCCGGAAGTATGAATCGCTCACGGCCCACCGCATCGCCTGCGGCCTGAGGTCGTGGTCGGCCGCTGTCGTGCGGTCCTCGCTCAGGTAGAGCCCTGCCATTTCGTAGAACGAGCCACCCGTGTCCCGTCGCCCACCCAGCGCGCGCTTTCTGGCGATCTCATCGGCGTCGAGCCGCCCCGTGTTCCCACGAACGGCGACCTGTTCGACCCGCGCATCCGCGCTGGCACGCTCCGCGAGCGCGTGCGCGAAGCGCAGCCTCGACGAATCGTCGGCGTAGCGCGAACGGTCCAGCGATACCCACGGCTGGATGAGCTGGTCGGCGGTGTACCCGAGATCGGTGGCGCTGATCCTCTGGTAGCTGCGCCACAGGAGCGCCGCGCCGAAGAAGAGCATCACCGACAGCGCGATCTCGAGCGTGACGCCCCGCCGTCCGCTCCGGCCGACGGCGTCACTCGCCACGATCGTGTCGCCGCCCACTTTGAGCGCCTTCACCAGGTCGAGCCGGGTTCCTTCGAGCGCCGGCGTCACGCCGATCGCCGCCACCGCGACGAGCGCGAGCAGCAACGTGAACGCGAGCACCCGAGCGTCGACGCCGAGCTGGATCCACGACGGGAACCCCTGGGTCGGGATGAGGATGAAGAGGAGTCGAGACCCCCACACGCTGAGCAGCGCGCCCATCGCGCCCGCCGTCAGGCCGATGATGAGACTTTCGGCAAGGGCGAGCCTGATGAGCCGCGCGCGGCTCGCCCCCAGCGTGGTGCGGATTGCCATTTCCGGCCTCCGCTCCGCCGCGCGCACGAGCAGCAGATTCGCCACGTTCGTGCACGCGATGAGGAGCACGCACGTCGCCACGCCGACGAAGAGCCAGGAGTAGATGGCCGGTCCGAAGCCCCGCGAGCGATCGTACATCCCGTCCTGCACGATGAATCTCGACTTCCTGAACTGCGGATCGGCCGTGGACAGCCGACCGCCAAGCTGTTCAAACTCGCGTCGCGCCTGCGCCAGGGAGACGCCCGGCCTGAGCTTGGCGAGGAGGCCGTACTCTCCCAGGACCGCAAGCGCAGCCGCGGAGTCCGGCCGCTCCGCAAGCGGGATGATCACGTCGGACCGCATGTAGAAACGGTATCCCCTTGGGAGCACGCCGACGATGGTATAGGTGGTCCCGTCCAGTCGCAGCGGCTGGTTCACGATCGACTCGCTCGAACCGTATGTACTCCGCCAGAGTGAGTCGCTGATGATCGCCAGCGGGGCGCGCGTTCGGATCTCCGTCGCCGAGAAGAGGCGTCCGCGTTGCGGACGTGCCTGCAGCAGGGCGAACACCGAGGAATCCACAGCGGTGACGCCAACGGCTTTCGACGCCTCCGGCAAGGAGAGGATCTTGCCCTCCTCGTGATACGCGGCGACGCGCTGGAAGCTGCGCGCCTCGTGACGGATCTGTTCGACCACGCCGAGGGGATTCGCGCTCCAGTCGTAGTAGCCCTTGGGCGACGTCGTGGTGAGGGCCACGATACGATCCGCGTCCGGATACGGCAGGGGCCGGTAGAAGACGCTGTTCACGAAGCTGAAGATCGTGCTTACCGCCGCGATGCCAACCGCGAGCGTGACGATCGACACGAAGCTCATTCCCGGCACTTTTCGGAGGGCGCGGATTGCGTGTCTGACGTCCTGCCAGATGTGTTGCACGAGAGTCTCGTCTGTTCGAGAGCGGCATCCCGATTGCTGTCCGGAGTATATACCGGGTGGCACAGGTGGGCGACGCCTGCCGCTCGGGTCCGGCGGCAACGGTTGCTGGCGCCCCGGAGCGCTTTGCCGCCGGAAAGGTCGCCATTCGCTTCGCGTTCTCCTGCGCCTCTCGCCCGTCATCCCCTCAACCCTTGATACACTCAACAGTTGATGGTATGCTCACCGCATGGCAGAAAACGAACTCGACCTCATTCAGGGCACGCTCAACGTGCTGGTGCTCCGCGCCCTTTCCTGGCAGCCGATGCACGGTTATGCCATCGCGAGTTTCATCCAGAATGGCTCCAAGGGGACCCTCCGCATCCTCGATGGGGCGTTGTACACCGCCCTCCACCGGATGGAGGAACTCGGCTGGGTTGAGGCGGAGTGGGGCACATCGGACAAGGGCAAGCGCGCGAAGTTCTACACGTTGACGACGGCCGGCCGGCGCGCACTGCGCGCCGAGGCCAGCGCGTGGAGTCGGTATGTGGAGGCGGTCGCCGGCGTGATGCAGGCGAAGCCGCAGACGGCGTGAGCGCGTGGTCCGCGGGATGGCGCCGCCTGACGCGCCTCTGGCGCCCGGACACGGACGCCGACGTCGAAGCGGAGTTGCGGTTCCATTTCGAGCAGAAGGTCGCCGATCTCGTCGCGCGCGGGCTCACGCCGGCCGGCGCACGCACGCGCGCAGCGGCCGAATTCGGCGACATGGACGCCGTGCGGACCGACCTGCGCGAGATCGACGGCCGCATCGCGCAGCACCGCCGTCGCGCCGAGTGGTGGGAGGGAATCGTCCAGGACCTCGGCTACGTGCTGCGCTCGCTGCGGCGCTCACCGGGCTTCACGCTCACCGTTTCGTTGACGTTCGCGCTGGGGATCGGCGTGAACGCGGCGCTCTTCTCCGTGCTCGACCGGCTGTACCTGCGCGCGCCGCCAGGCGTCGGCGAGCCCGGACGCGTCCGGCGCGTCTACCAGCAATACCGCGACAAGTCGTCGCCGACGCTCCAGGTTCGCTCCGTCTTTGCCCCGGCCGAGGTGCGCCGGCTGATGTCTGCGGCACCCAGTGATATTGCGCTCGCCGGATACTTCGTGGAGAAGGAGCAGTTCGGGCACGGCGCGGACGGACCGAACGCCGTCTCGACCTACGTCGCCGGAGACTATTTCGGCGTGCTCGGCGTGCGCCCCGCGCTGGGACGCTTCTTCGCGCCCGATGAGTACCGGTTCGAAGGCTTGGACGCGCTCGCCGTGATCGGCCACCGCCTCTGGATGGATCGCTTCGGCGGGACCGGCGACGTGCTCGGCAAGACGGTGGACATCGGCTCGCGCCGCCACACGATCATCGGTGTGGCGCCTGCCGGATTCCTCGGCGTCGACCTCGACGCGACCGACCTTTGGCTCCCACTCAACGCGCAGGGTCCGTGGAAGGGACGCCAGGCCGCGTGGTACGCCGGTCAGCGCTCCTACTATGTCAAGGTGGCGATGCGCGTCCCGGTGGGCGACGACGGACGCACGTTCCAGCAGGCGGCGACGAGCGTGTTCCGCGAGGCGAGGGCCGTCCGTGATTCGGCCGCGATCGCGACGTTCCCGCCGATCTCCGAAGCGCTCGACTCGGGTTTCGGCGGCAAGCAGCTCGCCCTCGCGACACGGCTTGGCGGCGTCGCGGCCATCGTGCTCCTCATCGCCTGCGCCAACGTGGCGAACCTGATGCTCGCCCGCGGCATGCGGCGGCGCCGCGAGATCGCGGTGCGGCTGGCGTTGGGGGTCAGCCGGCAGCGCCTCGTGACGCAGCTCCTCACCGAAAGCGTGGTGGTGGCGCTCGTCGCGGGCGCCGCGGCCATGCTGGTGGCGTTCTGGGCCGCGACCGCGCTCCGGCGGGGACTGCTCCCCGACGTGAGCTGGGGCGAGCTGGCCGTCAACGGACGCGTCGCGCTGTTCGCGGCGGGTGTGGCGCTGCTGAGCGGCCTCGCAGCCGGCCTCGCGCCCGCGTTGCAGTCGAGCCGGCCGGACATCACCACGGCGTTGAGGGGGAGCGCCCGCGAAGGCACGTACCGGAGGTCGCGGCTCCGCACGGGACTGCTCGTCGCGCAAGCAGCCCTCTCGCTGGTGCTGATCGCCGCCGCGGGGCTGCTCGTGAAGAGCCTCCGCGGCGTCGAGTCCGTAGACATCGGGTTCGCCTCGAGCCAGTTGCTGTTTGCGAGTGTGGGTTACGACCCCGAGCTCGAGAGCCATTCCACGGAGATCGCGAACCAATTGCCGGCCATCGCCGAGCGGTTGCGCCGTGTGCCCGGCGTCGAAGGCGTGGCGTTCTCGTCCATGAGCCCGATGCGCGGCTTCAGCTTCGTCAGCCTGTTCGTTCCCGGCCTCGATTCGGTTCCGCGTCTGAATGGCATGCCGCCACTCTTCACGACAGTATCGCCGGACTACTTCGCCACGTCCGGCATCCGTGTCCTAAGCGGCCGCGCCTTCACGGACGGGGATCGCGAAGGAAGCGAGCCGGTGATCGTCGTGAGTGCGTCGATGGCGCGCACGATCTGGCCGGGCGAGAATCCGCTCGGCAAGTGCGTGTCGCTGGAGAAGCGTGAGGAGGTGTGCCGCACGGTGGTGGGCGTGGTGACGGACACGCACTTTGGCTACATCGTCGAGCGGCGCTCGATGGCGGTCTATGGGCCGAACGAGCAGGCGGCCCTGAAGTGGAAGGGCACCGCGCTCACCGTCCGCGCGAAGCGCGGTGAGACCAGGCGCGTGGCGACGCTCGTGCGGCAGGCACTGACGGAGTCGTTCGGGAGCTGGGCGCTGCCGCGCGTGCGCACGATGTCGGAAGTACTCGATCGCGAGCTG
>JBGPJH010000025.1:0-18786 GCA_041485305.1 Vicinamibacteria bacterium | reverse complement strand
GATGCCATCGGCGCCGGTTGTGTTCCACAGGTGACCGCCGAGCAGGTGCAGGAGCTCCCGCGTCGTGTAAGGCCGCGCTTCGAGCGAGGCGGCGAAGCAGGCAATCCAGTTGTCGTTGCCGATGAACTCCTCTTCGCTGGCGAACGTGTCGTACACGCGATCGATTCGATCCTTCGCCAGAGCGGCATCGTCGGCTTGGGGCGAGCCCATGTAATGGTGCTGCCCACGTGTCTCGTGCAAGTCGTGGTACAGGTTGGCGCCCGTCGAGACCAGGCAGTCCACGTACCGGTTCGAGATCAGGTGCGCGACGATCATCCTCAGGCCGCCGGCGCTCAATGCGCCAGCCATGCCGAGAAAAATCGTCACATCGTCCTGCAGCATCTTGTGCCAGATGCGGTGTGCGGCGGCAAGGTTGCGGCCCTGAAACGAAATCCGCTCCATGCGCAACAGGATTTCGTCCGCCGTGAGCCCGTTGTCGAGGATGAACGGTTCGACCGGCGTCTGGAGGAACCGGGATTTCTTCTTCATGCGCGCCAATTATAGGACCAAGCGCGCAGAACGACGAGCGGAGACGGTGGATCGCAACCTAGAAAGAGCGCCCGAGGCGGACGTAAAAGGTGGCGGGGCGATCGTCGGGCCGCGCGCCGTCGCGACCCCACGCGATTCCAAGCGCCGTCGTGAGCGGGAACGAGTAGCCAGCGACCACATCGATCGCCAACTCGGCTCCGGCCGAGATCTTGGCGTCCTCGAGGCGGAAGCCCTTCGTCCACGCGTGCCCCGCGTCGGCAAAGGCCGCAGCATGCAGCGTGTGCAGAAGCATCGGCCAGGTGCCGACTCCGCGCTGCGGACGAACGATAGGCCACCGGTACTCGGCGTTGACCAGGACGACGCGTCGGCCGGCAAATGTGTCGGACGGGAACCCGCGCATCAGGCTGATGGCATTGCGACCGAAATCGATGACGTCGCCGCCGGGTGCGGCGCCGCCCATGTGATAGGTCCGGCCGAGGTCTGCGCTCCCCATCGAGGCAGCCCCGGCCGCGCGCACGGCGACCACGTGATGAAGCCCCGCCCCGGGCAGATAGCCTCGCGCGTCAGCCGTTACGGCCGTCGCGTCCGCGGAGGCCCCCAGCGCTCTCCGAGTCAGCTCGGCCGTCGTTCCAACCGAGACGCCACCCTCGGGACTGATCGAGTACCCGTAAAGGTGGGACGTGTTGGTTGCCCATGCGGCGCGAACCGACGCGCGCGCGAGCGACGCTCGTCCTGCCGCGAACGTGTAGTCGTCGGACCCCCCAACCAGGGAGACCAGCGCGCGACTGGCGGCTCGCACGTGGCGAAGTGGAACGAGCACGCCCGCCTGGATGCTGCGTTCGCGAAGCGTTGCGCTCGACGGCCGACCGCTGGCGTCGGAGGGGCCCGCCGCGAAGAGCGTCTCGCCCGATGCCGAAAGAAACAGCGTCGGGCGCCATCGATCGTACCCGTAGGACGCCCACCAGTCGGGCTCCCCCCGATGTGGGGCCACCGCGTTCTCCGGGATCTTGATCAGCCACGTCGCCGACGCCGCGTAGACATGGCGGGCCAGGACATCCTTGCCGCTCATCGCCAATCCGACGCCAAGCCGATCGCTTGGGCCTTCCAGTACGGGCGTCCAGGACATGGGGCGGAGTGTCGCCCAGGGTGAATACACCCGGACACCCGCGGGGTCCGGGAGCGGAGGCTGCCTGTCGCCTGGCACGTCCGTCGTCGCCGCCTGTCCGGGAAGCTGCGGAGAGTGTGCGACCCGACCGTCGTCGTTCGGATAGGGCATCGTGAACAGGTCGAATCCGTCCGCCGTGTACCCCACGAATACGATCGTCTGGCCGTCGGGCGAGACGTCCGGCCACGTCGCGCCGCCGGTTGTGTCGGTCAGCTGGCGGGCGGGCCGCGTGGGATCGTCGGTGCTGAACTCGTAGAGATTGAAGGCCCGGTCGCCGAATTCAGCAGCGGCGACGACCGCTCGGCCATCCCTCCGCCAGGTCGGGGTCACGATGCGGGCCGACAAGTCGGCCGCCACGACCCGAACGGCGCCCGTCTGGACCTCCACGACAACGATCTCCGACAGGGCGCCCCGCTTGTGCCGCTCCGCGACGATCGACCGCCCGTCCGGCGACCAGCGGGGCACATCGAACTGCGTATCGGCCTCCGACACCAGGACCGAGATATCGGAGACGGCCAATCGCCCGGCTGGCATGGTGGATCGACCAGCTGGGGGGGCGGTGACCGGCCGATTCGAGCTGACGCGAACCAGCACCAGCTCTCGCACTCCGCGCCCTTCACGGACGCACGCGAGCGTCCGACCGTCCGGCGAGAGGTCGGGATCGCGCAGGCGCGCCTCCCGGGTCAATTCCCGTACTCGTCCCGTCCTCCGATCCAGGACAAACAGATCGCTGTACAGCCCCGCGTTGCGACGGAGCTCTTGCTGGTCGAAGACAATGGCTTCTGAAGCCGGGGCAGTCGTCGATCCAAGATACCTGGTCGCGAGCTGGACCGAGCCCGATCCGTCAGGCAGCACGCTGCGGAGGGCAGGAAAGCCGTCCGGTCCACGAACCGAGTAGACGATGTTCTCAGTGCAGGCAGGGCAGAGGGGTGGGGCGAATCGCGGGCCGAGCACGACGTACCCGTGATGGGTAAGGCGCTTTGTAACGCTATCGATCCGAACGGAGTCGCCAGCCGTCGCCTGTTCAAGATCTGAGACGTAGGCGCGCCACAGCGAGCCCAGCGACTGTCCGTACACTTTCCTGAAGGCTCGCGAGCTGGTAAACGGAAGGCTGCGAGCCGTCTGGCTGGCCAAACGGGCGAACGCCTCGTCACCGAAACGATCGGCCAGGTACTGGTGCAACCCCAGGCCGTACGCGTACGGGGCGAGTCCACCGGGCCAATTCGTCAGTCCTCCGTTGATCCGATCCAACGGATCGACGCGTCCGCCGCGCGCCGCCTCGCGTTCGATCGCCCGAAAGTCGCCGGCATGGAGACGGCCCTCGCCGGCTAGCGCACTTTCTTCCCATGTGGCCAGTCCTTCGATCTGCCAGGTCGGCAGGAAGAGATTGGGAAACGCTAGCACGGTGCGGCCGAACACGGCGCGCAACCTACGCGCCCATCCCTCGGATCGATCGAGATGCACGATGTGCGTGAACTCGTGCGTGAAGACGAGCCGCAGCCAGTCGTCGGTGCGACCAATGAATTCCGAGCCGGAAGGCACACTCGCCGCGAGGTAGATCGTGTTGTAGGGAAGAGGCGTCGCCCAGCCTTCCGCAGACTCCGACTGGTCGGCAACAATCACTTGGGTGAGCGTAGGGGGAAAAATCTGGAAGGTAGCGCCGACCTTCTGCCAGATCTCCTCTGCGATCGAGCCCAGCCGCATCGCAAGACACTCTTCACCCTGATGGAAATGAATGGCGAAATGCGCCGTCCGAAACGTCCGGAAGCGCAGCGCCGGGTCGAGCAGCGAGGCCGCGCCAGCGCGGACGGCGCCTCCCAGCACCAGCAGCAGAAGACACGCTCGGCTAGTTCCCGGCCACGACCGGAACACGCGCGACATCTTTGAGAAGGAAGAGGTCTGCCAAGGGCGACAGATGCCTGGCAGCCAGCAAGGCCAGCAGCCACGCGGCACAGCTCAGTTCGCGCCTCATTCCATTGCCTCTTTCCGGAGCTCTGCCAGCGTGGTCAGCGCATCGAGGGGTGTCATTCGATCGATGTCGACCGCCGCGAGTGTCGCGCGCAGGCGGTCGTCGGAGGGTGTCGCGTGAAACAGGCCCAGCTGCTGCTGTGGCTCGTGCGGCGTGCCGCTGACCGAAGGGCGGCCGCCCCGTGTCAGCTCGTCGCGTTCGAGCGCCGAAAGAATCTGGCGCGCCCGGTCGATCACGGTAGGAGGCAGGCCGGCGAGCCGAGCCACCTGAATGCCGTAGCTTCGATCCGACCGGCCGGGCATGATCTTGCGAAGGAAGACGATCTCGTCTTTCCACTCGCGCGCGGCGACGTGATAGTTGACGACCCCCGGGGTCGCGTCGGCCAGGTCGGTGAGCTCGTGGTAGTGCGTCGCGAACAGCGTTTTGGGCCGTGCCGTCGAGTGAGTCGCCAGGTACTCGGCGACCGCCCACGCGATGCTGAGGCCGTCGAACGTGGCGGTGCCCCGACCAATCTCGTCGAGCACCACGAGGCTGCGCGCCGTTGCGGTGTGCAGAATCCTGGCAGTCTCCTGCATCTCGACCATGAAGGTCGACTGGCCGCGTGCGATGTGGTCCGACGCGCCGACCCTCGCGAAGATGCGGTCGACCACCGGCAACTTCGCCTCGCGTGCCGGCACGAACGACCCGATCTGCGCCATGATGCTCAAGAGTGCCGTCTGTCGCAGATACGTCGACTTGCCGCCCATGTTCGGGCCCGTCAGCACCACGAGCTGGCAGCTCGATCCGTTCAACGTGACGTCGTTCGGCACGAAGGCCTCGCCGATGGCCGACGTCCGTCGCTCGACCACGGGGTGGCGCGCGTCGGTCACGACCATCTCATCGCCGTCGTGCACGTGGGGTTTGATGTAATTGTTGACGGCGGCGGTTTCCGCGAGGGCTGCAAGCACGTCGAGCGTGGCGATCGCTCTCGCCGAGCTCTGGATTCGCAC
The DNA here is from genome assembly GCA_041485305.1 of Vicinamibacteria bacterium. Lineage (GTDB taxonomy): Bacteria > Acidobacteriota > Vicinamibacteria > Vicinamibacterales > CAVVIG01 > JBGPJH01. The sequence continues at coordinate 14,135 of JBGPJH010000025.1, read as the reverse complement.
GGCCTCCGCCGCGACGGCGGCGCGAAGTCCCTCGAACAGCTCGAGCTCGCGCTCGACGATCCGCTCGTCGGCGCCGAGAACCTTCTCCTCGTATTCCTTGAGGGCCGGCGTGATGTAGCGCTCCCCACCGGCGACCGTCTGCTTGCGGTGGTAGTCGGGGGGGACCGCGTGCAGGTTCGACCTCGACACTTCGATGTAGTACCCGAAGACGCGGTTGAAGCGGACCTTGAGCGACGCGATGCCGGTGCGGGCGCGCTCCCGGTCTTCCATCTCCGCGATCACCTGCTTTCCTGATCGGCTGATGGTGCGCAAGCTGTCGATCTCAGTGTCCATGCCGTCGCGGATGAAGCCGCCGTCGCGCGCGAACGCTGGCGGATCGTCGACGAGCGTCGACTCGATGCGGCTGCGGACGTCCACGAGTTCGTCGAGCTCGGCCACGAGAGAGCCCAGGAGTGGAGCCTGTAGTTGGCTCAACACCATACGCAGGCGGGGGATGACCGCCAGCGACTGTCGGAGGCCGACCAGATCCCGCGGGCCTGCGGTGCCGAGCGCCGCTCGTGCAACCAGGCGCTCGAGATCCTGGACGGCCTTCACCGTCTCACGGAACTTGCCACGCTCGGTCGTGTGAAAAGCCAGTTCCTCGACCGCGTCGAGCCGATCGTGGATCGCCTCAATCGCCAGAAGCGGCCGCAAGAGCCAGGCTCGGAGCAGACGGCTACCCATCGAGGTGACCGTCCGATCCAGCACCTCGAGGAGCGACCCCTCGCGGCCGCCGTCGGTCCCCTCGACGATCTCCAGATGCTTCAGCGTGCTCGGGTCTACGAGGAGCGCATCGGCGCGTTCACGGTAGGTAATGGCCCGAACATGGGCAAGGTCTGCTTTCTGCGTGGTGCGCAGATAGTGCACAAGGGCTCCGGCCGCCGCGACCGCTGCCGCCCGTCCTTCGAGGCCGAACCCCTCGAGCCCTCCGGCGCGCAGCTGCTCGAGCAGGACTCGGCGGGCGGTTTCGCCGTCGAACGCCCACGGCTCGAGCGGAGTGACTGGCAGCCCGGCAGTGGCGAGCATCGGCCAATTGGCTAAGGCGGGCTGCGCGGACGCCGGCGCCGTGGCCGTCACGGGGTCGCCGGGCACCACAAGCTCGCGCGGCTTCAGCACCGCGAGCTCGTCGGCGAGCGCCTGCATCCCTTCCGACCCGGTATACTCGGTCGCCGTGAACTCTCCAGTCGACAGGTCCAGCAGCGCCGCGCCCAGAGTCGCCTTGTCGCGCGACTCGATGGACGTGACGGCCATGATGAACGCGGGCTCGCGCGCATCCAGGAAACCCGCGTCCGTAAACGTGCCGGGGGACACGACGCGGACGACTTCCCGCTTGACGAGCCCTTTCGCTTTCCGAGGGTCCTCCACTTGATCGCAGATGGCGACGCGGAAGCCCTTCTTGACCAGCCGCGCGACGTACGTCTCGGCGGCGTGAAAAGGTACGCCGCACATCGGAATCCCGCTGCCGTGTGCGTCCTTGGACCGGGAGGTCAGGGTCAGGTCGAGCGCACGCGCGGCCACCAATGCGTCTTGGTAGAACATCTCGTAGAAGTCGCCCATGCGAAAGAACAAGAGGGCGTCGCGGTGCTGCTGCTTGACGTCCAAATACTGACGCATCGCCGGCGTCGCCGACGTTGACATATTCTGTAAGTCTAGCGCATGCATGTGCTGGCCCTGGACACGACGACGCCCGCAGGAAGTGTGGCCATCGTCGCCGACGACCGTGTGTTGGTCGAACAGCGCGGCGACGTCTCGAGATCACACGCCGAGCGCCTGCCCGAGGCCGTGCTGACCGCGCTGGCGGCGACGGGCCTGACAGTGGCGGATGTCGATCTGTTTGCGGTTGCCTCCGGTCCCGGGTCTTTCACCGGCCTCCGGATTGGAATCGCGACAATCCAGGGGTTGGCCGTTGTTCACGGCAGACGTGTCGTGCCGGTTTTGGCGCTTTGTGCGCTGGCTCATGTCGGCAGCACGGCTCTCGGCGATGGCGCGATTGTCGGCGCCTGGATGGACGCGCGCCGGCGGGACGTGTTCAGCGCCCTGTACCGGGTTCGGCACGCGGAGGTGTTCGCCGTCGATCGGTTGACCGAGCTGGATCCGCCCGCCGTTGGCACGCCGGCGTCAACCCTGTCGCGCTGGTGCGAGACCTACGGGCTGCCTTCGCACGTCGTCGGCGATGGTGCGGTGATGTACGCAGACGATTTGGCGGGGCGAGCGCTGGTCGTGCCGCCGCCGCCGTTGGCGTCGGTCATCGCCCGTATCGCGGTCGCGCGCGCCCGCCGCGCCGACACGGTCGATCCGGCGGGTGTGCAGCCGCTCTATGTGCGCCGCCCGGATGCGGAGCTTGCCAGAGACTCGCAGGCGCGGTGACGACCGATGGCCGGGTATCGGATCGAACCATTCACCTCTCCGTCAGACCTCGACGGCATGATGGAGGTCGAGCACGCATCGTTCACGAATCCGTGGACCCGCGAGATGTACCTTGCAGAGCTGGCAAACACAGGTGTGTCGTTCATGTTCGTGGCCCGCGACGACACGGGGCGTGTGATTGGCTTCTGCGCGTTCTGGCTCGTGCTCGACGAGTTGCACATCAACAACCTGGCAGTGGCGCCTGAACACCGGCGGGTCGGTGTGGCGTCGGCGCTCCTGACCACGGTCTTGACCGAGGGCGCGAAGCTCGGCGCCAAACGCGCGACGCTCGAGGTGCGCCGGTCGAACGAAGAAGCCCGGCGCGTCTATCAGCGCTTCGGCTTCGTCGTCGCCGGCGTCCGGTTGGACTACTACAGCCTGCCGACGGAGGACGCGCTGGTGTTGTGGCGCGATGACCTGCCGCAGGCGTGACCGGCTGCCGAACGACCTGTGTGTGTCGCGGGTGGCCACACTCGGTGTTGCAACCCCGCAGGCCGTGTGTTACGTTCGGCCATACACGGTCCAGATCACGTGCAGCCATTGACCCACACTCCTCGTTCCGGACCTACCACACAGGAGGCGGACCATGAATGAGCAGTCGCAGGACATCAAGGAACTGTTGCTGCAGACGGATGAAGAATTCAACAAGCTCGCCGTCAAGCATCACGAACTTGAGCATCGCCTGCGCGAACTGACCGCCAAGCCCTACCTCTCCGAACCCGAACAACTCGAAGAAGTCACCCTGAAAAAGCGCAAGCTCCAACTGAAGGACCGCATGGAGGACATCCTGCGCCTCCATCGGCGGCCTCATCACTGAGCGACGCACCACGAAGGACGCGAAGCGCCCGAAGAACGGTCGCTTCGCGTCCTTCGTTTCTTCGTGGTTAGATAGCATTCGATGAGGCGCGTTCCTGTCGACCCTGCCGGCGTGCCCTTCGTGGCCGGCGCACTGCTCCTCGCTCTTGCCTCAGGCGTCGCGCTCAGGTGGGGGTTCGCCCTGCCGTTTCTCGCCGTCGCGTTGTTCTTTCTCTTCTTCTTCCGCGACCCCAATCGCACGACCGTCTATCGGGCCAACGGCGTGGTGGCGCCCTCTGACGGCCGCGTTCTGGTGGCGGGCCCCGCGATCGCCGAGGCGGCGCCCCCGGGTCGGTGGCAGCAGGTGAGCATTTTTCTGTCGCCGACCGACGTGCACGTCAACCGGGTCCCAATCTCCGGCCGGGTGACGCGCGTCACGTATTCGCCGGGCCGCTTTCTGCCCGCCTACCGCCCCGAGGCCGCAACTGCCAACGAGCGGAGCGAAATCTGGATCGATCACCACGGACAGGCAGTGGTGGCGCGCCAGATCGTCGGCATTCTCGCGCGCCGGGTCGTCTGCCGGTTGCAGGAGGGCGCCACCGTGCGGGCGGGCGACCGGTACGGCATCATGAAGTTCGGCTCGCGCATGGATGTGTTTTTGCCGACGACTGCCGAGATCTGCGTGGCTGTGGACGACACGGTCCGGGGCGGGGAAACCCTGATCGCGGTGCTACACTGAGTGCGGAGATGCTGACTCGCCCGGACCAACCCGTGAACAGCCCCGAACCGGGCCACCTTCGATTCTTGCACCGTGCGCCGGATCGTCGTCGTCCGCGGGTGCGTCGCGGAGTATCGCTTCTCCCTAGCCTGTTCACGATGGGCAACATGTTCTGTGGATACGCGTGCATCGTGTACGCCATGCGCGGAGAATACGAGACGGCCGCGCCCTTCATCGGGTTTGCCGTCGTGCTGGACATGCTGGATGGCCGCATCGCGAGGTTGACGGGGACGACGAGCGATTTCGGGGTCGAGTTCGATTCCCTCGCCGACGTCATCTCGTTCGGCGTCGCGCCGGCTATCTTGTCATTTGCGTGGGGGCTGTCGCCGCTTGGCCGCCTGGGATGGGCAGCAGGATTTCTGTTCGTCTCCGCCGCCGCCATGCGCTTGGCCCGGTTCAACATCCAGGGCCGCGCCGGCAGTGGCGACAAGCGGTACTTCGTCGGCATGCCGAGTCCGGCGGCCGCGGCCGTTCCCGCCGCCACGGTGTACGCCTATTCGTACGGCCTGCACGACTACCGCGCCGCCCTACCCGCGCTCGCCATGGTGGTCGTTCCGGCGATCTTGATGGTCAGCACGATCCGGTTCCGCAGCTTCAAGACGATCGACCTGCAGATGCGTCGGCCGTATACCGTGTTGCTGCTGGTGGCTTGCGTCATCATGCTGATTGCGACACACCCCCGCTTCGTGCTGGTGGCGATGGCGTATTCATATCTCGCCTCAGCCTTCGTTGGACTGGCGCTCACCCGATTCCGCCGCCGCGGAGGGCGCGGAGAAGCCGACCACCCAGAGCACTCGGGCGGTGCCACCCATCCGCCGCGCTCAACGGCTGCCAGTTAGGCCGGGCCTCTCCGACTCCTCTCGGCCTGCCGTCGCGCCTCGCGTCGGAACTACTGAGCCAGGAGGGGTAGCGTGATCGTGACGGTCGTTCCGCTACCGCGAGCGCTCTCGACCCGAATCGTGCCGCCGTTCAACTCGACGTTGCGCTTCGCGATCGTGAGCCCCAGTCCGGTCCCCGCGGCCCGCGTCGAGAAATATGGCTCGAAGATCTTGTCGAGGGCTTCGTGATCCATGCCGACGCCGGTGTCGGCCACGGTGACAACGAATGAGGAGCGACTGTCCGCAGACACGTGCGCGCCGGCCCTGATCCTCAAGGTCCCCGCGCCTGGCATGGCGTGAAGGGCGTTTTCGACGACGTTGGTCAACGCCCGAGCGAAGAGCGTCCGATCCACGATGACAGTCGGCAGACCCGCCTCGAAGGCCACGTCGATCGCGATGCGCGCCGAAAGCCCGGCCCGGTAAGGCTCCACCACTTCCTCAATCAACTGCCCCATATCGGTCGATTCCGGCCGAGGCGTTGGCGAGGAGGCGAAGCTCGAGAACTCAGCCGAGATCTGGTGGAGCAGCTTCACCTGCGTCAGGATCGCGTTCACGCAATCGTCGAGCACCGGCGATAAAGGCCGGCCCCGATCGACGTTGACGCGGCGGACGTGCTCGGCCGAGAGCTGAATCGGCGTCAAGGGGTTCTTGATGTCGTGAGCGACCTGACGCGCCATCTCGGCCCACGCCTCCAGTCGCTGCGTGCGTTCGAGATCGGCGCGCTGTCGCTTCAAGTCGTCAGCCATGCGGTTGAACGCCTCGACGAGCCGGCGCAGCTCGTCCGATGAGGTGGCCGCGATCCGCACGTCCAGGTCGCCGCGTGCGATCCGGCGGGTCGCGCGGGTCAGGCGATTCACGGGATCGGCAATCCGTTCGGCCATCCAATACCCGAGTGCGGCCCCGAGCAACACGAAGAAGACCGAGGCCGTCAGCACGCGCCGGTCGAGCTCGTCGATCTGATCCTCGATTTCCCGCTGCCGGAGGGTCTGCGGCACGGTGACGATCCCTTCGCGTCCGCCAGCACGGACCGGCGCCGCGGCCAGCAGGTACCGCAGTCCGCCGACCTCCTCGACGCCTACCCAGGTCGGCAGTCGGTTCAGTACGATGCTCTGGTAGACATGGCTCGGCGTTCTCGACGGTAGGAGTCCCGAGGCAAACAGATCGCGCTCGCTCGTCGCCCGCAGGCGGGAGCGGTCGAACAGGTTGACATCCTGATCGATGGCGCGCTGTACCAGCACCATGAACTGATCGTCCAAGAACTCGAGCGGGTTCGCACCGCGCTGCTGAAGCGCCGCGTAGTCTTCGACCAGTCGCTGCGCAACCGTGGCCGTCTTGACGGCTGCATCCTCGACGCCGGTTCCGAACTGGTTGGCGAAGTACGTGCGAGTAGCCAACGCGAGCACGATCACCGGAACCACTGCCGACGCGACAAAGGCGATGAACAGCTTGCGGTAGAAGCTCGACCTGACTTCTCGAAGCAAGGCACGGCCGCTGGCCGGTGTCTGCGAGGTGGCGCTATTGAAGAGCGTGATTCCGCTCAACAGCAGGCCGTACAGTATGGCGGTCAGGAATATCAGCTCGCCGAGATTAATCAGGTGGCCGAACCATGAAATGATCGGGTAGCCCAGCGCGTAGATGCCGCCCCGATCGTTGAAGAAATACACGCGGAACTCTTCGTCGTTCCGCGTGACTGCCTCCCAAACCGGAGTGCGTGACGCGACCATTCGTTCGAAGGTCGCTTCGCTCAGCGGCCAGACGCTCGTGCCGGAGGCGTAGATCGGTGCACGGCTCCAACCGTACAGCGCGAACTCCACGTCGCGCCCGAAGACGCCTTCCGAGGGCAGCTGCCGCGTGGGCCGCATCGACTCGAAGTACGGGCTCTGAGAAGAGATGAAGGGAAGGGCCCGGTAGTCGAGCATCGCGCGGACGACAATCGCGCCGACGCGGCGCCGCTGTTCGCAGATTGCGCGACTGGCGCGAAGCACATACCGCAGCGTGGATCCAAACGGCGACACTTCTTCGTAGAGCTCCCAGTCGTCGCAGCTGCCGCCCTGGTAAGGGGTGGCGGCGTACTCGGGAAGGTTGAGCGCGAAGCGGCTCACGAGCCGCCCATTCGGGCCGTACAGCTCGACCGCGGAGGTCGTGCGGAACCCGGCCAGCTCCGTCTGAGACCACACGATGAACGCGCGGGTGGTCGTCGGGGCGGCGTCTTCTGCCGAACTGGTGACCAGATCGGCGAGCGCTCCATTGCCTTCGGCGGGGAGCGCATCGATGGCCTCGAGGGTATGCGGAAGCCGACGGGTCTGGAGATCTTCGCGCTGGCTCGCTGCCTGGGGCGCAAACTCGCTCGAGACCAGGCGCTCCTTGGCCGCCGATGCGAAGGCATGCATGGACGGATACAGGGCCAATGCTGGCAGGAGCAGGGCGGCAAAGAGCGCACCCAGTCTCGCGGCCTGAGACGCCCGCCGGAGCGGACGGCGAACCCGGGCCACAATGAGGGCCGCCGCCCCCGACGCTGCGCCCGCGACCATCACGGGCAGCAGCGGAAGGCCGTCGGTCGTTTCGCGCTGAAGCGCACCGGCCGTGATCGCGAATGCCGCGGCGCACGACACCAGCGCGAGCGCGCCGAGCGCCGCCGAACGCCGCGTCCGCCAGACCACCGAGGGGACCCGAAGCACGACGGCGGCTGTCCAGACCACTCCCGCGTGCAGCAGCACCAAACCGAATGCGACCCCGAGTCGGGTGGCGTCGACGGGATGCAGCGAGAAATGCAGGAGGTCCAGCGTCGAACGGGCCGAGATTGACTGGAGAATCAGTTCGTACGCCGATAACAGGCCGGCGGCAAGAGCGCCGGCGGCCGCGTAGCCGGGCACGAGCCGCACCGCGCTGGCCGCGCCGAGGGGCATCAAGCGCTGATGCGGGACGGCCACGCGCCGCCGGTCCATGGTGTCCAGAGCGAACCAGACGATCGCCAGAAGCAGGAGCGCGTCCGGAATCAGTTCCAGCGCGAGCGCGGTCGACGGGTCTCGGAAGACCGATGCCGCGAGCCAGAGGACGACGCGCGCGGCGAGCAGGAGTCCAACCAGCAGGGCCGTGGCGGACAGAAACGCCGACCGGCCGGTCGCGTGCCGGCGCCGGTCGAGTACGGGGGCGCCGCACAGCAGGAGCGTGACCGCCACAATGGCCAGGAGCGAGGCGCGGGTCCACGCCCGCCAGCTCGCGCGCGCGTCGGCCAGCTTCTCTGGAGACACCTCGGCCTCCACGAGCATCTGACCGTCGGGGGAGCGGACCCCGAAGGTGTACGGCGAGCGGGCTCCGCTCAGACCCGGCCGTGATCGAACAGCCACCTCGATAGTGGAGGTGGGCAACATGAAGCTGTCCGCGAGCGACTTCGAACCTGCGGTGGCCTCCACCAGCTGCTCAGCGACCACGGTGGCCAGACGCGGGCCGGTGGGGTGATCCGGGTCAAAGAGCGCTTCGACACGTACGAGCCGCAAACCGAGGGCTCCGGGAGCGGCGAAGAGCGTCCCGGTCTCGGCCATTCGATCCCGCGGAAGATCCGAAACGTTGCCGGCCCAGGCCAGGGGCACGCCGGTCGAATCGTACACCGTGACGCCGGCGGATCCGACGGCGTCTGCCGGTACCTCGGCATCGAGCGCCTGAAAGAGACGCCGCGCGCCGGTCGAATCGCGGGTGGCCTCCCGGATGGCGTCGCGCGCGACCGACACGCGTGCGACGCGGATGGCGAGCGTTCGCGCCGTGCCGGCGAAGCGCTCGTTAAGCTCGCGTTGGACTCGCGCGACAGTCACCTCGTCGGTCGCGCCGAACCGGGCGCGTGCGTACCACGCGGCCCCGGCACCGACGATCACGGCAGCCGTGAAGCCACCGACGACCACGCGCGTGACGGTCCTGGCGAAATGGGATGTCAACGGCACGGCGAGCTTGCCATCCACAGGATACACGGGTGCTATAGTGAAATCGATTTGGACCTCAAGCTGCTGCTCAAGCGCGGCGCGCTGCTCGCCGCCGCCAACTGGCCCGTCGTCGCGGTTCAATTCGCAGCGCAAACCACACTTCAGGTGCTGCTCGCAGTGCCCCTGATTGGCGCTGCTATCCTGGTCGCGGTCCTCCTCGGGGCGGACTTGGCCAATCTGCTCCAGGGAAGCTTGCGGGACATCTTCACGACCATCACGAGCGCGCTCATGTCGGAACCGGGCGCCCTGATCGCGTTCGTGGCGGCGTTTACGATCGTGCTCCTCGGGGGGTCGGTGCTGATGTTCCTGGTGAAGGGAGGATCCGTCGATGTCATGATCGCTGCCAACGACGCCACCGGGCCCATCGAACGCGGTACGCTGACGATGGCCGGCCTTCGCCAGGCGTCGCAGTTTACCGTTGCGCGGTTCGTCACTGGTTGCGCGCGGCTGTTCAGGCCGTATCTGATCATCGGCTTGGCCTTGACGCTCATCTACGCGCTATCGGGCGCAGGCTTCCTTGCGTTCGTGGTGTACGGCTATCGGGCGGCTGGCGATCGCGCGTACGTCATCGGGTGGGCGTTCGTGGCCGCGCTGTCCACCGTTCTGCTGGTGGTATGGATCACCATCATCAACGTGCTGTACCTCCTGCTGCAGATTGCCACCGCCGCCGAAGGGCTTCGATTCGTGGAAGCGGTGCGAAGGGTGGCGCGGTTCGTCCGGGCCGAATTTCGAGGACTTGGCCAGGTCTTCCTTGTGGTCTTCGCCGTCGTCGTTGCCGCAACGTTGGCGTCGGCCCTGGCATGGTCGGGTGTCGGGCTGATTGCCTTTGTGCCGCTCGTGGGCCTTGCGGTGTTTCCGTTGCAGCTTGCAGCGTTGCTGCTGCGGGGACTGGTCTTCGAGTACATCGGCTTGACCTCAATGGGCGCCTACGTGACGCTCTACCGGCGCCACGCGGCGCGGGTTCGGACCTTGGCGGATCCGCGGCCCAATGCCTGGCGTCATGACGAAATGGACCGCTAAGGCGTCGTCAGAATCGGGGGAACAAGCAGGTTTGGCAGCGGGCTCACCGGCACCTCATTGGGCTCGACCGAGCGAACAAGCCTCGTCACGATCGCGCCCTTCGAAATATCCCGCGCCACTAGCGTCACCGTTGGCAAACCGGCGGCGGATACGATGTGAGGCGCGGCGGCAAGCTCGCCACCTGCAGCAATCTCGCCCGCGGGTGATCCGTCCCGCATGCTGTACGCGGACAGCGTCGGCGCGACGCCGCTGACGAGCAGCGCGTCGGCGGCCCGAACGAGCCCGTACGTCGGCCGGAGCGGCAAGGCCCGCTTCCACCGCTGCGCACCGGAGTTGCGGTCGAGGCCGCGGAGAACGTTGTCGAGCGACACGAAATACACGCGCTGCTCGTCGACGATCGGCATCCCCACGACGTCTGCGCCCGTTCGCCATCGCCAGAGGACCTCGCCATCGCTCGTCCGCACGCAGTAGAACCGATTGTCGTTCGACCCGACATACAGGCGTTCGTCGAGCGCGAGCACCTCGTTCGGTGCGCCACCCAGTCGGCGCTCCCAGATGGGCGCGCCGCTCTCGAGGCGCAGGGCGACCATGCGTCCATCGCTAAGGGGCACGTAGACTCGGTCGGCGGCCAGCGAGGGAGGCGCATGCGCGGGCGAGCCGAGACTCTGCCGCCAAAGGGGTACCCCATCGACGGCCCGGAGGGCAAGGATCGTTCCAGAGGACGCGCCCGCCACGAGCCAGCCGCTGTCCCACACCAGCGGCACCGCGAGTCGGTCCGCAAACGGGAGTCGCCACGCGAGCGTCCCATCCTGCTCGCGGAGCGCGGTCAAGGCCTCCGGTTCGACCAGGAACACGAGGCCGTCGCCGACGGCGGGCTGAAACCGAGGGCGCGCCGACGCCACCCAGAGCAGCGTGCCCGTAGTCAGGTCGTACGCCGCAAGGCGGTCGCCTTCAAGTGGAAAATAGCCCCGAGAGCCCGCCAGCGCGGGCATGGCAGTGAGTGAGTTGTTCAGCGCCAAGGTCCACGCGACTCGGGTGGGGAAGAGGCGCAGTTCTGGGCCCCGTGTCTGCGCACACACGACCACAGATGGAATGAGCGTCAGGGCAAGCGCACTACAAGATATTGTGGTCCGTCGAGCGTCCACACCGCTATAATAGCGTTTAACCTTCGCTCGACCGCGCCACACCAGTCGAGGACCGTCCTCATTTTTCGTGGGCCATCAAACCATCATCGTTCTGGATTTCGGGTCGCAGTACACCCAGTTGATTGCCCGGCGCCTACGCGAGCTCTCGGTCTACTCGGAGATCTGGCCCCCGGACACACCCGCTGAGAAGATACGGTGGCGCAGACCGGCTGGGATCGTTCTTTCGGGGGGGCCGAAAAGCGTGCTGGACCCGGGTGCGCCGCTGTGCGATCCGGCCCTGTTCGATCTGGGCAGCCCGGTTCTGGGCATCTGCTACGGCATGCAGCTGATGGCGCATTCGCTTGGCGGGACGGTTGCGCCGGCGGCCCATCGGGAGTTCGGGCACGCCGGCGTACGGGTCGATACCAAAGGCCCGGCCGCAGCGCTGTTTGCCGACGTCCCGCCGGAGCTCCGCGTGTGGGCGAGCCACGGCGATTTTGTGACCGCGGCGCCGGCAGGATTCGCGGTCGTGGCAACGAGCGCCAACGCGCCGGTCGCCGCGATGGCCGATCCCGACCGCCGGTTGTATGCGCTGCTGTTTCATCCCGAGGTCGTGCACACCGAGCACGGGCTGGACATCCTGCGCAACTTCGCGTACCGGATCTGCGGCTGCACCGGCGACTGGACGATGTCGTCGTTTATCGACGAAGCGACGGCGCGCATTCGCGAGCAGGTCGGCGACGGGCGGGTCGTCGGTGCTCTCAGCGGTGGCGTCGATTCCACGGTGGCGGCGCTCATCATCCATCGCGCGATCGGAGACAGGCTCACGTGTATTTTCGTGGACAACGGGGTGCTCCGTCTCGACGAAGCAGCCCAGATTCGAAAGCGCTTCGAGCGGCTTCATCTGCCGCTGCGGTTCGTTGATGCCTCTCGGCTGTTTCTCGATCGTCTCGCGGGGATCGTCGATCCCGAGCAGAAGAGGAAAACCATCGGTGCGACGTTCATCGACGTGTTCGAGGCGGAGGCGGCGACACTGGGGAAGGCCGACTTTCTCGCTCAGGGGACGCTCTACCCCGATGTCATTGAATCGGTGTCCATTGTCGGGCAGTCAGCGCTCATCAAGAGCCATCACAATGTCGGCGGCTTGCCGGATCAGATGCGAATGAAGCTGGTCGAGCCGCTGCGGCAGCTGTTCAAGGACGAAGTGCGAGTGCTCGGACGAGAGCTCGGCCTCGAGGACGAATTCGTCCTCCGGCAGCCCTTTCCCGGTCCTGGGCTGGCCGTACGCATCCTCGGCGAGGTGACGACCACGAGGCTCGATCTGCTGCGCCGGGCTGATGCGATCGTCGCTGAGGAGATCAAGCGGGATGGGTGGTATGCGCGGCTCTGGCAGAGCTTTGCGGTGTTGCTGCCCGTGCAGAGCGTCGGCGTGATGGGCGACGAGCGGACCTACGAGTACACCGTGGCGGTTCGGGCGGTCGAGAGCCGGGATGGCATGACGGCTGACTGGGCACGCCTTCCACACGACTTGCTGGCGCGTATCTCGTCGCGGATCGTCAACGAGGTGCGCGGCATCAACCGCGTCGTGTACGACATCAGCTCGAAGCCGCCGTCAACGATAGAGTGGGAGTGAGCATGAAGAAGGGCTCGACACGAAGGACCAGCCGTGGCTGAATTCGTCCATCTGCACCTCCACACGGAGTACTCGCTGCTCGACGGCGCGTGCCGCATCGACGAGCTCCTCGATCAGGCCGTCGCCCTGCAGATGCCGGCCATCGCCGTCACCGAGCACGGGAACCTGTTCTCGTCGGTCATTTTTCACGACCACGCGCGTGCACGCGGGTTGACCCCAGTGCTGGGCTGCGAAGTGTATGTCGCGCCGGGCAGCCGGCACACCAAGAGCGGCAATCCTGGCGAAACGCAGAACCACCTGGTGCTTCTCGCCGAGACTCTTGAGGGCTACCGCAACCTGATCAAGTTGGTCTCGGCTGGATACACAGAGGGGTTTTACTACAAGCCGCGCATCGACAAGGAGCTGCTGGCCCAGCACTCGAAGGGCCTGATCGGCCTGAGCAGCTGCCTGAAAGGGGAGGTCGCCGAGAGCCTGACGCACCAGCAGGAGCGAAAAGCGGTCGAGGCGGCTGCCACGTACCGCGACATCCTCGGACCTGCCAATTTCTTTCTCGAGATGCAGTGGCACGGCATCGAGGAGCAGCGCCGCGTGAACAGCAGCTTGCCGAGCATCGCGCGCGACCTGAAGCTCCCGCTCATCTGCACGAACGACGTGCACTACCTCCGCGAGAGTGACGCCCACGCGCACGACGTCTTGTTGTGCATCGGCACGGCCAAGGCGTTCAGCGATCCCAAGCGCCTGCGCTACGACGCGACGCAATTTTTCCTGAAAACGGCGGAAGAAATGGCGTCGGTGTTCCCAGACCATCCTGAGGCGCTGCTGAACACCGTGCGGGTGGCCGAACGGTGCGACGTGAAGCTGCCCGAGGGCGAGAGCCACCTGCCGAACTTCGACGTGCCGCCTGGCGCGACGCTCGACGAGTACTTCGAGCGGGTCGTGCGCGAGGGGTTTGGTCGGCGGCTGCAGCGCCTCAGACAGCTCGCGGCAGCGGGAACGCTTGGCCATGCGATCGACGAGTACGAGAGGCGCCTCTCGTACGAAATCGACATGATCAAGAAGATGAAGTACCCCGGGTATTTCCTGATCGTCTGGGACTTCATCCGGTTCGCGAGAGAACAAGGCATTCCGGTCGGTCCGGGCCGAGGGTCGGCTGCCGGCAGCCTGGCTTCCTATGCGCTCGGCATAACGGATATCGATCCGCTCCAGCACAACCTGCTCTTCGAGCGGTTCCTGAACCCGGAGCGGATTTCGCTCCCCGATATCGACATCGACTTCTGCATGAACCGGCGCGGGGAGGTCATCAATTACGTAACGCAAAAGTACGGCCGCGAGAATGTGGCGCAAATCATCACCTTCGGCACGATGGCGGCGAAGGCGGCCATTAAAGACGTTGGCCGCGCCATGGATATGCCCTACAGCGACGTGGACCGCATCGCGAAGATGGTTCCCACTACGCTCAACATCAAGCTCGACGATGCCATCAAAGAG
>JBGPJH010000024.1:0-18986 GCA_041485305.1 Vicinamibacteria bacterium | reverse complement strand
TCGTCGTGGCCGCCGCCGAGGCCGGCGCCGCGATGGCGGCCGACGGCGTCGATCTCGTCGATGAACACGATGCAGGGGGCGTTCTTCTTGCCCTGCTCGAAGAGGTCGCGCACGCGCGACGCGCCGACGCCGACGAACATCTCGACGAAATCCGATCCGCTGATCGAGAAGAACGGCACGTTCGCCTCGCCGGCCACGGCGCGCGCCAGCAGCGTCTTGCCGGTTCCCGGAGGGCCCATGAGCAACACGCCCTTGGGAATGCGGCCCCCGAGCTTCTGAAATTTCTGCGGCTCCTTGAGGAACTCGATGATCTCCTGCAGCTCGTCTTTCGCTTCGTCGACCCCGGCCACATCCTTGAACGTGACCTTCTTCTGCGAGCTCGACGACAGCTTCGCCTTGCTCTTCCCAAACGAGAGTGCTTTGTTGCCCCCGCTCTGCATCTGGCGCATGAAGAACACCCAGAAGCCGATCATGACGAGGAAGGGCGCCCAGTTGTACAGGAGCGAGGCCCACGGGCTGGCGGTCGGCTCTTTGGCCTGGACGGCGACGTTCTTCTTGATCAGGTCGTTGACAAGGCCGTCGTACTGGCTCGGCGCATAAGTCCGAAACACCTGGTTCGGGTTGTCCTTGGTGACGCCGGTGATTTCCTGGCCCGTGATCACCACCCGAGCGACGTTCCCCGTCTCGACCGACGACATGAATTCGCTGAACGTGAGCTGGTGGTCGTGAGTCTGGAACTTGGTCGAAAAATTCCAGACCAGCACACCGACGACGACGAGCACCATCCAGAACAGCAAACTCTTCAGAGTCGAGTTCAAATCGAGCCTCCCACAGCCTTAACTTTCAAGATTAGCACGGGTTGTGCGGCATCTGTCACCCGAAACTCCTCGTCGAGCGCGTGGCCAGCCACCCAGACAATCCGGTCCCGTCCATCGACCACGAGTGGCACCCGGTCGCGCTCCCGGCGCTCGACCTTCCGGTCCACGAAGAAGTCTTGCAACTTCTTCCGCCCCCCCAGCCCGATCGGCCGGAAGCGGTCGCCAGGACGACGATTTCGCACGGCCAGGCCATCCTCGACGCGATCGCGCCTTACCAGCGCCACCTCTGCGGTGCACGGAACGTCACCGGCAGCGCCGGCCGGCGCGACTTCAGCCGACACCAGTCGTCCGGCGTCGGGAAGCTCGACCGCTCCTGGGACAGGCAGCGGATACCGAAACCTGTTCGCCTGGCCGACCTCCTGGCCGGGGCGGCCGAGGCTCCCCGGGGGTCTACCTGTTAAGACGACATCGTTGCCAACGCGTTCCACCCGCTGCCCGGGCGCGTCAAACGGGGCTCCGGGAGCGCGGCACAGGGCCAGCGCGCGCTGGACCTGTGCGAAGCCCAGCGGGCGACCACCCGACGCGGCGGTCATCACTCGGTGCATCAGCAGGCGGGCAATGGCCGTAGGTAGCGACGCGAGAGCCGAAGCGCCCACACTCCACGCCCATCCCTCCCTCCGCACGATGCGCGGCCACCACTCGTCGCAGACGCTGCCCATGAACGCCCACTGGTCCCGGGCGAGCGCGGCTTCGTCAGAGAGCACCTCGACGATCGCGGGATTGAATCGCCGCGCGAGCATCGGAATCAGCTCCGCGCGCACGCGGTTCCGGGGGATGCTGACGTCTTCGTTCGACTCGTCATGGACGAACCCGACCTGTTTGCTGCCCAGGTAGGCCTTCAACTCGTCGCGCCGGCAGTCGAGTAGGGGCCGGATTAACGCTCCAACACTGGGGTGCATGGCCGAGAGCCCCGCAGGCCCGGCGCCACGGAGGAGACGCAGCAAAAAGGTTTCGGCCTGGTCGTCCTTTGTATGGCCGAGCGCAATGACATCGGCGCCGCACTCGGTGCGTGCGCGCTCGAGAAACTCGTGCCGGGCCGCGCGGGCCGCACTTTCAATCGATCGGCGTTCGCGCCGCGCACGGGCTCCAACGTCCTCACGATCGACGATGAGCGACAGCCGGAGCGCGGTCGCCACGCCGGCACAGAACCGCTCCTCGTCATCGGCTGAGGGGCGAAGTCGGTGGTTGAAATGAGCGAGCGCCACCAAGCGCAGTTGGCCAGCTGCATCGAGCTCCTGCAGCAGGTGAACGAGGGCAACGGAATCGGATCCACCCGACAGCGCGGCGACGACCCGCGTCTCTCGGCCGGCGAGATGGTGGCCTTCGATGGTCCGTCGCACGCGATCGAACAGCTGCATCCGACTTTGAAGGAGGTCCGGCGCGTCAAATCGCGTCAAATTTAGGTCGCGGAACGTGGTCGGGGAGCCTTCTACAGCGAACCTGCCCGGTCTGCCCGACCATCCGGTGTCGCGGACCAAGTGCTGGCGCAGGAGGGCGCGGACTCGAACCGCCGATTCCGCGCTTATGAGACGCAACCTGGCCGCCTGCTGATGATAACGCATCGCGATTGGCGACGACATCGCCGCGCGGCTTTGGTCGCAGGGTGGTGTTGTCATTGGCGCCCGTGGTATAGACT
This sequence comes from Vicinamibacteria bacterium, assembly GCA_041485305.1. GTDB lineage: Bacteria > Acidobacteriota > Vicinamibacteria > Vicinamibacterales > CAVVIG01 > JBGPJH01. Next base: position 16,472 of record JBGPJH010000024.1, on the reverse strand, counting down.
CGTCGCCATGCTGAGCGCCCCTTGTTCTGGACCTGGCGGTTGCGCTGGTCAAGTAGGTGTCGAGCCAAATGCTTTGTCAGGAGGGCTTATGGGAGTGGTTCAACGCGCGCTGGCGACCTGCGCGGTCGTTCTTGTCGCGTGTACGACGCCGGCGTTTGCGCAAACCGGGATGGCGAACATGGTGGATCACCTTCACCTCGCCGTCCCCGACCAAGGTAAGGCCGTGGAATGGTACCAGAAGCATTTCGGCGGCCAGCCGATGACCGAGGCTCCCGACCGATTGATGTTCGGCGAAACCCGGGTCATCTTTCAGAAGAACGAAGCCGCGCAGCCCAGCACCGGAAGCGTGCTCGATCACATCGGATTCTCCGTTACCGATCTGGATGCAACCGTGCGCAATCTTGCGGCGGACGGTGCCAAGGTGGTCACGCCCGCCCGCGAAGTCGCCGGGCTCTTCAAGCTGGCCTTTGTTGAGGACCCCTGGGGAGTACGCATTGAAGTCGTCCAGGATCCCGCAAAGCTCGGCCTGCATCACGTGCATCTACGGGCGCCGAATCCCGCAGCCGCGCTGGCGTGGTACGTGGACAAGGTGGGTGGAGCGGTTGGGAAGCTGAAAGATCGGATTGAGGGGGTCAACTACGGCGGCGTATGGATTCTCGCCCAGCAGGGGGATGCGACGCCGAGCCAGGGGCATGCGATCGACCATATCGGATTCCGGCCGTTGAATGTGGACAGTGTCGTCGCCGGGTTGAAGGCCAAGAGTGTCAAGGTAACGACCGAACCGCGGCCGCTGACGCTCCCGAGCGGGACGAACATGCGCCTGGCGTTCATCGAGGGCCCGGACGGTGTCAGGATTGAGCTGGTGCAGCGTTTCTGAGACGGTGAGCGTGTTGATGCCATCTTGCGCGCACTCTGAAAGGTCACGGTGTCCAGTGTTTGTCCAGATCGGGTTCGCCAGGATTCGGCGCCTCGGCGCCCGATCGCATCGGGCGTGTTGATGCCGGACCCGGCGCTCGCCCGATAGGCTTCAGTACAGGAGGAGTCTTCCCGTGCCCATTAGCGATTTGCTCTTAACCGAATTCGACGATGAGATAGCGAAGACTCGAACGACGCTGGAGCGAGTGCCCGCTGGGAAAGGAGATTTCGCGCCGCACCCGAAATCAATGCCGCTCGGAGTGCTCGCGCCTCACGTGGCGCAGCTTGTCGGCTTCGGCCACACCGTGCTCACCGCGCCGGAGCTGGACTTCTCGCAGAGCAGCTTTACGCCGTTGCCGTTCGAGTCGGCGGCGCAGCTCGTTCGCGTTTTCGACGAGGGCGCTGCCAAGGTGCGGCAAGCGCTCGTGGAGCTGCCAGATCGCGCATGGACCGAGGGTTGGAAGCTGTCGTTTCAAGGTAAGCCGCTGTTCCAGGGGTCGCGCTTTCTGGCCTACCGACAGCTGTTCATTAACCACCTTATCCATCACCGGGCGCAGCTTGGCGTCTATCTTCGGTTGAACGGTGCGCCTGTGCCGTCGATCTATGGCCCCTCGGCGGACGAGACGCTGGGCTTCTGATTGAAGCGCCGGCGATCGCGGAGGCTCGAACGGCAAAGAGTGGCTTCGGGTAGGCTGCAAGTGATGATCGAGATTAGCAGCCGGTGGCCGTCGTCTGGAGCCCGCGAAGGCTGGCGAAGTGGTTGAGCGCGTGGAGGTTGTGAATGGTGCCGGAGGGCGGATTCGAACCGCCGACCCCGCGCTTATGAGACGCGTGCTCTCACCAACTGAGCTACTCCGGCCGGAATTTCAAATCTTATTACGTTCGCTGGTCCTGCTCAACGACCGCAGCCGCCAGCAGCGGGATCATGATTTCGTGGTGGCCGACGAGCGAGTACCCTTGGCCCGTCCCAGCCGTCGGCCGCGCGACCACGTTGGTCTGGGCGCGGTACAATCGCATGAAGTCGAGATTCACGGTCGTCAGTCCCGCCAATGAAATGCCGCGGTTGCGCGCGAGGGCGACCGCCTTGAGAAACACCTCCGGCAGCACGACGGCCGAACCGCAATTGAGGTACACGCCGCCCTCGAGCCTGGCGACATTCGCCACCAGGTAGCGGAAATCGCGTAGGCTTCCCTCGCCAAGCGCTTCACCAGAGGCGGCCGGATGCATGTGGATGATGTCGGTGCCAATGGCCACGTGCACGGTCACCGGGATGTCCAGACGAGCCGCGGCAGCGAGCACGCTGCTCTGCGCAAACGGCGGCTGCTGCAGGCGCAGGAACCCGCCGACTGCCCCGCCAACGCCAAGTCCGGCTGCCACTCCTTCGTTGATGGCGTGGTTCAGCAACCGTCCGGTCTCGTCTGCCATCCCGAACCGACCGGGTCCGAGCGCCTCGTCCACATCCTCGGAGGTGGCGCCAGCCAGGGCAATTTCGAAATCATGAATCACGGCAGCGCCGTTGGTCGCCAAGGCCGACACGAAGCCGCGTTCCATCAGGTCGATGAGCACGGGCCCCAGGCCGGTCTTGATCACGTGGGCGCCGACTCCCCACAGCAGCCCGCGGCCGTTTCGCTTCGCGTCAACGATGGCTCCGACAACGGCTCTGAAGTCGGCAGCCGCGAGGATCTTCGGCAGCGAGTCGAGCCACTGACCGAGCGAGGCGCCCGGGGCGCATGGGCGAGCGAAATCCTCGGCCTGCGCTTTGCTTCGCCTCGACTTCAGCGGGTAGGTGCGAACGTCCGACAGGTCGAACTCTTCGTACGGAAAGGGCATGAGACCACCGTAATGCGAAACCACGTCACGAGACAACGGTATAGTCGATGAAATTGGTCATCTGGTCATTTGGTCATTTTGGGTCATCTGAACAGATGATGATCGAGGACCAAGGACGAGATGACGAGATGACCACGTTCGTGGTTTGTCACGTCACGAGCATCCCATCGCCGTAGCTGTAGAACCTGTAGCCCTCGGCGATGGCGGTCCGATAGGCCGTCAGGACACGCTCCTGACCGGCGAAGGCGCACACGAGCATCAGGAGAGAGGATCGCGGCAGGTGGAAGTTCGTGACGAGCCCCCGAACAACGGTGAAGTCAAAACCGGGATAGATGAAGAGATCGGTCGTCCCCGCACCGGCGATCACGCGACCGCCGTGTTCGCGCCCCACGGCTTCAAGCGTTCTCGTCGTCGTCGTGCCAACCGCAACCACGCGTCGACTTTCGTCGAGCGCCCGGTTGATGGCTGCCGCCGCATCGCTCGAAATCGAATAGCTCTCAGGATCGAGGCGGTGATCTTCAACCCGCTCGGCCCGCACCGGCTGAAAGGTGCCGTACCCCACATGAAGCGTGATTGCCGTCAGCTCGACGCCCCGGCTCCGAAGAGCGGCAACCAGCGGGGCGGTGAAGTGCAGGCCGGCGGTAGGGGCAGCCACCGATCCGCGGTGGCGGGCGAAGACCGTTTGATAGCGTTCCCGATCGGCGGGACGGTCGCTTCGTTTGATGTAGGGTGGCAGCGGCACGTGGCCGAGCGCATCGACGGCGTCGGTAACCGACGAGGCATCGTCGGTCCATAGCCTGATGACCCGACGGCCGTAGAACCGGCGCTCGAGCACTTCCGCCCAGAGCGGCGACGAGCCGCCGAACCTGACCCTGGCGCCGGGCTTGAGCTTTTGGCCGGGATGCATGAGTGCCTCCCAGCGCTCTTGGGCCGCGTCCCCCGCGCTCCCATCGTTCAGCCTCGAGATGAGCAGACACTCCACAGCGCCGCCGCTCGGCTCGCGACGCCCCAGCAGCCGCGCAGGGAAGACGCGGCTGTCGTTGACGACCAGGAGGTCACCCGCTCGCAGCGCGTCCGGCAGATCGGTCATGGTGCGATGTACGACCCGGCCCGTGCCGCGCGATAAGTGGAGAAGTCGAGCCGCGCTGCGCTCCTCAGCCGGCTCCTGCGCGATCAAGTCGGAAGGCAGGTCGAAATCGAAATCACCGACCATCATCTGCCGCTAATCGTACAACCCGCGTGCGGGCTGAGGCGAAATGGTCGCCAGTTGGCGGGTCCTTCCAGACTAAGACTAGACGTATTGGCCCAGGTCGAACCTGCCCCGAACCGAGAGCAGCGGCTTCCAGAGATCGCCAAGCCTGGCGACCCGGGCCGGCACGTTCATCATCGTGAAGTCCTCGATCCGGGCGCCCCGCTCGAGTTCCTGCCACGTGAGGGGCGTCGACACGGTCGCCTCGGCGCGCGGCCTCACCGAGTAAATCGAAGCGAGCGTTCGCCCCCAGGCGTTCTGGTTGTAGTCGACCAGCACGCGCCCGCGGGGCCGCTGCGCAACGCGATACTCGGTGCTGAGAAGCGAGGGATGCCGCGCCTGCAGCTCCTGCGCCAACGCCTTTGCGAACCTCCACACGTCCTTCTGCACCGGTTCGCGGACAATCGGCACGTAGATGTGGAGACCTCTGGAGCCGGTCGTCTTGACGAACGACGGCATCTTCAGAACCGCGAGCGCCTCCCGCACAATCAATCCGCTCTCGCGCACGAGATCGAACGTCGCGCCCGCTCCGGGATCGAGGTCGAAATGCAGGTAGTCGGGCCGGTCGATGTCGTCGGACCGCGCGTACCACTGATTGAGGTCGATGCAGCCAAGATTGACCACCCACATGAGCGCAGCGCGATCCTGAATCATCGGGAAGTCGATCACGTCGCCGGAGCCATGGTGGATCGCACACGTCTCAATCCACGACGGACGGGGATTGGGCGCGCGTTTCATGAAGAAATATTCGCCCGACGCGCCATGGGGATACCGTTTCATCACCATGGCCCGATCGCGAAGGTGGGGCAGAATCGCGCTGGCCACGCTGGCGTAGTACTGCAGCAGGTCGCCCTTGGTGAGCCGCAGTTCGGGCCAGAAGACCTTCCCGAGATTTGTGAGGCGCACATCGCGATTGTCGACACCAAGAACGACGTTGTCCCGATCGCGAGGGATCGTCAGCGAGGAGGGAAGCATTGCTCGACCACCATGGGCTCAGAGGTTTCTCCAGCCGCCTTTGCGGCCGCCGCTAGGGCGACGGGAACCGGCCGAGAGCGCCAGCTTGACGCGCGAGGCACGGCAGCGGGGTGTGTGAGGCGCGCGCGCAGGATGGCCCGCGATCCGTCGCGCCAGGAAGGGGACAGGTCCGAGGGCCTCTAGAGCCCCCAGCGGATCAGGACGGCACCCGCGGTGAAGCCTGCCCCCACGGATGCCAGCAGCACGAGATCGCCCCTCTTCAGGTGCCCCGAGCACACCGCATCGTCGAGGGCCAGTGGGATCGTTGCGGCCGTCGTGTTGCCGAAGCGCTCGATGTTGATGATGACCTTCTGGGAGGGCACGCCAAGCTTCTCGGCAGCAGACTGAATGATGCGACGGTTGGCTTGATGGGACACGAACAGGTCGAGGTCTTGTGGAGTGAGGCCGTTTCGCTCGAGCACACGACGCGAGATTTCCTCGGTTTTCCGAACCGCGAACTTGAATACGGTCTGACCGTCCTGCTTCACGTAGTGCAGCCGCTGGTCCACCGTCTCGTGTGATGCCGGCCTGAGGCTGCCGCCGGCGGGCATGCAGAGCGCGGGTCCGCCGCTGCCGTCGATCTCGTGCTCGAAATCGAGGATCGCGCCCTCGCCCGGGTCCGTGACCGCAGAGACGACGCACGCCCCGGCGCCGTCGCCGAAGAGCACGCACGTCGCGCGGTCCCGGTAGTCGATGATGCTGGACATCACGTCCGCCCCGATGACCAGCGCGTGGTCGTGCGCGCCGCTCGCCACGATCTGGCTGGCCGCAGTCAACGAATACGTGAACGCCGAGCAGGCGGCGCTGAGGTCGAACCCCCACGCGCGATGAGCGCCGATCTTGTGCTGCACCAGACACGCGGTGCTGGGAAACAGCATGTCGGGGGTCACCGTGCCCACCACGATCAAGCCGATGTCGTCAGGCGTCAGGTGGGCGCGCTCGATGGCCTTCAGCGCCGCTTCCCGCGCCAGATCAGAGGTGGCGACGCCGGGACCGACGATGTGGCGCTCGCGGATGCCGGTGCGCTGCAGGATCCACTCGTCCGTCGTGTCGACCATCTTCTCGAGATCGCTGTTGGAGAGCACTTGGGGTGGCACGTAGGTCGCCAAGGACCTGATGGCCGTCGGCCGGCCACCACAGCGCGGGCTGCGTCTGGGCGGACCCCGTCGGTCGACGCCTACCACAGTCGTGAATCCCTTGCGGGCGCGGTCAACCCGAAGTAGTCGTACGCCCGGGGTGTCGCAACGCGTCCGCGCGGCGTTCGATCGAGGAACCCAATCTGAATCAGGAACGGTTCGTAGATGTCCTCAATAGCGTCCTTCTCTTCGCTGATGGCAGCGGCAATGCTATTGACGCCGACCGGTCCGCCCCCGAATTTGTCGATGATCGTTCGGAGGAGCTTGCGATCGATGTCATCGAATCCGTGCTCGTCGACTTCGAGCAGCTCGAGCGCCGCACGAGCCACCTCGCTGGTAATCCGGCCGTCCGCCCGGACCTGCGCGTAATCGCGCACTCGTCGAAGCAGGCGGTTCGAGATTCGCGGTGTCCCGCGAGAGCGGCGGGCGAGCTCCTGCGCCGCGGCATCGTCGATCGGCACCCCGAGAATGCGGGCGGATCGCCGCACGATCTCCTCGAGGTCCGAGGCGCCGTAGAATTCCAGGCGATGCACGATCCCGAACCGAGAACGAAGCGGAGAGGTCAGCAGACCCGCTCGCGTGGTCGCGCCGATCAGCGTAAACTTCTGCAGCGGCACCTTGACCGAACGTGCGCTCGGGCCCTGGCCGATGAGGATGTCAAGCTCGTAGTCTTCCAGTGCCGGATACAGGATCTCCTCGATCGTCGCGGACATCCGGTGGATCTCGTCGATGAAGAGCACCTCGCGGTCGCCGAGATTGGTCAGAATGCCGGCCAGATCGCCCGGCTTCTCAAGCACCGGACCTGAAGTCGCACGGATGGGCGCGTGCAGTTCGTTCGCGATGACGTAGGCGAGCGTGGTCTTGCCGAGTCCGGGCGGCCCGTACAAGAGGACGTGATCCAGGGCCTCGGCACGGTGTCTGGCTGCCTCGATCGACACCTGCAGGTTCTCCCGCACGCGATCCTGCCCGATGTATTCGTCGAGCGCGCGCGGCCGAAGACCCGCTTCGTACTGTGCGTCCTCGTCCACGCGAACGGCCGTGACGATACGATCGTCAGTCATCGGTCATCAGTCGACAGCCGCGAGCGGACAGCACGAGCGGCACGGCGCCCCCGCCGGCGAGCATTCTTGTCACTTGGCGAGTTCCCGCAACGCCTGCTTCAGCGTGCGCTCGAAATCACCGTCCGGCGTGACCTTGATGGCCGACTCCACAGCTTTTTCGGCGAGGGGGCGATGATACCCCAGATTGATCAGCGCCGAGAGCACGTCGTCTCTGAGGGAGGGGGATTCGACGGCCGCCCCCGCGGAGGGTGGAAAGTCCTGGCGCGGCAGCCGGTCTTTCAGTTCGAGCACGATGCGCTCCGAGGTTTTCTTGCCGACGCCGGGAATTGCCGTCAGGCGCGCGACGTCACCGCGCTCGATCGCGCGGATCAGCTCCTGCGGCTCGATCCCCGACAGTACGGCCAACGCCAGCTTCGGACCGATGCCGCCGACGCCGATCAACCGTTCGAACAAACCCTGCTCCAGCAGCGTTGCAAACCCGAAGAGCGCAAGCGCATCTTCCCGCACGTGCGTATGAATCCTGAGCGCGATCTCGCTGCCCCGCTCGCCCAGACCGTAGAACGTCGACAGCGGCACGAAGACGTCGTATCCGACGCCGTCGACGTCGACCACGAGACGGTTGGGATGCTTGTCGAAAATTCGTCCCCGAAGGTGGGCAATCACGATCGCGCCGGCTTGTAGTGGCGCCAACTGGTTGCGGCCTTCCCGCGCGACGCCCGAAGGGGAACGCGGGCGCGGGGAGCCGTGGAGTGCATGTGACAGATGGCCACCGCCAGCGCGTCGGCTGCGTCGTAGGGCGTGGGCGCCGCTGCCAGACCAAGAATCAGCTTCACCATCTGCTGCACTTGGTGCTTGTCGGCCCGACCGTAACCGACCACCGCCCGCTTGATCTCTGCAGGCGTATACTCCGCGATGGGCAGGCCTGCTTCGACCGCCGCGAGCATGGCCACGCCTCGCGCGTGACCGAGCAGCAGGGCGCTTCTCGCATGGATCGCGTGAAAGAGATTCTCGATGGCGACGCAGTCGGGCCGGAACTCGCAAAGAAGCGAGGCCAGCCCGGTATGAATGTTCAGCAGCTTCTCGGGGAAGGACGCCAGCGTAGGGGCCCTCACGGCGCCGCTGGCGACAATGCGGTGGCACGAGCCGTCGGTCTCGATGCACCCATAGCCGGTGCGATCCGAGCCGGGATCGATGCCGAAAATCTTCACGCGAGCGAGGCCTCGATCTCCTTTTCCTCGATGTCGAAGTTCGACCACACGTGTCGAACGTCGTCGTGCTCGTCGAGCGCTTCCATCAGCCTCACCATCTGCTGCGCCTGCTTGCCCTCGAGCTTCAAGTAGTTCTGCGGAAGCATTGAGACCTCAGCCGCGTCAGGCTCGATCCCGAGCTTCTTCACCGCCTCGAGGACGTGTGTGAAGGCCTCCGGTGCCGACAGCACTTCCCAATTGTCCTCATCGTCGCGCAAATCGTCTCCGCCCGCGTCGATGACGGCCGCCATCAACGTCTCTTCGTTGGCTTTGCTCTTGGGTACAACGATGTAACCGCGCTTGGTGAACATCCAGGCCACCGCGTTGGTCTCGGCGAGGTTGCCACCGTGCTTGGTCAACAGGTGACGAAGCTCGCCGACGGTGCGGTTCCTGTTGTCGGTGAGGACCTCAACGATGACGGCGGCTCCGCCCGGTCCGTAGGCTTCGTACTGCCCCTCTTCGTACGAGACGCCGGGCTCCTCGCCGGTTCCCCGCCGAATAGCGCGCTTGATGTTATCCGCAGGCATGTTGCTCGCCTTGGCTTCGGTGATGATGGTGCGCAGGCGCGGGTTGGTGTCCGGGTCGCCCCCCCCGGCTCGCGCCGCCACTGTCAGTTCCTTGATCAGGCGCGTGAAGATCTTGCCGCGCTTGGCGTCGGCTGCGCCCTTCTTGTGCTTGATCGTGTGCCACTTGGAATGGCCGGACATCTTGAAAACTCCCGCGAAATCAACGAGATCGGCGTGCAAATCTTACCATATCGGACCCTTGCCCGCGCCTCGGCACCTCGCACCGTTTGCGGGCCAAGATGATCCAGACGTCCGCTCGCTCGTCCCACGGTCCCCCGCGGTAGTCGCCCAGAACGGCCTCGATTTCGAAGCCCGCCCGTTCGAGCCGCTTCGTCATTTGGGGCACCGGCAGCGTCCGAAACGTCAGGTCGAAGCAGTGCTCGGATTTCGTACGTCCGCGACGTTCGTGGTATCGCTGCCTGAACGTGGTCAGCCGCCGTCGCCGGTCCTGCCGTACCGATTCAATCAGCGTCACATGTGCCCCGCCGGCCGAGCGTCCACGCAGTTGGACCTTCTCGGTGTACTCCGGCCAGGTAGGCACGTCAGGCACGAGGTCGATGCCGAACAAGCCGCCCGGTTCCAGAACGTGAGCGACCGACCCGAGCGTTGCAGCGAGGTCGCGCTCGAGGAGCAGCGACTGCAACATCCCGTAAGGTGCGAGCACCGTATTAAACTCGCCCGCAGCGAACGGCAAGGCGCGGATGTCGGCCCGCACGAGCCACAGGCCCGAGCCCTGCCGCTTCTTGCGGTTCCAACCGGGCGCCCTCCCGCGCTTAGCGGCCCGCGCGAGCATCGATGCTGAGCGGTCGACGCCGACGAGCGACGCGCCGCCGCGCGCCAGGGGAAGCGAAAGACGACCGGTTCCGCAGCCCAGTTCGAGCACTCGCCCCCCCGCTTGCGCCGCGATGTGTTGCCAGAATGGAACATCCTTTCGCCCGAGCGTTCGCGCGTTCTCCCAATCATAGAACGGCGCGTACTCATCCCACCCTGACCAGCCTTCGCGTTGGCCTTTCGCCCCAGACATCCGCTTTCTCGATCCGAGCGCGGCGCTTTTCGAGGTTCTGACAGCCATCAGTCGACCTTCCACGAGGACAGCAAGCGATCACTCCCGCGTCGCTGCCCGCCGAGACGCATCGGGAACCGCACCCGGGACGACGGTCTGAGGGCGGAGCACTTCGGTTCTTGCGCGATGTCAGCGTCGGAGGGCCCGGAATTCAGTCTGAGACGGCCAGCTCGCCGGGAACGATCGGCCTGGTCCGTGGGAGGCGGCCCAAGCGAGCGAGGTTCCCGACGAGCGCGAGGATTCCGATGAAGACCGCGAGCTTCGCCACGTCGAAACCACGGGTCTGGGGAAGCATCTTCCACAGCAGCCACAGCGTGGGCTGCGCCCAGCATACCGCCCACAGAGAACCGTAAAAGTATCGCCGCTCGTGGCCTTCCCCCTTCGTAGACGGCTTCACGCGAGGGAGCCAACCGATCGCCCCAAGCAGCCAGATGCTCGCGGCGATCGGGAAGTAAGCCAGGCGGTAGATCTGTTTGAGGTGCCAGTGACCGGTCGCGACCGCGACCGCCAGGCCAGCGATGTTGAGGACCGCGAACGTGATCACTTCGCTCCAGGCGAACGTGTAGCAGACGCGGCGATACAACGGATTGGGACGGTCTTCTGTGAAGCGGATGATGTAGGGCTTCGGCTCGACGCCCGGCAACCGTCCGCGCCATCCAGCGAGGCCGGTGCCCAGCATCACTGTACCGAGCCACAGCGCCATCTGAGAGTTGAAGCCGCGCTCGAACAAGTCGAACGTGAGAGGTCCCGGGGCGATGAAGAACACGAAGATCCAGATCGGCCAGTGGTTAAAGCGATAGTAGAGCTTGTTGCGCTCCCGGATCTTCCGCCCAGACGCGTATTCGACAGGAACTGCGGCCACGATGGTGGCTCTCTGCTTATCGGGGCTCGAACGGTTTGCTATCGGCGATGACAATCCGCTTGAGGAACCTCACCGGGTTGCCGTCCTTCGAGGCGGGTCGGAAACGCCAAGCTTTCGCGGCACTCACCCACCACTGATTTCGATACTGGGCGCTCTCGCCCACCAACCGTGCCGACTCGACGTTCCCTCGACCGTCGATCACCACCTCCAGAACGACCAGACGATTTGATGGCGTGCCGGCGTCGGCGGGAGGGGGAAGAAACTGTCCCAGGGCTACAGGCTCGGAGACACCCGCTTCGCCGCTGGAGTACACGCGCGTCTGGAGGGCGGCGAGCGACGCACGGCTGAGTGCTAGATACTCGCCCGCGACAAAACGGAGATGGGGGCCTCCGTCCTCGTCCGGCGGAATCATCTGGATCACATGCGAGAATCCGTCAGCGGCGCCGGCATAGGCGTGTCGATCGAACAACGCGCGTGCGCGCTGAAATTCCTCTTCTACTGCCGCGCCGACGATCGGTTGCGCGCGGCCCGCTTCACGACGACGTGATGGCGCGGTCGGAGTCGGAGGTGTGTTCCTCACGACAGGAGCGGGCGAAGCCTGCGCCGGGGCGGGTAGGGACTCTGGAGGCCGCGCCTGGGCTACCTTCGCTGCAGGCTTGCGGAGTGGGACCGGCACCGGCAATCGTTCCCGCGAGAGGCTGGCTGGCCCTTCTGGCAGAAGGATGTAATCCTGTGGCTGGGCCTTCTGCGGCGCGGATACCTGCACTGCCGCGGCCGTCTTGGGAGCCGTTGCAGCCGTCGTGGTGGACGGCATCTCCTGCTGGCGTCCCTTGAGAAGTCCTCTGCCGGCGATGAACGCGACGCAGACAGTGGCGATGGCGACTGTCACCACACCCCACTGCGGCAGTTGTTGCAGGCGTCCCGTTCCTGCGCCGGCCGCGACCGCGGGGGGCTGCTTCTGCCGCTGGCGCGCCCGCTCGTAAAGTTGGACGAGCCTCTCCCGACAGTTGGGAGGTGCCCAGTCGGCCAGCTCGCGATGGAAGTCGTCCAACGAGAGAGCCGGCGTAGTGGAAATCGCCCGCATGGCGAAGAGCCGAAGTGCAGGAGGTCGGCCGATGCCGGCGCAGAGTTCACGCAGCAACTCACCCAACACTGCCGCGACCGATGCGGTGGGGCTCGGTTCGAGCCGAGCGTGCAAGGCGCCAGTGGCGTCGAGCTCGACGGAATCGATCACAGGACTATCGACGGACTCGTCAGCGACGTTGGGAATCAGCTGCTCGACAAGCTGCTGCACAACCGCGACGGCATCGCCCCACTCGAAAGCCTCGTCGCCATCGATTGCCTCTGCCAGGGCCAGCGGGACGGCAATCTCTGAATCTGGTAGGTCGTCGACAGCCTCAGGAGCCGAAGCCAATTCGAGATCGAGCTCAGAAGCCGATTCGGAATTGAAATCCAGAAGGCCGTCGCTGGAGAATGGCGGTCCCCCGGGACCATCTTGCGCCGTCGGGGCGGATTCTCGTGACGCGGGAATACCAGTCGTTTGGCTCAGAACCGATTCTCCTCGATCAAGACGACACAGAGCTCTCGTCATTTTGAGCGCTAACCCCAGTCATCGTCAAGTCTAATCTTGCCGTCGGGCCGCCGGCATGGGCGGCACCCGCGTCGGTGTCGATTCACGCAGGCAAGGCATTAGCGAGGAGCACCGCGGCCCAATCGTGACAGCGCAATCCCGGCTGCGACCGCCAGGTTCAGCGAGTCGACCCTCGCGCTGGTTGGAATGCGAACGCGGCAGCTCGCCTGAGCCAAGGCAGCCGCAGACAACCCTTCCCCTTCGCTGCCGACAAGCAGCGCCACGCGGTCGGGGAGCCCTGTCGCGACGAATTCGTCGATCGTGAGCGAAGGCTCGCGGGGCGTCAGCGCGACGACCGACATCCGATGGGCTCGGATGTCGGCGAGGGCGTCCGGCCAGCGTTCGGCCCGCGCGAACGGGACATTGAGGGTTGCTGCCATCGAGGTGCGGATGGCCTTGCGGTACAGCGGATCGCAGGTCGTCGGACTGAGCAGCACGGCGTCAGCTCCGAAAGCCGCAGCGCTGCGAAACACTCCGCCCACGTTATCTGGATCGGTCACACCTTCGAGTATGACCAGCAGGCGTGCGGTGCTGAGCAACGTCATGGAGGAAGCAGGGAGCGGACGCTCGGCGAGGGCCAGGCAACCGCGGTGCATGTTGAACCCCGTGACGGCTGAGCAGTCGTCGCGGCCGCACAGGTAAATCGGCACGTGAGGGGGAATTCGCGCGAGCGTCGCCTCGAGCGCCCGGAATGCGGCCTGGTTGAGGAGCAGCGATCGGAGAACATAGCGGCCGTCCTGAATAAGTCGTTGAACGACCAAGCGTCCTTCCGCGACGAACAGCCCGCGCGATCGAACGAGATCGGCGTCGCGCACGTCGCGGTACTCCGCGAGGCGGGCGTCGCGCGGGCCCTCGATGCAGACATGTGGCATCTCGACACCTCCGGCTCTCCGGCCACGTGGCTGCGCCGCGCCGCCACGCCTGGTACGTTACCATTGACGCTTTCGAATGATGATGAGATGTCTGTGCCTCGCCGCAGTCCTCTCGGCCTTCGTCGGAGCTGCCAGACCCGCCCACGCCCACCCGGTCCCCTTTAGCTACCTCGATCTACGCCTGCGGCGTGGGGCGGTCGAGCTCACACTGGTTGCGCACATCGTCGACGTCGCACACGATCTGGGCGTCGCGCCGCCCGAGCAACTGCTGGACGAGGGCGTGCTAAAGGACCGAAGCGACGCTGTCGTGCGTCTGCTCTCGTCGCGGCTGCAGCTTGCCACCGACGGCCGCCCGCTGGGGAGCCTCGAGTGGTCGCCGGCCGAGCCGCTCGCAGAACGTCAGTCGGTGAGGCTCCGGGGACGGACGGTGTTGGCGGCTGCACCCGGGATCCTCGCTGTAGAGACCAGGCTGTTTCCCTATGACCCGATGCATCAGACGTTCGTCAACTTCTATGAAGAAGACGCGTTGAGGTCTCAAGCCATTCTCGACGCGGCAAGGGCGCGCATCGAATACTTCGCCGGAACACGTCAGGGCGTCCTGGCCGTCGTAACCAGATTCGTGCCCTCCGGCATCCGCCACATCCTGGTCGGCCCCGATCATCTCCTCTTCCTGCTGGGCCTCCTGCTGCTGGGCGGTTCGATCCGCCACCTTGCGCTGGTCGTCAGCGCGTTCACGGCAGCGCACACCATCACGCTCTCGCTCGCGGCCTTGAACATCCTCACCCCGCCAGCTCGCCTGATCGAGCCGGCGATCGCGCTCAGCATCGTCTACGTCGGCGTCGACAACCTTATGGTCCGTGGCGGGCGCGACGTGCGCGCCTGGATCGCGTTCACTTTCGGGTTCGTCCACGGCTTCGGGTTCGCGAATGTGCTGCGCGCGATGGATCTACCCCGCCGCGCCCTCGGCTGGTCGCTCTTCTCGTTCAACGTCGGCGTCGAAATCGGTCAGCTCCTGATCGTGATCGTGGTCGGCGCGGCCTGGTCCGCGCTGCGCCTGCGGAACGAGGCGGTCGGTCGCCGGATTGCGGTCGGCGGGTCCCTCGCCGTGATCGCCGCCGGGACGTTCTGGTTCATTCGACGCGTGTTCTTCTCCGGTGGCATTGCCTGAAACGCCGTCTCGGCGTGCTCATCGACAGTCGGGCCCCAGGTGAAGGCTGGCGAGAACGCCAACGAAGGGGGGCTGGCAGAGCTGACAGCTGGGAGCTCGCGCGGACAGAACGAAGATGTCGCGTGTCGTCGCGATCGCTAGTGACCCACCACACCAACAGGGCAGCTAAGGCCCGTGCCGCCCAGTCCGCAGTATCCGCCCGGATTCTTGGCGAGATATTGCTGATGGTAGTCCTCGGCGTAATAGAACTCCGGAGCCGGCCGGACTTCGGTTGTGATGAGTCCGAAGCCTGCACGGCCGAGCTCGACCTGAAAGGCGTCTCTGGACGACTTCGCCGCGCGCTCCTGGGCCTCGTCGTGGTAGTAGATGCCCGATCGATACTGCGTTCCCACGTCGTTGCCCTGGCGCATCCCCTGTGTCGGATCGTGATTCTCCCAGAAAGCCTTGAGCAGATCTTCGTAACCGACGATCGCTCCGTCGAAGACGACGAGCACGACTTCGGCATGTCCCGTCATTTCGCTGCAGACCTCGCGGTAAGTCGGGTTCGGCGTGTGCCCCCCTGCATACCCCACCGCGGTTGAATAGACACCCGGCTCCTCCCAGAACTTCATCTCGGCACCCCAGAAGCATCCCATGCCGAATGTTGCCAGCTGCAATCCCGGGGGGAATGGTGCCTGGATGCGACGGCCATTCACGAAGTGAGCGTTCCGCACGGGCATTGGTTCCTCGCGGCCGGGCAAGGCGTCCGTCTCGGAGGGGAGGGTTCGCGACTTCGAGAACAAGGCCACGACTTCTCCCTCTCAGCTCTGCTGCGGCTCGAATTCGAGCGACGCACCGTTCATGCAGTACCGCAGGCCGCTTGGCCGCGGACCGTCTGGGAACACGTGCCCGAGGTGCCCGCCGCACTTCGCGCAGTGAACTTCGGTGCGGGTCATGAAGTGGCCGGAATCGATGGACGTGCTGACCGCCTGATCGAGCGGTGCCCAAAAGCTCGGCCAGCCCGTACCGCTCTCGAACTTCGTATTCGAGGCGAACAGTGGGTGCCCACAACCGGCACATCGAAACCTGCCGCCGCGCTGCTCGTGGTTCAGCGGGCTGCTTCCGGCGCGCTCGGTGCCATGCTCACGAAGCACGCGAAACTGTTCTGGGGCGAGTGCCTCCCGCCATTGCTCGCCCGTCTTCTGCACCTCGAACCGCTTGTCTCCCATGATGATTGAGTCTACTCCCTGCGCGGGGCCCCACCCCCCACTCGCCTCGCTTCGCGCGTCGCGCTCCGCGAACGCCGTCGGCGCCCTCTCCGGGAGTCGGTCGCTCTCGCCCCCAAACGCGAAAGGCCGACGTGATTCCTCACGTCGGCCCTCGATATTACTGCCGGCAGCGACCTACTCTCCCACGCAGTTTCCCACGCAGTACCATCGGCGGTAGCAGGCTTAACTTCCGTGTTCGGAATGGGAACGGGTGTGACCCTGCTCCTATGACCACCGGCATGCTGATTGGGTGATTGGTCGTTTTGGTTCCAACCGCCCGATTTCAAAGAACGAACGGGTCCCGCACATCCGGCGGGAGACCCGCGCGCGCACCGTCATGTTCCGACGGTCGCGCGCAAACGCGCGACAACCCGCCCTAGCCTTGGCTTGGGCGGGTCCGCCATAGCCGCGGAGCGCGGCGACGGCGGACTGAAATATCTTGCAAACGGCAGTTTAACCGCCCACACGAAGCAGTGTAAGCAAATATGGTCAAGCCTCACGGCTGATTAGTATCGGTAAGCTCAACGTGTCGCCACGCTTACACACCCGACCTATCACCTGGTCATCTTCCAGGAGCCTTTAGGGATCTTGCGATCCAGGGAGATCTCATCT
>JBGPJH010000023.1:0-19218 GCA_041485305.1 Vicinamibacteria bacterium | reverse complement strand
GCATCACGACGACGACGTGACGCTTCAGTTGAAGGTGGCGGTTCAGAGCATTTCGGGGACGGGCTTCGGTGGGCTGCCAACGTTTGGCAACCGCGAGATCAACACCGGCATCCGGCTGCGGGACGGCGAAACCAACATGCTGGCGGGGCTCATCCGGGACGATGAGCGCCGCGTGCTCGACGGCATCCCCGGCCTGAGCGACCTGCCGGTGCTCGGTCGCCTGTTCGCCCACTCGCGCACGGAAACAAATCAGACCGACATCATCCTCACCTTGACGCCGCACATCATCCGCGTGCTCGACGTCACAGAAACCGACTTGCGGGCGTTTCGCGTCGGGCGCGATTCGGTGACCCCAATTGAGTTACCGATTCCGGTCGAGCTGCCGCGGCCGGCCGAACCCGCGCCAGCCGGTCGAGTGCCACCGCCAGCTCAGACTCCGCCGGCCCCGGGGACAGCACCAGCGGAACCCCTCCGGCCGCCACCCTCACCCGGGGTACCGCCAGGCCGGTAGCGAAGCTTCGCCTCAAACCGCCGAGTAAGGGGCCCGGGGGCCAGGACGGCGAACCTTCGCTACTAGAGGCGGCCGCTTCGCGACCGCCCTAAGACAGCTTCTAAAGCCTAAAACTTGCCTCATTCGCACGGACATCGGCTTTAGAAGATGTCTAGATAGCCAGCCTGCGGCTTTTTCTTCAGTCGCGCCTCGCGATTTGCGCGCCGAGTCTCAGTAGGCGCTCGACGACATGTGCGTACCCGCGATCGACGGTTTCGAGCGGGGCCAGACGGCTCTCGCCATCGGCCGCGAGGGCTGCAGCAATCAGCGCCATCCCCGATCGCAGGTCGCGGCTATCGAGCAGCCGTCCGCGGAGTCGGCGTGGCCCGGTGACGATAATCCGGTGGGGATCGCAGAGGAAGAGGTCCGCGCTCATCGCACTCAGCTGCTCCAGGGCGAACAGACGCAGCTCGTAAAGCCAATCGTGCACGAGTGTCCGACCCTCGGCCTGGGTGGCCAGCACCGTGACGAGGCTGACCAAGTCGCTCGGAAACCCCGGCCACAATCCGGTCGTGATACGCCCGGCCGCAAGCGGTCGCGAACGCTCGACTCGAAAAGTTTCCTCGTCCACCCTGCACTCGACGTTGAGCCGCTTCAGGACTGCGGCCACGACTTCGAGGTCCTCGGGGCGGGCACCGCGGACCTCGATCTCTCCGCCGGTGACGGCGGCGACAACGGCCCAACTTCCGGCTTCGATGTAGTCACCCCTGAGGCGGTGTCGCGCTCCCCCAAGCTTGCCGCCGCCTTCCACGCGCACCGTCGTCGTGCCGCCCCCTGTGACGTTCGCGCCGAGCTTCGTCAGAAACTCGCAGAGCTCCACGACGTGGGGCTCGCAGGCCGCGTGGCGAATTTCGGACAGGCCCGGTGCAGCCGCAGCTGCCAGGAGCGCCGTCTCGGTCCCTGTGACTGACGCCTCGTAAAGGTAGATCGATGTCGGTTTCAGACCGTCCGCCGCCTCGAGGCAATGGCCAGGGCCGTCGACAGGCCGCGCACCCATCGCCCTCAAGGCGTCGAGGTGCGTCGCGATCGTGCGACGAGCGGGAAAGTCGCCACCTGGTGGTGCAAGTCGTGCTCGCCCCAGACGCGCGAGCAACGGGCCCAGCAGAAGTACCGATCCGCGAAGGCGTCCAACGAGCCCTCCATCGGGTTCGTCTTTGACGACCCGAGCGCAGCGCACACGCAGTGTCGAGCTCCCAATCCCTTCGACTTCAGCCCCGAGATCCAGGAGGAGTCTCGCCATCACTTCCACGTCGCCGATACGCGGCACGTTGGTAAGTACACATTCCTCGGTCGTCAACAGGCAGGCAGCCAGGAGCGGCAACGCCGCGTTCTTGTTCCCCTCAACCTCGACGCCGCCCGACAGTCGGCGCCCTCCTTCAATCAGCAGTGTCGACATCGAAATCCCCGAGACGCACGATCTCTTCTCTCAGTTCAACGCCGAACTTGGTTCGGACCGTCCGGCGACAGTGGTCGATGAGGCGACGGATGTCTCGAGCGGTCGCCAATCCATCGTTGACGATGAAATTGGCGTGCGTGGGCGACACGCGGGCTCCGCCGACGGCAAATCCCTTCAGCCCCGCCCGATCGATCAACGCCCCAGCCGACCACGGAACGAGGTCGGGAACCCGATCGCGACTGCGGACCGGGTTCTGAAACACACAACCGGCACTGGGCGTGCCAAGCGGCTGGGTCCGCTTACGGTACGCCAGCGACTGTCGAGCCGTCGCGCGGAGCGCCGCCGGTTGGGCCGGCGCCACCAGGAACTCGGCCCATAGCAGGATCTCGCCCGTGCGCTGCAGGCGACTGCGATCGTAGCCGAAGGCCATTCCGAGCGCAGGCACATCCTGCACGTCGCCCGTCCGCGCGGCCAGGCGCACGCTCGTCACGAGCTCACCAACCTGTCGCCCTTCGAAATGTGCGTTGCCGAAGATCGCTCCGCCCACCGTCCCGGGCGTCCCCGCCCAAGCCTCCAGTCCTGCAACGGCCTGCGTGATCGTCCAGCGGACGAGCCCGTTCATCGTGACAGCGGCGTCGGCTCTCACCTGCGTGTCGCCCAGGCGGCGGATCTCGCCACCGCGCGGCCGGATGACCAACCCGCGAACGCCGGCGTCCGACACCAGCACGTTGGACCCCCCGCCAAGCATCGTGACGGCCACGCCTCCGCGATGCGCGAGGGCCAGCGCCGCGACGATTTCGTCACTGCTCTTCGTTTCCAGGAGCCACTCGGCAGGTCCGCCCACGCGAAACGTTGTCAGGTCGCGCAACGATGCCTCCCGCTGCACCCGATCCCCGAACGCTCGACCGAGTTCAGCCTCGAATGCCCTCATGGCCCCGTCGTCTCGAGCGCCATCACGGCGCGTTCCCGCGCAATCAGCGCCGCTAGCGCCTCTGCGTGCGTGCACACCCGGAACCTGATCGAATCTCCGGGCGCGCACTGCGCGACAACGCCAAGATCGGCCGTGATCACAACGGCAAGCTTCGGGTAGCCTCCCGTGGTCTGGTGGTCGGCCATCAAGAGTATCGGCTGACCGGAGGCCGGGACCTGCAGCGACCCGAGCGGCGTCGCGTCTGAAATAATGTCGGCGCCTCGCAGATCTCCAATGGCGGGACCGAGCAGACGGAACCCCATGCGGTCGGACTCGACCCCGACTGCGTACGGAGCCGACTGCAGGGTGGCTATCGCATCGTCGCGGAACCGGTCGCGCTGAGGCCCTGGCAGAACCCGTGCGACACTCGCGCCTTCCATGAAAGCTGAGATATCGACCCTAGCCCGCCGAGGCACACCGCCTTCGTGCGGCGTCGGCCCGAGCGGCAGCCGATCGCCGGTCGCCAGCGGGCGCCCAGCCCAGCCGCCCATTCGGCTTGGAACGTGAGTCGACCGGCTCGCGAGCACCGGAGGCACATCAACACCACCCCGAATCGCGAGGTATGCGCGCGCGCCTCTCGATCGGGGCCCAAAGCGTAAGCGCGCCCCGCTCGAGACCGCGAACGGACGCGCGTGAGCCACCGCGTGCTGATCCACATCCAGGGCGAACTCTGCACCAGCCACCGCTACCACCCGCTCGTCATCGAACAACAGCTCGGGACCGGCCAGTGTGACCTCGAGAGTCGCGTCACCTGGGGCGTTGCCGACGAGCGCATTCGCGAGCCGATGCGAAAAGGGATCCATGGCGCCGGCAACCGGGACGCCGTGGTGCTGGAAACCCCAGCGTCCCAGGTCCTGGACCGTCGTCTGCAATCCGGGGCGCAAGACGTGAACCGAAGCCATTCTCTTTGTGTCCGTGCCCTAACCCGATGGCTGGCCCTTAGCGCTCCGTTCGTACTCGGCGCGGTCTATGGCGTGGAACTGCACCAAATCGCCAGCTTTGAAGAGAAATGGGCGAGGTCGATCCAAGGCGAACGGCTTTACGCTCGTCCGTCCGATCACGAGCCAGCCGCCCGGCGTCTCCATTGGATAAATGCCGGTCTGCGCCCCGGCAATCGCGACAGACCCTGCCGGTACGCGGGTCCGTGGGGTCGCGAGGCGTGGTGCGGCAATTCGCTCATCAACAGTGCCCATGTAAGCAAAGCCCGGCACGAAGCCGAGCATGAAGACCAGGTAGGGCCTGCCAGAGTGGAGCGCTACCACCTCGCCTTCTGTCAAGCGTCCGAATGCCGCGACCACGGAGAGGTCCGGACCATAGCCACCACCGTAGCACACCGGAATTATCGTTGGTTCGGAGGATCCCGTCCGCTGAGGCACAGATTCGAGCGCCGCCTGAGCGAGGTGCTCGTTGAGCCAGGCGACATCGGTCCTCAAGGGATCGAAGTAGACCGTGACCGATCGAAACGTCGGCACGATGTCGCGAACACCCGGGATCTGCCACCCCACCAGCGTGTCCGCGAGCGCGCTCGCCCGCCCGTTGACGAGGGGATCGATTCGTTCCTCGAACTCCACGACGATCGCAGAGTCGCCGGCAGGCACGAGGGCAAACGAGCCGGTCATCGGGAGCGAAGGGGCTCGAGAGCCTGCAGCAGCTTGTTGTGGATACCGCCGAATCCGCCGTTCGACATGAGGACCACGAGATCGCCCGGCCGGTGCTCAAGGACGATCGTGTGGACGATGCTGTCGATCGACGGGGCCTCCCGCGCCGACTGGCAACGGCCGCTCACATCCCTGACGAGGCGCGACACGGACAACCGCTCGGACTCGGGCAGTGTCGATCGAAACACCGGGGCAATGAGGACGTGGTCGGCGGCACCAAACGCACTCGCGAAATCGTCCTGGAAGACGCGACGACAGGACGAAGCAGATCGTGGTTCGAAGACGGCCCAGATACGAGCGGACGGTTGGGAGGCGCGCAGCCCAGCGAGGGTCTCGGCGATCGCTGTCGGATGATGCGCGAAGTCGTCGTACACCGTGACGCCATCGGCGGTCCCGACGACCTCGAGGCGACGTTTGACGCCTGCAAACAGCCGCAACGCTGCCGCGATTGAATCGGGCGCCACACCGATCTCGGTTGCCACGGCGATGGCGGCCAGGGCGTTGCGGACATTGTGAGTTCCAACGAGCGGCACCTCGAAGTGCCCGAACGGCGCAGCCCGCCGGCGCACGCGGAACTTCGTCCAGCTCCCGTCCGGCTCGACGTCGTGGCCCTCCCAATCCGCCCCGCTGCCGATCCCGAACGTCTCGACCCGCGACGGCGCCCGAACAGCGGCTTGACGCGCACCCGGGCTGTCGGCCCCGACCAGCAGCAGGCCCCGGCGCGGGACCAGATTCACCAGCCGCTGAAATGCCAGCGACACGGCGTCCACGTTTGGGTAGATGTCCGCGTGGTCGAACTCGACGTTGTTGATGACGGCGATGTCGGGGAGGTATTTCAGAAACTTTGCCGTCTTGTCGAAGAACGCGCTGTCGTACTCATCCCCCTCGATGACGAAATCACGTCCTTGGCCGATGCGGTAGCTGGACCCTCTCTCGCCGAAATTGCGCGCGATACCGCCGACGAACACACTCGGGTCCACACCCGCATGGGTCAGGACCCAGCCGATCAGCGACGTTGTGGTGGTCTTGCCGTGGGTTCCCGCGACAACGATGGAGCGTGCGCCCCAGAGAAAGTTGTCCCGGACGGCCTCCGGCAGCGAGCAGTACCGGATCTTGCGGTCGAGCACTTCCTCGAGCTCGACGTTGCCGCGCGAGATGGCGTTCCCGACCACCACAAGATCCAAGTCGGACGTGATGTGCTGGGAGCGGTACCCGCTGAACACCGGGACGGCTTCCGCCGCGAGGAAATCGCTCATCGGCGGGTACACATCCTGATCGGACCCGCGTACGTCGAGCCCTTTCCTCCTCAACATCGCAGCTAGAGTCGCCATCCCGGTGCCGCAGATCCCGATGAAATACAACCGTCTAAGCAACGGCCGCCTCCTCAATGATCAGGCGTGGCCGATGGTCGCCCAGCACGCGGCACTGGACACCAAGGGGGAGTGTCATCGCCGGGCCGGTCGTGTGGCCGGAAGGGAAGCCGAAAAGGACCGGGCCCGCACAATCGGATAGCGCGTCGGCCATGACCGCCCGCGCCGTCGGCCCGGACGGCTCATCGCACCCAGGCAACTGGCCAACCACAATCGCGCTCGCGCGAGCAAGCAACCCGGTCTGACGCAATTGGGTCACCATGCGGTCCAATCGGTACGGACGCTCCCCCACTTCGTCGAGAAACAGCACCGACCCGACGGGCGGGTCGAAGGCGTACGGCGTGCTCAGAGAAGCCAGCAACTGAGTCATCGTGCCGCCAAAGAGCGGCCCGCACGCCTCGCCGCGGCGCAGCGTCTCGAGACTCGGCGACGTGAGCTCTCCCATCGGCTCCGGGTGGCACAATGCTTTCTCGAACGAGTTGCGATCGTATCCTTCCTCACCCCGTCCCAGACGGCCCACGAGCATGGGTCCATGAAACGCCACCATCGCGCAGTTCACGGTGAGAAACGTGAGCAGCGCCGTCAGGTCGCTGTACCCGATGAACGGCTTGGCGGCTCGTCGAACATCTTCGGGGCTGAGAAGCGGGAGGACTTGCGCGCTGCCGTATCCGCCCCGAACCGCGACGACTCCGGCAATCGCCGGATCTCGCCAGGCTGCGCAAAGGGCCCTCGCTCGGAGCTCAGGCGCCCCGGCGACGAACTGTCGCCGCGCGAAGACCGAGTCGTCGTAGACCGGAACGAATCCCAGGTGGCGAATCTCGGCGACGCCGCGTTCGAATTCCTCGCGGTCGAACGGGCTCGCGGGAGCCACGACGGCCAGGTGGTCGCCCGGGGTGAGCGCGCGCGGTTTCAACATCACACGAAGCGGGCCATCTCGTCGGCAATCGCTCGGTGCTCGTCGCGGCCGAGCACCTGGCGCAGCGCCTTGCCGCCGAGCGGCCGGGGTGTCACGGAAGCAGCCAGAAAGCGCTCCTTTGCGCGCTGCTGACGCGTCAGCGCGTCTTCCACCCTCGACAGCGGCAGCCGCTCGTCTTCGACGGCGTGAATCAGCGCTTCGAGAGCGTCGGCCTGAAGATCGTGATCGCCGCCGCAGATCAGCACTCCATCGCAACCCGCCTCGATCGCCAGGACGGCCGACGATGGCAGCGGGTAATTTGGGGCGAGGGCCTTCATTTCCAGATCGTCGCTCAAGATGACGCCCTCGTACCCCATCTCCTCGCGCAACAAGCCAGTGACGACGCGCTTCGACAGCGTCGCGGGGCGCCGCTCGTCGAGCGCCGGCACCAGCACGTGCGCCGTCATGATCGTGGCAACACGGGCCTCAATCGCCGCCCTAAACGGCACCAGCTCAAGGTCCCGCAGCCGCTCGGGCGGGTGCTCCACGAGTGGCAGCTCGACGTGGGAGTCGGCGCTCGTGTCGCCGTGACCCGGGAAATGCTTACCGCACGCGGCCACGTTCTCAGCCTGCAGCGCCCTGATAATCACCGTGCCCAATCGCGCGACCTCGACCGCCTTCTCGCTCAGCGCGCGATCGCCGATCACCGGGTTCTTCGGGTTCGTGTGCACGTCGAGCACCGGAGCATAGTCGAGCGTTACGCCAACCGCCCGCAGCTCCGATGCCAGCGCGCGTGCGAAGCGTTCGGCCAGGCCGGCGTCGCCGCTGCGGCCGAGTGCCGCCATGGGCGGCCACTCGGTAAACGGCGCCTTGAGCCGGGCCACTCGGCCACCCTCCTGGTCGACGCTCACCCATGAAGGCACGTCGGGCGTCAGCCGGGACGCGTCGTAGCAGAGCTCGGCGACCTGTTCGGGAACCGAAATGTTTCGCGCGAACAGAATCACGCCGCCAAGACCGAACTCGCGAGCCAGCGCCTTCAACTCGACCGGGATGGCCTCTCCATGGAAGCCGGCAATCAACAGGCGGCCGATCCGGCGACGAAGCGCGGCGGGCGACATGGTCGCTCAAATTATAATTCGGGCGTGCTCACAGCTTCGGCACCCACGCGCATCGACCTGGCCGGCGGCACCATCGACATCTGGCCGCTGTACCTCTTCCATGACGGCGCGTCGACATTGAACGCGGCGATCAGCTTGCGGGCGCACGTAGAGCTGCAGCACCGGTCCGACGGCGCCGTCGAGCTTCATTCCATCGATACGCATCGGCGCGTCCGGGCTCGGCACTGGTCCGAGCTCTCCGGTGCCAGCGAGCTGCCGCTGCTGGCGCTCGCCGCCCGTCACTACCGCCTCGAGAGCGCGACGCTCACGACGCGCAGCGAATCGCCCGAGGGCGCCGGCATCGCCGGATCGTCGGCCCTGACGATTGCCGCGTGCGCCGCCCTCGCCCGATGGACGCGCCGGTCGTCGGACGCTGACGATCTGCTCCAGGTCGCGATGAACGTCGAGTGCCAGACGATTCGTGTGCCGACCGGCGTACAGGACTACCGGCCCGCCCTGTACGGCGGGGTTGCCGCGATCGACCTCACGGTCGACGGCGTTCGCCGGGTCGCCATCGATGTCGACCCGCGCGAACTCGAGCGGCGTATTGTGCTCGCCTACACGGGTGCGCCGCGCAATTCCGGCACCAACAATTGGGAGATCACGAAACGGCACCTCGATGGGGATCGCCAGGTCTTCGACTGCCTCGAGCGCATTCGCGACACCGCCGCCGCGCTGCGTGTGGCGCTCGAGCGGGGTGACTGGGACGAGGTCGGGCGTCAGATCGCGTTGGAGTGGGGCAATCGAAAGCGTCTGGCGCCGGGGGTCTCGACCCCCGACATCGACTCCCTCAGCGGCCGCGCCGTAGCGGCCGGCGCCACGGCCGCGAAGGTCTGCGGCGCGGGAGGCGGCGGGTGTCTGTTCTGCTACGGACCTCCGGAGGCAAAATCCGCCATCGGTGAGGCACTGGCACGCGGCGGAGCCCGCATCCTGGATTACCGCGTCGACCTGGAAGGCCTTCGTCTTGGATAATCCCACCATCGCGCGCGTGTTGCGAGAGGTTGCCGATCTGCTCGAAATCAAGAACGACAACCCGTTCAAGATCCGCGCCTACCGAAACGCCGCCGACATCGTCGTGAATCACCCGCACGAGCTGGCGACGCTCGACACCACCGCTCTCAGAGAGATTCCGGGAATCGGAAAGGATCTCGCTGCGCGCATTCGCGAGATGGCCGAGACCGGGGAGCTTGCGTACCACCGCGAACTCATCGCGGAATTCCCACCGACAGTCCTCGACCTCCTGAGCTTGCAAGGCATCGGTCCGAAGACGGTCGCCACCCTGTACCGCCAACTCGGCGTTCGAACCGTCGACGACCTCGAGCGCGCGGCCTCCGAGGGACGCGTCCGGGAGCTACGGGGCATGGGGGCAAAAAAGGAGGCCCTGATTCTCAAAGCTCTTGAGGAACGGAAACGCCACGCCGGGCGACACTTGCTACCGGACACACACGAGGCCGCCACCGCCATCGTGGATTTCCTCCGCCAGCACTCGCCCGACGCGGATCTGTTGCCGGTCGGTAGCCTTCGCCGCGGCACGGAAACCTGCGGCGATATCGACATTCTGGCCTGCGGCGCTGGAGCTGATCTGATGGAGGCGCTCGTCGACTATCCGCTCGTCGAGCGCGTGCTCGGACAGGGAGACACGAAATCGAGCGTGCGCATTCGAGGCGGCTTCCAGGCCGACCTGCGTCTGGTTCCGCCAGACAGCCGTGGCGCGGCCATGCAGTACTTCACCGGGTCGAAAGCCCACAACATCGCCCTGCGCGACCGCGCGCTCGCCCGCGGCTTGAAGCTGAACGAGTACGGACTGTTCCGGACCGCAGACGAGGTGCGGATCGCCGGCACCAGCGAGGAAGAGGTGTATGACGCCCTGGGGCTCTCGTGGATCCCTCCGGAGCTGCGCGAAGGGCGCGGCGAAATCGAGGCAGCGGCGGCGCGGTCGTTGCCCGCACTGATCACCCGCGCGGACCTTCGGGGCGATCTCCACATGCACAGTACTGAAACAGACGGCCGAGACGACGTGCGGAACATGGTCGACGCTGCGCGCGAGGCGGGACTCGAATACATCGCCCTCACCGATCACAGCCGGGCGCTCGCCATGGCGAACGGGCTCGACGAGGGTCGTGCGCTGGCACACGCCGCGCGTGTCAGGTCGCTCGACGGCGAGTCCGGCATCCGGGTGCTTGCTGGTATCGAGTGCGACATCCTGCCGGACGGTACGATGGATCTCGCCGACGACTGCCTCGCTGCCCTCGACCTCGTCGTCGCCTCGGTTCATTCCCTCTTCACCCAGGACCGCCAGCAGATGACCGACCGACTTCTTCGAGCCATGGAGAACCCACACGTGGACATCATCGGTCATCCGACTGGCCGTCTCCTCCTCAGGCGTTCACCGTATCCATTCGACTTCGAAGCCGTTACCGACGCCGCCGCTCGTTACGGCGTCGCGCTCGAGATCAACTGCCAGGCCCACCGGCTGGATCTGAACGACGTGCACGCCAGGTTCGCGCGAGACCGCGGCGTCCGGCTCGTCATCTCGAGCGATGCGCACTCGCGACGGGCGTTGAACCTGCTCGATTGGGGCGTGATGCTTGCGAGACGGGCATGGCTCGCGCCTGCCGACGTACTGAACACGCGGCCCTTCGAGGCGTTCACGTCTCTTCTTCGCCGGAATAGGCGATGACGCCTATCAGGATGCTCACTCCAGCGGACGCGCTGGTGGAAATCCGCCGTCTCTATTTCCAGACCACGAGACAGACGATTCAAAAGGATCTCGCCAAGGCCCTGGACCTTCTCATGGCGATGAGCACGGAAGAGGAGCGCGAGCGCGCGACGGTCTACATGGAGGGACTCGCCGAGATGCGCGCAGACTGGGCACGCCCTGGGAAACCTTCGGAGACACGAGGCGGAAAACACCGGTCGTAGCGGTCGGTCGTCGGCTGTCAGCGATCAGCGCCCTGTCCCGGCGAGCACCTTTCGGCGAGCGGCGTATCGCAGGGGATCCGGAACGTTCCGGTCGATCGAGAGCAGCCCAAGGTCGCGATCGTTGAGACGCGGCATCAGCTTCAACGACAGCGTCAGTGGGGTCTTCGGGTTTTTCGTTAGCCCGACGACGATCGCGTAGTTTCTCGTCCAGACCCGACTCCTGCCGATGACGCGCAGCACGTCGTCGGACACCGTCGCCATCCGCGCGTACGTCTCGACCTCGCGTTCAGTGATCTTGGGGCTGCTCAGCACGGAAAGCGCAATCACCTTGCTCGCATCTCGGATGAGGATCGCGCGCATCTCGCGCGAGCCTTTCATCGCCGCCCGCAGCCGCTCTGAAACACTCATCTTCGCGATCCGCTGGCTGACGCTTTCCGGCGAGTCACCTTCGTCAGCCGGCAAATCCTCGGCGACGTCCGGCTCGGTGTCGATGAGCGGTGTGTCGTCAGTTATCGAGGGGATCTCGCCCGGGAATACTCCTCGACCGGCAAAGAACTCCCGCACGTCGAGCGGCACCTCGGAGCGAGCCAGGAACGAGACGAGCGCCTCCCGGGGGATGCGATCGAGTGTCCCGTTTGCGACGGCCCTGATCTCCGGATCGGCATCGTCGAGCAGCAGAATGAGTATGGACAGCTGTTCGTGCGCACGGGGCGCCACCGCCCCCTGCGCCGCGAGCAGCCGCACATCGCGCGCGACCTCGCCGCGTCTGAAGAACTCCAGTAAAGGAGTAGGAGCGTTCACCGCGATCTTACGCTATCAAACCACTGGCGGAGGTGAGCAACCACCTCTTGAAGAGGCGCCGCGCGACACCCGCCGGGCGACTCCCGACCATGAAACAGCCCGATGGCAGCGATACCGCCACCGCCCGCGCCCGCGACCTCACCTGCGCGCTCAACGGTTACCCCGCCCACGGCGAGCGCAGGGATTTCTACGGCCTTCGCGATGGACGCGAAGCCGCCAATGCCGATCATGGGACCATGCCCAGGCTTCGAGGCGGTCTCCCACACTGTGCCCACAATCAGATAGTCGGCCCCCGATGCAGCGCGCGCCTCCCGGATGCTGTGCACTGAACGTCCGACAATGAAACCAGCCGGCACTAACCTTCGGACCGCCGCAACGGGCACGGAGTCGGCGCGCAGATGGACGCCGTCCGCGCCGCACGCGAGCGCGACGTCGACCCGGTCGTTGACCAGGAGTCGGGTCTGAGTGCCGCGGGTCAGCGCCACGAACTCGGAAACAAGTGCCGCGAGGTCTCGAGCCTCGAGGTCGCGCTCCCGCACCTGAATGGCATCGACACCCGCATCGACAGCGTGCCGCGCCTGTGCCACCAGACAGGCCCGCACTCTGCCGGGGTCCACGGTTGGCGCGAGGCGATGGCGGTCCGTAATGAGGTGGACAATCATTTTCGGGGCATGAGCACGGGGGCGAGCTCCGACAGCCCAGCGAGCAGGTTGAGCACGCCCAGTCCGCTGATGGCCCCTCGTACGTAGTTGTTCGTCATGAGAGAACGCAACGCCGGCCAGACGTACGCGAAGTAGTTTCGCTCCCAGAACGTCGACCACGGCAGGACAATGAGCAGCAGGCCGACTTCCACGAAGAACGCGACAAGGAGAAGCCGGCGAAGCAGAACGTTACCCCCGCGCCTGCAGCTTCGCTAGCCGGTGGACGCGCGCCGCAACGTCGCGGTAGTTCCCGGCGTCGGCCCGCAACTCGAGGCAGACGGCGTTGGCCGTTTTCCAGTCGAGCGGCTGGTCGTCGGCGACGCCTCGGTATTCGGCAATCGCCTGGTCCAGCCTGCCCAATCGGAGCAGCTTCTCAGCGTTGCGCAGCGCGGTGGCGCGGTCGATGGGCACCGTGGGGGTCAACCAATCGTATCAAACAGCGTCGGGGGCCGGAACGACCGGCGGTGCACGTCGGAGTATCCGAAGCGCGCCACGGCGTCGAGATGATCCGCGGTGGCATATCCCTTATGTCGGTCGAATCCATATCGGGGGTCACGGGTGTGCAGCTCGAGCATGTGGCGGTCGCGGGTCACCTTCGCGACAATGGACGCGGCCGCGATCGCCGAGCAGCGTCGGTCACCTCGGAGGATTCCTCGCTGCGCCATCGGCAGCTCCGGAATCCGAAAAGCGTCGACGAGCACGATGTCAGGGAGGGGCGCGAGCGCCAGGACGGCGCGCCGCATCGCCGTCAGGGACGCCTGATGGATGTTGATGCGGTCGATTTCGCCCGGGTCGGCCGACGCGACAGCCCACGCCACGGCGTCGGTCACGATCCGTTCGAAGAGGCGCTCGCGTTCGGTGGGGGGCACCACTTTCGAATCCGCAACGCCCCGAACGTGTCGGCCTGGATCGAGAATAACGGCGGCAGCGAAGACCGGGCCAGCCAGACAGCCACGCCCGACCTCGTCGACGCCCGCCACGTGACAGAAGCCGACGCGGCGCAGCGCGTTCTCCAACGTACGCATGGCCGGGACGCGAACCATATCGGCAGCAGCCGGCGCTTGGCCCTCGAGCTTACGGTTTAGCGGCGTCTTTCATCCGAGCGGCCTTGCCTTTGAGGTCGCGCAGATAGTACAGCTTCGCTCGGCGCACCTTGGCCGAGCGCATCACCTCGACCTTCTGAATCGTCGGCGAGTGCAATGGGAAGATTCGCTCGACGCCTTGCCCGAACGACACTTTGCGCACCGTGAACGATGCACGCGCTCCGCCGCGATGGATGCCAATCACGACACCCTCGAAGATCTGGATGCGCTCTTTGTCGCCCTCGCGCACTCTGACGTGCACGCGGACGGTATCGCCGGATTTCATCGCCGGACGGTCCACCAACTGTGCGGTCTCTACCAACTCCATGGCGCCCATTTCACTCACTCCCTTTTGCGGCGGGGCCGCCGGGGCCCGACCTATTGTTCCGTGCGCTCCGCCAGCAGCTCGCGCAGAATCTCCTGCTCCTCTTCGTCGAGCACCGCTGTCGCCAGCAGGTCAGGCCGGCGCTCGAGCGTGCGCATCAGCGATTCTCGTTTTCGCCACCGCCGGATCGCACGGTGGTTGCCCGACAACAGCACGTCGGGTACCACGAGCGCGAGGTGGTCGTCACCTCCAGCCAACGCCGCCGGTCGTGTGTACTGGGGGAAGTCGAGCAGCCCCCGACTGAACGAGTCCTCGGCAACCGACTGCTCGTCGCCCACGACGCCCGGCACCAAGCGGGCGACGGCATCGACAATGACCAGGGCCGGCAGCTCGCCGCCGCTCAGCACGTAGTCGCCAATCGAAATCTCTTCGTCGACGCGGGACCGGACTCGTTCGTCCACCCCTTCGTACCGACCGCACAGCACCAGAAGGTGCGGCTGCCGGCTCAATCGCCGCACCGTTTCCTGTCCGAGGCGCGCCCCCTGGGGCGAGGTGAGGATCACCAGCGGTCGACACTCGCTCTCCCGCTCGATAGCCTCCACCGCCCGCAACAGGGGCTCGGGCTTCAGCACCATGCCCGGCCCGCCACCATACCGCACATCGTCGACCACACGATGCCGGTCGGTGGTGAAGTCCCGGAGGTCGCGCACCCTGACCTGGAGCGTGCCGTGTTCAATGGCGCGGCCGACGATCCCGGCGCGCAGCGCGTGCTCGATCATCGCCGGAAAGATCGTGACGATGTCAAACCGCATCGCGTGGCTCGCGCCTGGGCGACTCGGCGCTAGGCGCGCCGGTCGTTCAACTCCAACAACCCCTCGGGCGGCGCGATGACAACCCTCTTGGCGCCCAGATCGACGCTCGTGCAGATTTCCGCCGCCAGCGGCACCAGCAGATCCCCGCGCGCCGTGCCGACCACGAGCCGACTACCGCTCATCGTGCCTTCCACCCCCTGGACGACGCCGACGCGGGCGCCGTCGGTGGTCACAACGACACAGCCCACCAGGTCGTGCCGATAGAACGTGCCGGGCGGGAGCGGCGCGAGCGATTCGAGCCTCACGCGCAACTCCAAACCCGATAACGCGCTCGCCGCATTCATGGTATCGATACCGGAGAAGCCGAGCACCGGTCGCTCCTGCTGAAACCGAACGGTGGTGACTTTCAGCGCCTCGACGCCGCCTAGCCGGCTCACGAACAGCTCCGCGCCCGGCAGGAACCGCTGCCGGGGAAAGTCGGTTTCGACATCGACGACAACTTGGCCGCGGATGCCATGTGCGCGCGCGACCCGCCCGACAAGCGCCAACTCGTCCCAGTTCACGGCTGACCGTCGCGGATCTCGAGCGTGACCTTTCTGCCTTCCTTCTCGCCGGCGGTCGATGCCAGCGTCCGCAGCGCGGCTGCCGTGCGCCCCTGCTTACCGATGACACGGCCGAGCTCGCCTGCTGCCACGTACAGCTCGACAAGCGTGGTACCTCCGTGCTCGGACTCCACAACCCGCACCTCGTCGGGCCGATCGGTCAGCGCCCGCGCCAGCACCTCGATGACGTCTCGGACGGTACTCACGTTGTACCTTCAGCAGTCGCAGTCGCAGTCGCAGGGGCAGGGGCCGGCGCAGGTGCGGTGAGATGGCGCGCGATCAACGTCCGCACCGAATCCGATGGCTGCGCCCCGTTCTTCATCCAGTAGTCCACCCGCTCCTTGTCCACCTTGACCACCGCCGGCTTGGAGCGCGGGTTGTAATAGCCCAGAATCTCGACAAAGCTGCTGTCGCGCGCGCTGCGCGAATCGGTGACGACGATGCGAAAGAACGGGCGTTTCTTGGAACCGCCCCGGCGCAAGCGAATCGCGACCATAGACACTCTCCTGCTCGGGGCACAAGGCTCGGTCCTGCTGCCCCTGGAACGCTGCGCATATCCGAGTCCGCGGGACCGATCACCCTCACTCCCGCGTCAGCGCAGCAGCTGACGACACACGATGGGCCGCGTTCTGGCCGGCGGCCCCAAGCGGCCTTTGGGCCCTTACCGGCGAGCTCGAAGCATCTGCACGGCTTTCCGACGCGCCTGCTTGCCGCCGCCCGCAAGCCCGGCCATCCCGCCGAGCGACTTCAACATCTTCTGCATCTGCACGAACTGCTTCAGTAGTCGGTTCACTTCCTCAACCGACGTGCCGCTGCCCTTGGCGATGCGCTTGCGGCGGCTCCCGTTGATGATGTGCTGCTTACGACGCTCCTCGGGGGTCATCGAGCCGATGATCGCCTCGACGCGAGACATCTGCTTCTCGTCTGGCTTGTTGTCGGCCAGAGCCTTGATGCTGCTCATCCCGGGCAGCATCCCGAGGATCTGATCGAGCGGACCCATCTTCCGGATCGTCCTCAACTGTTCCCGGAAATCCTCGAGCGTGAACTCGTTCGCGCGGATCTTGCCTTCAAGCTGCTCCGCTTGCTGCCGGTCGATGGCCGCTTCCGCCCGCTCGATCAGCGAGAGCACGTCGCCCATCCCCAAGACGCGGGACACGACGCGCTCGGGGTGGAACGGCTCGAGATCTTCCAGCCGCTCACCGCTGCCCACAAACGCGATCGGTACGCCGACGACCGACACCACCGAGAGCGCCGCTCCTCCCCGCGCATCGCCATCCAACTTGGTTAGCACCACGCCGGTGACGCCGACACGCCGGTTGAACTCGCCGGCGCTCTTGATCGCATCCTGCCCCGTCATCGCGTCCGCGACATACAGCAGGTCGGACGGGTCGATCGCCTCCTTGATGGCGGCCAGCTCGTTCATCAGATCGTCATCGACATGCAGTCGACCGGCGGAGTCCACGATGACGACATCGAAGCCGAGGTTCTTCGCCTCTTCCACCGCGCCCCCGGCGCGGGCGACAGGGTCGACCTGCCCCGCCGGGTCGTGCACTCGAACGGCCGCCTGCCGGGCGACGACGTTCAGTTGCTGAATGGCCGCCGGCCGCTTCACGTCGGTGGAGACCAGCAGAGGATGCCGCCCCTGCCCAATCAGCCACTTGGCCAGCTTCCCGGCCGTCGTCGTCTTACCGGCGCCCTGCAGCCCGACCAAGAGGATCACGCGCGGACGTCGGTTCGTTGGCGTCAGCCCACCTTCGACATCGCCGAAGAGGGCCAGCATCTCGTCGCGGACGATTTTGACGACCTGCTGCGACGGCGAGAGGCTGCGGAGCACGTCCTGCCCCATGGCCCGATCTCGGACGCGGTCGATAAACGCCTTCGCGACCTTGAAGTTGACGTCGGCTTCGAGCAACGCGAGACGAATCTCGCGCAGGGCCGCTTCGATGTTCTCGGGCGTCAGCCGCCCCTCCCCGCGGAGGGTCTTGAACACGTCCTGGAGGCGTGTACTGAGGGACTCGAACATGCTCAACGCTCTTCCCACTCGGGGACCGCGGCCCGGGATGATGAGGCCGAGGGGATCCGCGCGGTGCGGCTTTTTGGCGCGCTCATCGCGGCCGCGGCAACACGAGCGTGGCTAACCCTTTCTAGCGCAAACCCTTATCGTAGTGGACGAGGTCGAAAGGTGTCAAACGCTCGACAGCTTGTGCCCGAGCTTTTCCTTCTTTGTCTTCAAATACCGGCGCGTGGACTCGGAAGCCGGAATCTCGAGCGGCAGCCACTCGCTGACCGACAGGCCGTAGCCCTGAATGCCCACCAGCTTCCGTGGATTGTTGCTCAGGAGCCGCATCGACCGGATGCCAAGCTCTCGCAAGATCTGCACGCCGATGCCATAGTCGCGCTGATCGGCCTTGAAGCCCAGGCGCTCGTTCGCCTCGACCGTGTCGAACCCTTCGTCCTGCAGTTCGTAGGCGCGAATCTTGTTGCCCAGGCCAATGCCGCGACCCTCTTGATTCAGATAGAGGAGTACGCCGCTGGTCTCAGCTGAAATGCGCTCCATCGCCGCATCCAGCTGCGCACCGCAGTCGCACCGGATCGAGTGGAGCACGTCGCCGGTGAGGCAAGACGAGTGAACGCGCACCATGATGTCCTTGCCGTCCCCGACCTCGCCCCGCACGAGCGCGACGTGCTCCTGGTGGTCGAGCTGGTTTTCGAAGACATGGATATCGAATTCGCCGAAAGCCGTCGGCAGTTTCGCGGACGCGATGCGTTTGACCAGGGACTCGGTGCGGATGCGGTATTTGATCAAGTCTGCAATAGTGATCATCAGGAGGCCGTGCTTCTTGGCAAATTTCGCGAGCTCCGGCACGCGGGCCATCGTGCCGTCCTCGTTCATGATTTCACAGATGACGCCGGCCGGGTACAAGCCCGCGATGCGCGCGAGATCGACGGCAGCCTCCGTCTGGCCAGCTCGCTCCATTACGCCGCCGCTCCGCGACCGAAGCGGAAACATGTGGCCGGGACGCGCGAAATCTGACGGCTTGGCCGATGGGTCGAGCGCGGTCAGCACCGTCGTCGCCCGGTCGGCGGCGGAGATCCCTGTCGTCGTGCGGCCCTTCGCCTCGATTGGCACGCAGAAGGCGGTCTCGAACCGAGACGTATTCTGCGAGACCATGAGCGGGATGTCGAGCTCATCGAGCCGATCGGGGGTCATCGACAAACAGACCAGCCCGCGGCCATACCGTGCCATGAAGTTGATCGCAGCAGGTGTCACTTTTTCCGCCGCAATCGTCAGGTCGCCTTCATTTTCACGGTCTTCGTCGTCGACGACAATGATCATGCGGCCCACGCGAAACGCGTCGATCGCATCTTCGATTCGGGCAAAGTGCCCCGGCTTTCGGCGCGCGCCTTTAGCGATTTCCATCTTCTTGTTCATACCGGTGTACCTTCTCCCGCACGAATCGGGCGCTGCGAAAGACCCGCGAGCTCGACCGCACGCGCCACGTACTTGCCAAGCATGTCACATTCGAGGTTCACACGGCTGTGAACGCGGGCCTGTTTCAGATTCGTGTGCTCGAGCGTGTACGGCACGATCTGCACATCGAATCGGTCCGACCCGAGAGCGGCGACGGTCAGGCTGATACCGTCGAGGGCAATGGACCCTTTGTGCACGATGTACGGCGCGAGATGGGGCGGAAAGGCAACGGTGAGCCAGGAGAAATCCGCCTCCGCGCGATGCTCTTCGAGGCGGCCGATCGCGTCGACATGCCCCTGCACGAAATGACCGCCAACACGGCTGTCGGCGCGGAGGGGGCGCTCCAGGTTCACCAGTGTGTCCCTGGTGAGCGTCCCGAGTGTGGTCACGCGCAAGGTTTCCGGGCCGACGTCCGCGAGGATCTCCAACCCAGCCGCGAGCGTGACGGTCAGGCAGACGCCGTTCACCGCGAGGCTGTCGCCCGGAGCGAGCTCGGGGGACAGGG
>JBGPJH010000022.1:0-19291 GCA_041485305.1 Vicinamibacteria bacterium | reverse complement strand
GCGAACAACTCGAAGCCGGGCTCCGCCGACTGGTGTCGGGGGTCCGGCGCGTGGCGATGGAGTACTCGCCTGGCTGCGCGATTCCGTACGTCGCACGAGTGGACGCGGGCACCATCGAGCTGATTCGCCAGTTTGGCGTGGAAGTGGTCTCGTCAGGGGATCTGGTCCAGCAGTTCGTGGCAGTCTGGCACGAGGCGGAGATTGCCAGTCACCAATCGGCGTCGGAGAAACTGTACCGAATCAAAGATCGCGCCTTCGAGGTCGTCGCGCGGCGAACGCGCGACCGGATTGCGACCAGCGAGTACGACATCCAGCAGATAATGGCACGGTGGTTCGAGGAAGAAGGGCTGGTGAGCGACGCGGCGCCCAACGTGTCGGCCGCCGAGAACAGCGGCAACCCTCACTATCTCCCGACCGAGTCCGCGTCGCGTCGCATCGAGTCCGGAGGCCTCGTGCTGCTGGATCTGTGGGGTAAACTCGACCGGGCCGGCGCGGTGTTCGCGGATATCACATGGGTGGGCTATGCCGGTGCGCACGTGCCGGACCGTTTTGTCCGGGCGTTCGAGGCGGTCGTCGGGGCCCGCGATGCCGCGATCGAGTTGGTGCAGCAGGCTGCTCATGCCGGCCGGCCGATTCGCGGATGGGAGGTCGACCGCGCCGCCTCGGACGTGCTGCGCGGTGCCGGGTACGGCGACCACATCCTGCATCGGACCGGACACAGCCTGGGAGACACGGCCGTTCACGGCAACGGCGTCAACATGGACGACTACGAAACGCACGACGATCGCCGACTGCTCGCCGGCAGCGGCTTCACGATCGAACCCGGTGTGTACTTTTCCGACTTCGGCGTCCGCTCGGAAATCAACATGGTGTTGGGCGCACACGACGCGCCAGTCACGGGCCCGCTGCAGACGGAAATTGTGGCTCTCGCGTAAGGGAAGGACGGAGGAACGATGTCAACTCGCAAGACGACGCTTTTCTACGCAGCATTGATCGCCGTGTCGTCGGTCGCCGTCGGTATGGTTATCGCGTCGCGCCTGGACCTGACGCCCGCTTCGTCGGCGCAGTCATTGTTCACGCCGCCCGCTCAGAACAGCGCCCCGATCACCGGACCGATTGACGCGCAGACGTTTCGCAACATCGCCAAGGCTCAACAGCCCATCGTGGTGAACATCCGGACCGAGTCGAAGCAGCGGGGACAGGACCTCTCAGACTTCTTCGGTGGCGGCGGCGGCGGCAGCCCTGAGGATTTTTTCCACCGATTCTTCAATCAGCCGGGGGACAAGGACCGCGACGACCAGGATGGCGCGCAAGGGCAAGCGCCCGGACAGGGGCAGGGGCGCGGCCGGACGCCACGTCGCCGCGAACAGACGACGGTGGCAGCCGGAACCGGGTTCATCATCAGCAAGGATGGGCTGATCCTCACGAACAACCACGTCATCGACGGGGCGACGAAGATTGAAGTCTCGCTGTTCGGTGAAGACGACGATCACACGTATCAGGCCAAGCTCATCGGGCGCGACGGGCTCACCGACAGCGCGCTCATTCAGCTGACCGAGAAGCCGAATCACGCGCTGCCCGATGCCAAGTTCGGAGACTCGTCGCAGATGGCGGCCGGCGACTGGGTGATGGCTATCGGCAATCCCTTCAATCAGGGATGGACGGTGACCGTGGGGGTGATCAGCGCCGTGCAGCGGCCGTTCTTGAGCGAGGGTCGCACCAACGAGATGATCCAGACCGATGCCGCCATCAACCCGGGCAACTCCGGAGGGCCGCTCCTCAACCTCCGGGGCGAGGTGATCGGCATCAACACGATGATCTTCACGAACGCGCGAACGGAAGGGAATATCGGGATCGGCTTTGCCGTCCCCATCAACACGGTCCGGGACCTGCTTCCGCAGCTTCACACCGGAAAGGTCACTCGCGGCCGAATCGGCCTGCAGATGGTGAACGTGCCGCGCGACGGCTACCAGGATTTCGGGCTCAAATCGCGGTCGGGGGCGCTCGTGTCCAGCGTCGCGCCGGGCGGCGCGGCCGACAAGGCCGGTATCAAGCCCGGAGACGTCATCACCGAGTACAACGGTCGACCGGTGAACAACACGACGGATCTTCAGAAACTGGTCACCGCCACCAAGCCTGGCACGGCTATCGCCGTCAAAGTCATGAGAGGCGGCAAGGAGCAGACGCTGCGCCCAACCGTCGAGGAGCTCGATCTGGAAGCGGAGCGTGGACGCCAGGCCAGCCGCGAGCAGCAGCCGCCAGAAGAACAGGGCCAGGACAGCTTCGGCCTGACGCTCAGCAACGTCTCGCCCCAAATGGCACGGCGACTGCAGCTGCCGTCGGGCCAAACCGGTGCCTTAATCACCGATGTGGACCCGAATGGACCGTCGGCGGGCGCGCTCCGACAAGGGGACGTCATCATGTCGGTGAACGGCCAGCCGGTGTCTAACGCCGCCGGCGCGGGACGCGAGCTGCAGAAGGTGGCGGCCGGGCGCATCGCGCGCATCCTCGTGTGGCGCAGCGACGGCGAGGTGTTCGTCACGGTCAAGAAGGAATAGGCGACGATTGCCGATCTGATCCATGAACGCGGCCCGATGACGGTCGCCGCGTTCATGGACCTCGCGCTCTACCATCCCCAGCTCGGTTACTACGCGCGCGCCGTCCAGCGTTCCGGGCGCGAAGGGGATTTCTTCACCAGCGTCGACGTCGGGCCGATCTTTGGCGAGCTGCTGGCGGAGCAGATCGCCGAGATGGCCGGGTTCGTGGGTCCCCGCTTCGATCTTGTCGAGGCGGGCGCTGGGAACGGTCGCCTGGCCACCGACATTCTGCGGGCGCTCCGAGCCCGGCACCCGGCGGTCTACACGCGCACTCGACTACATCTGGTCGAAACGAGCGCCGCCGCGCGCGAGGCGCAGGCCGCCACGCTGGAAGAGGTCGCCGACCGCTTGACAACCTCATCGTCTTCCCTCCCAGAGACCTTCGTGGGCGTCCTGCTGGCAAACGAGCTCTTCGACGCGATGCCGGTTCATCAGGTGGTGATGCGCGAGGCCGGCCTACGCGAGATCTACGTGATCTCCGACGGTCGCACGCTGGCGACCCGCGAAGGCCCGCCTTCGACGCCGGCATTGGCGGACTACCTGGCTCGGCAGGGCGTGGCTCTCCCGCCAGGTTGGCGAGCCGAAGTCAATCTGCGGGCGGTCGACTGGGTTCAGGACGCCGCCTTACGCCTGCGGAGCGGGTTCATGATCCTGGTCGACTACGGCCACGACGCCGTCGATCTGTACTCGGCTGCTCACTCTGCCGGGACGCTGACCACGTTCTCGCGGCACGTGTCCGAAGGCACGGAATGTCCGGTGACCGACGCGCCGTGGCTGCGGTATCCCGGTGAACAGGACATCACCGCCCACGTCGACTTCACGAGCCTGCGGACCGCGGCCGAGCAGCAGGGGCTCACGACCCTCGCTTTCCTCGACCAGACGTACTTTCTGATGGGATTGGTTTCCGGTCGCCTCGAGACACTCGATGGGCGGCAGCGACTGGCGCTGAAGACGCTCCTGATGCCGGGGGGCCTTGGAAGCACGATGAAAGTGTTGATCGTGGGTAAAGGAGTGGGCGCCCCCGCGCTCTCCTGCTGCTCGTTTCGCGTCCGTGCCACATGATGGCCGCCATGCTCGAACGCGAAGTCAAGCTTCGTTTTGACAGCCCGGAAGCGGCGCGCGCCGCCGTGCGGGGAGCCGGTGCGTCGCCGTTGCGGGGCCGCCGCCTGCAGGCAGACGTACTTCTCGACACCACCGAGGGCAGTCTTCGCGATCGACGCTGCGCATTGCGCGTCCGCGTCGAGTCGGAACAGAGTCTCGTGACGTTCAAAGGGCCGGTCCAGCCCTCGCGCACGAAGGTGCGCCACGAGATCGAAACCCTGGTCGGCGACGCTCCGCTCCTGCTGCGGATTCTCGAAGAGCTGGGCTTTCGGGTGTGGTTTCGGTACGAGAAGTACCGCGAGGAGTTCCAGCTCCCGGGCGTGGTCGTCGCCGTGGACGAAACGCCGGTTGGCGCGTTTGTCGAGCTCGAGGGCAGCGACCATGGCATCGATGCGGCTGCCAGGGCGCTCGGGCTCGGGCCAGAGCACTACCTGATCGATTCCTACCGATCGCTGTTCGTACAGCACTGCCAGCGGCACGGAAGGCCCGCGACCGACATGCTGTTCGATAGGTCCTGAGCACCCTGGTGGCCCCGCTCACTCATGCCATCGTGCTGACGGCCGGACTCGGCACTCGCCTCCAGCCGCTCACCTCGGTTCGGGCGAAGCCTGCCATTCCCGTCGCCGGCGAGCCGGTGGTGCGGCGCATCATCCGGGGGCTCGCCAGCCAGGGCGTCACCGACATGGTCCTCAACCTGCATCACCTTCCGCCCACCGTGACCGCTGTGGTCGGAGACGGCACCGATCTCGGTGCCCGCGTTCGGTATTCCTGGGAGCAGCCGGCCGTGTTGGGCACCGCCGGCGGCCCACGCCAGGCGCAGCCCATTCTCGGAGCCGACACGTTTTTTCTCATCAACGGCGACACGTTGACCGATCTCCTTCTGAGCGACATCCGCTCGGCTCACGGTTCGTCGGGCGCCCTGGTCACGCTGGCGCTCGTTCGGAACACCGAGCCACTTCGCTACGGCGGCGTCCTGCTGGGCGGGGACGGCGTGGTACGCGGGTTTGTGCCGCGAGGGGCGTCGGAGCCCTCGTATCACTTCATCGGCGTTCAGGTGGTGGAGGCCGAAGCGTTCGCGACCGTGGTGCCTGGATCTGCAGCGACTTCGATCGGCGGCGTGTTCGATCGGTTGATAGAGGGGCGGCCCGGCAGCATTCGGGGGCACGTGTGCGACGCCAGGTTCTGGGACATCGGTACGATTCCCGACTACTGGAGGACGTCTCTCGCATTCTCCGACCCGAGCGATCGCTGGCCCCGCGGCTCTCGTGTCAGTGTCCACCCCACCTCTGCCGTGCGCCGATCAATTGTCTGGGACGATGTGGAGGTCGGGGAGCGCTCAGTCCTCGACCAGTGCATTCTGACCGATGGCGTCCGCGTTCCTCCCGGCAGCGTGTACCGACAGTCAATCCTGGTGCGCACTGAGGATGGGCGCACCATCGGGACGCCCTTCGGGGTTGATTAGCAAGCGACGGGCAACGAAGTCAGGCGGGGATGCCCCGCCCGGGAATCATGGAACCAGTCACCGGGACGGGACACAGGCGATGACAAGCCAGCACACACCCGACAGCCATGACCTGCTCGAGCGCATCGAGGGCTACCTGCGCGGTGCGGATCTCATGGCACGCCGGCCACGGGTTGTCCCACTGACTGGCGACGCTTCCGACCGACGGTATTTCCGCGTCATCTTCTCAGAGGACGAGTCGATCGTGCTCGCACTGCATGCTGGTCCGATCGAGTTCCGCTCGCTTCCCTTTGCGAACGTCGAGGCCCTGCTCCGCGAGGTGCCGCTGCCGGTGCCCGCCATTCTTGGACACTCTGATCCGGAGGGGATCGTCGCCCTGCAGGATCTCGGCGATGTGACGCTGCAGGCACACCTGGGCGCGGCCAGCGCTACAGAGCACGCCGCACTCTATCGCCAGGCCGTCCGCTTTATCGACCTTCTTCAGCGCCGAGGGGCGGAGCTGGCTTCTGACCGCTACCTGCCGTATGGGCTGGCGTTCGACGTCGAGAAGCTGACGTGGGAGCTCGACTTTTTCGTCCGCCACTTCCTTGAGGCCTACCACGGCGGCACGCTGTCCTGGGCGGAACGCCAGGCGCTCAAGGAGGAGTGGCTCGCGATGGCTCAGGAGCTTGCGTCGGAGCCCCGCGTGCTGTGCCATCGCGACTACCACAGCCGAAATCTGATGCTGCGCGGCGGCAGCCTGTACGTGATTGATTTTCAAGACGCCAGACTCGGACCAGACACCTACGATGTGGCCTCGCTGCTGCGCGATTCGTATGTCGATCTGACGGATCGCGAGCTCGAGGATCTGTGTGCGTATTTTCTGGCACTCAAAGGCGGACGCGATCCGATCGAGTTCCGGCGGCGGTTCGACCTGATGGCGCTCCAGCGCAACTTGAAGGCGCTCGGGACTTTTGGGTATCAGACGACAGCGCGCGGCAATCCGGTCTACATCCAGTACATCCCACGGACGCTCCGCTACGCGAGGACCAGCCTCGCCCGGTATCCGCGGTTCGTTCGGCTCCGCACGCTCCTCGCGGCTCACCTCGCAGAGCTGCGATAGAATGAGAGGTTCGCTTTGTGGCTGGCAAGCGCCCGTTCGGAGTCTCGACGCACCTGTACCATCACCAGCGACTCGGTCGCGAGCATCTGCTCGAGATTGGCGCCCACGGGTTCGAAACCGTCGAGGTGTTTGCCACCCAGACGCATTTCGACTACCACAACCCGGCGGCCGTGGCGGACCTGCAGCAGTGGCTCGCCGAGGCGGGCCTGATGCTGCACGGCGTGCATGCGCCGATCAGCGAAAGTTTCCTGAACGGACGCTGGGGTCCTGCGTTGACGCTGGCGAGCGCGGACGAGGCCAGCAGAACGCGCGCGCTCGGCGAGGCCGAGCTGGCCCTGCAGATCGCCCGCCGCATCCCGTTCTGCGTGTTCGTGGTGCACTTGGGTCTGCCGCGAACCGCGCAGCCCTCGCCTGGCGACAACAGCCGGGACGCCGCCCGGCGCAGCGTCGAGCGGCTGCAAGAGCTGGCGGATCCGCTGGGTGTCCGGGTCGCGATCGAGATCATTCCGAACGAGCTGTCGCGCGCCGGCTCGTTGGTCCATTTCGTCGAGCAGGTCCTCGAGGCCGAACGGGTCGGCATTTGTCTGGACTTCGGCCACGCGCACCTGGACGGGGATCTCATCGAGGCCGTGGAAACGGTGTCCGAGCACCTGATCACGACCCACGTGCACGACAACGGCGGACGCTCCGACGAGCATCTGGTACCGTTTGAGGGCACCATTGACTGGGCGGGCGCCCTGATCGCCATTCAGAAAGTCGGGTACGAGGGACCGCTGGTCCTCGAAGTCGCGTCGAAGGGGCCTGCCAAGCAGGTGCTGCAGCGCGCCCGCAGCGCGCGCGAGCAAATGGAAACGCTTCTCGCACACTGACCCTCGCGCGTCTGGGGCCGGAGGGCGACAGACAATCGCTTATGCAGGTGTACATAGAAGACGTCGCCAAGCACGAAGGGCAAGAAGTTGCCATCAAGGGCTGGCTGCACAATCGCCGCTCGAGCGGGAAGATTCACTTTCTGACCGTGCGCGACGGCTCGGGGTTCATTCAGGCGGTCATGTCGAAGGCGGCCGTCGGCGACGAGATGTTCCATGCGGCCGATCACCTGGGCCAGGAAACCTCGGTGATTGTCACGGGCACAGCCCGCGCGGACACGCGCGCGCCGAGCGGCTTCGAAATCGACGTCAAGCACCTGGAGGTTGTCGGTCCGTCTCACGAGTACCCGGTGACCCCGAAGGAGCACGGCGTCGACTACCTGCTCGATCGACGGCACTTGTGGATCAGAAGCGAGCGGCAGCAGGCCATCCTGCGTGTCCGGCACGAGGTCGTCAACGCCGTGCGCGACTTCTTCAACACACACGGGTTCATCCTCACCGACACGCCGATCTTCACCCCAGCCGCGTGCGAAGGTACGACCACGCTGTTCCCCGTCGAGTACTTCGACGATCAGAAGGCGTACCTCACCCAGAGCGGACAGCTGTATGTGGAGGCGACCGCGATGGCGCTCGGTCGCGTGTACTCGTTTGGGCCGACCTTCCGGGCCGAGAGGTCGAAGACGCGGCGACACCTGACCGAGTTCTGGATGGTCGAGCCGGAAGTGGCGTACGCCGGCCTCGACGATGTGATGAACCTGGCGGAGGATCTGGTTGTCTCCCTTGTAGCGCGTGTCTTGGACAAGCGCCGCCATGAACTGGCCGCGCTCGAGCGGGACACCAGCAAGCTGGAAAGCGTCCAGCGGCCATTCCCGCGCCTCAGCTACGACGATGCCGTCAAGACGTTGCAGGCGCAGGGGCTGCCCATCCAGTGGGGCGGCGACTTCGGCGGTCCGGACGAGACCGCCCTCTCGGCGCTGTCCGACCGCCCCGTGATGGTTCATCGCTTTCCTGCCGCGGTGAAGGCCTTCTACATGAAGCCAGACCCGCAGCGACCAGATCTGGCCCTCGGCGTGGACGTGCTGGCGCCGGAAGGGTAC
The DNA here is from genome assembly GCA_041485305.1 of Vicinamibacteria bacterium. Classification (GTDB taxonomy): domain Bacteria; phylum Acidobacteriota; class Vicinamibacteria; order Vicinamibacterales; family CAVVIG01; genus JBGPJH01. Next base: position 11,066 of record JBGPJH010000022.1, on the reverse strand, counting down.
GGCGAGATTATCGGCGGCGGCGAACGTCTCGCCGACCTCGATGTCCTGCAGCAACGCCTCAAGGAGCACGACCTGCCGCAGGACGCCTTCGACTGGTACGTCGACCTCCGCCGCTACGGCACGGTGCCCCACGGAGGGTTCGGCATGGGCATCGAGCGGGTCGTCTCGTGGATCTGCAAGCTCGAACACGTTCGCGAGACAATTCCGTTCCCGCGGATGCTCTACCGGCTGTACCCCTGAACAGGTGCTTGGGTGCTTAGGTGCTTAGGTGCTGGGGTGCTTAGGGACGTTCGACACGGAAGCCGAGGCACGTCTTGAAGATTGGTCTGATTTCGCTGGGATGCCCGAAGAACCTCGTCGACTCCGAGGTGATGCTCGGTCTGGCGCTGCAGAGCGGCCACGAGCTCACCCAGGATCCGTCGACGGCCGAGGTCCTCGTCGTCAACACGTGCGCGTTCATCGACTCGGCGAAGAAGGAGTCCGTCGACGCTATCCTCGAGATGGCCGAGCGCAAGAAGGATGGCACGTGCAAACGGTTGATCGTCACCGGATGTCTGGCCGAACGCTACCGCCACGACCTGCTGGCGGAGATCCCGGAAATCGACGCGGTCCTGGGTACGGGCGAGGTTCCCGGCATCGTGAGCGCCATAGTGGGAGCGCCGCGAACGAAGATCGCGCCGCTGACCTTCTATACCAGCCCCATCAGCCCCACCCGCCCGACCAGCCCGACCGGCCCCATCAGCCCAATCAGCCCTGCCGGCCCAGCAAGCCGTCCCAGCTACCTCTACGACGTCGACACGCCTCGCGTGCTGGCCACGCCGAAGCACTACGCCTACATCAAGATCGCCGAGGGCTGCGACTACACGTGCGCGTTCTGCATTATTCCGACACTGCGCGGGGCGTATCGCAGCCGGTCATCAGGCTCGATCGCGGAGGAGGCGCGCCTGCTCGCCGGCCGGGGCGTCAAGGAACTGATCCTGATCTCGCAGGACACCACCTTTTACGGCAACGATCGAGGCGAACGGGGCGCGCTCGCGCGGCTGCTTCGGAGTCTGAATGCGATCGACGGTCTCGAATGGATTCGGCTGCTCTATCTCTATCCGACCACAATTAGCGACGACACGCTCGCCGCGATGGACGAGTGCGAGAAGGTTTGCAAGTATGTCGACCTTCCGCTCCAGCACGCCTCGAACAGGGTGCTGAAGCGAATGAAACGGCCGGGCACCGAAGAGCATTACGACCGCTTGCTCGCCCGGATTCGCGAGCGAGTGCCTGGGGTGGCTCTACGGACAACGTTTATCGTCGGGTTTCCCGGGGAGAGCGACGCGGACGTGGACGAGCTTTGCCGCTTCATCGCCCGGCAGGAGTTCGACCACGCTGGCGTCTTCACCTACTCGCACGAGGAAGGCACGTCGGCATTCGGCCTCGCCGACGACGTACCCACGGTCCAGAAAGCCACGCGGCGTCGACGCGTCATGAGCCTGCAGAAGCAGCTCGTCCGCCGCCGGCAGCGCGCCCGGGTCGGCGAGCGCGTCCGCCTGCTCATCGATGGGCCGTCGGGGGAGCACGAGCTGGTCCTGCGGGGGCGTCTGTCGACGCAGGCCCCCGACATTGACGGGGGTGTCTACCTTACCGAGTGCGATCCGGCCGCCTACCGCGGGGGGGATTTCGTCGAGGTCGAGATTGTTGGCGCCCGCGCGTACGACCTGATCGCGCGGCCCCTCGACCTGAAGTTTTAGCCTTCCCGTCCGGCTGGCTTGCTGAGTTTTTTGAAACCGACCCACTGCCGGCGGTTTGAGGCAGCGGTTCGCTGTTGTTCGTGTGCTATAATCTTTTGTTCGGACCCTGAGTGTAGGACCGAAGTGGGCATCTGCCCACTTTTTTAGTTTTGGGCCACGGATTCGACCGCCCATGCCTCGCCAAGCGGACATCGTCGAACGGGTTCGCGCGGTGGCCTCGCGGGTCGCGCAGGGCTACGGCCTCGACATCTTCGAGGTCCAGTTCCGGCGCGAAGCACAGGGCATGATTCTGCGAATCCAGATCGACCGGCCGGGACCCTCGGCCACCGCGGACGAGAGCGTGAGCGTCGAGGACTGTGCCAGTGTCAGTCGGGACCTCAGCGCCCTCCTCGACGTCGAGGAGGTCGTCCCGACAGCGTACGTGCTTGAAGTCTCGTCGCCGGGACTCGATCGGGCGCTGCGCCAGCTCGACGACTATCGGCGATTTGCGGGCCGCCGCGCGAAAATCGTGATGGCTGCTCCGGTAGACGGCCAGACGTATTTCAAGGGGCGGCTGGGCGGCACCGACGGCGAGACGGTCGTGATTGAGGGAGAAGATGGCCGGCGTCACCGCGTGCCGGTGTCGACCATTACGCGCGCGAATCTCGAAGTGGAATTCTAGGTCATGTCGAACCCGCTACAGCAAACGATCGAAGCACTCGCCAAAGAGAAGGGTATCGAGCCCGATGTTGTCATCAGCGCGATCGAGGAGGCGGTCGCAACGGCGTCGCGCAAGTACTACAAGACCGGCGAAAACCTGAAGACGCGGTTCAACACCGAAACGGGACAGGTCGACCTCTTCGCGCTGAAGACGGTCGTCGAGGACGTCGCCAATCCAGCGACGGAAATCTCGCTCACCGAAGCGCGCGATATGTACCGCCCGCTGTACGGCGAAGAAGTGGCGAACGGCATCGAGATCAGCGACGAGATGGAGTTCCCGAAGCCGACGGAGGTGCTCGGCCGGATTGCGGCGCAGACGGCCAAGCAGGTCATCTTCCAGAAAGTCAGGGAAGCCGAGCGCGAGAACATCTTCGCCGAGTACAACCAGCGCGTCGGCGAAGTCGTCAACGGCACGGTGAAGCGGTTCGAGAACGGCGACATCATCATCGAAATCGGCCGGATCGAAGCCGTCCTGCCGCGCAAGGAGCAGTCGCGCGCCGAAAGCTACGCGCCACAGGAGCGCGTCCGCACCGTGATCAAGGGGGTCAACCGGAGCGCCAAGGGGCCGCAGATCGTGCTGTCGCGCACAGACCCCGCGCTCCTCATCAAGCTGTTCGAGCAGGAAGTGCCCGAGGTCTACGACGGCACCGTCGTGATCCGCGGCGCTGTTCGCGAGGCGGGCGATCGCGCCAAGGTGGCGGTGTTCTCCCGCGACCGCGACGTGGATCCCGTGGGCGCCTGCGTCGGCATGAAAGGCACCCGCGTGCAGGCCATCATCCGCGAGCTGCGCGGCGAAAAGATCGACATCGTGGATTGGTCAGACGATCCGATTATGTTCGTGACGAACGCGCTCAGCCCCGCGAAGATCCAGCGCGTGTCGATCGTCGACGACCGCGATCGGGTCATGGAAGTGGTCGTCGAGGACAAGCAGCTTTCGCTGGCGATCGGCAAGAAGGGGCAGAATGTTCGACTCGCCGCCAAGCTGACCGGGTGGCGCATCGACATCAAGAGCGAGGAAGAGCAGCGTCGCGAGGTCGAAGCGCAGTTCGAGGGTCTCGAAGCCGCCGCGGAAAACCCCGAGACCCTCGAAGTGGAAACCGAGATCGCGAGCGATGCGCCGCTCCCCTACTCACTGTCCGGCATCGGCGAGAAAACGGTGCGCAAGCTGATCGATGCCGGATTCGCGACGAGCGAAGCCGTTGCCGCCGCAACCGTCGAGCAGCTGTCGGAGATTTCTGGCATCGGCGTCAAGACGGCGGAGAAGATCCTCGCCGCCACGCGCGGTGAGGTGTCCGAACGCGAACACACAGAGGACTAACGTACACTCACCCTGGTTTCCGCAAAGGCTGACCGCTCTGAACTGAAAGCTGACCGCGGCCAAGACAACGATTTCAAGTGTCCTTGGCGATAGTGAGGACAACGAGGTAAGCCGTTGGCGACTGTCCGGATTTACAAGGTTGCGGAACTTCTCGGCACCACGAGCCAGGAGGTGACCGCTCTGCTCAAGCGCGACCACGGGATCGACGTCAAGAGCGCATCGAGCACGATCGAAGAGGTCGTCGGGCGGCAATTCGTCGAGCGCCTCGCCAGACAGCGGGGCGTCGTCCTGCCGACCGGGGACATCTTTGCCGAGACCCCCGCCGCGAAAGGCAAGAAACCGACGCCGCCGAAGAAGGCGCCGGAGCCGCCGAAGCCCGTCGTCCCGTCTCTGCCGCCTCCGCGCTTGGTCAAGACGGTGAAGCCGGTGCCCGCCGTCGCCGCACCGCTTGTCGGCCAGCCCGAGGCGCCAGACGAGCCGTCGGCTCCGTGGGCGTGGGCCGAGGCCCCAGCGCCGCCAATCGGTGAACAAGTCGCCGAGCCGCCGGCTGCGGCACAGATCGAAGCTCTGGCAGAAACACCATCGACGGAGCTCGAACCTGCAGTCGACTCCGCCTCCGCGGGTCCGCGCGCAACGGTGCCGGAACCCATCGCGGTAAAACCACCGGCGCCGGGACGCATCGTGCCACCGACGATTCGCCTGCGGATCGAAGAACAGCCTCCGACGACGGCCACGCCGCCGCAGCCAACGGGTCCGGCGCCCAGAGTTGTGCCGCGCCCGGCGGCGCCCCGGGTCGAACGCCCGGCCACGCCTGCGGCGGCTCGGCCCTCGACGGGCGCCGCCGCTCAGCCCGGCGCGACGGCTGGGCGCCCGCCGGCCCAACAGCAGCCGCGCCCAGGCATGCTGCCACGCCCGGCGTATCCGAGTCCGACGCCGCGCCAAACGCCCGGTGGACCGCGTCCGCTCCCCTCGCAGCCCGTTCGCACGCAGCCGCCCGGAATGCCACCGCGGCCGGGTCCGTATCCGCAGCGTCCGGGCATGCCACAGTACCGGCCTCCGTTCCGGCCGGCAGCGCCGGGGCCCAGGCGTGATCCGATGCCACGGCCGGTGTCACCGATGGCTGCCGCCGCGCCGCCGCCGGTCACGCGCACGATCACGCTCGCCGAAGGCATGACGGTGAAAGATCTCGCCGACAAGCTCGACGTGCGCGTCAAGGACGTGCTGAGCAAGCTGCTGATGAAGCGGCTGATGATGACGATCAACTCCACGCTCGACACCGAGACCGCGAGGATGCTCGCGCGCGAGTTCGGGGCGGACGTGCAGCTGCGGACGTTCGAGGAAGAACTGCTGCAGACCGGCGCCGAGGACGCGCGCCCGACCGACATCGTCGCCCGCGCACCGGTGGTCACCGTGATGGGTCATGTGGACCACGGCAAGACGAGCCTGCTCGACGCCATCCGGGTGGCACGCGTCGCAGAACGCGAGGCTGGAGGCATCACCCAGCACATCGGCGCCTACCACGTGACGATCAATGGCCGGAACATCGTGTTCCTCGACACGCCAGGGCACGAGGCATTCACCCTGATGCGCGCGCGCGGCGCCAAAGTCACCGACATCGTCGTCCTCGTCGTGGCCGCCGACGACGGCGTGATGCCGCAGACACGCGAGGCAATCGATCATGCGAGGGCCGCGAATGTCCCGATCATTGTTGCGATCAACAAGATCGACAAGCCGAACGCCAATCCTGAGCGGGTCAAGCGCGAGATGACCGATCTGGACCTGATGCCGGAAGAATGGGGCGGCAAGACGGTCACCGTCGAGGTGTCGGCAAAGAAGAAGACCAACATCGACCTGCTGCTCGAGATGATTCTGCTCGTCAGCGATATTGGCGAGCTCAAAGCCAACCCGAAACGACACGCCACCGGCACGGTCCTCGAAGCGAAACTGGACAAGGGCCGAGGGCCGGTTGCCACGGTCCTGGTGCAGGATGGCACGCTCGCGGTCGGGGACACGTTCATCGCCGGCCCGGTTGTTGGCCGCGTGCGCGCGCTGATCGACGATCGGGGGCGCCCGACGAAACTGGCCGGTCCGTCGACGCCCGTGGAAGTGCTCGGGTTGACGGGCCTGCCGCAGCCGGGCGACGTCTTTCAGGTGGCGGACGCCGCGAAGGCACGGCAGATCGCGGCATTCCGGGAAGAGCAGGCCAAGAACCGCGCGCTCGGCGCCAAGAGCGCACGCCTCACGCTGGAGTCGCTGCAGGCCCAGATCGCCGAGGGCAACGTCAAAGACCTGCCGATCATCATCAAGGCCGACGTGCAGGGTTCCGCGGAGGTGCTGGCCGACACGCTGCAGAAGCTCTCGGACGAGAAGGTCAAGATCCGCGTCATCCGTGCCGGCGTCGGCGCCATCAACGAGTCGGACGTGCTGCTCGCGTCCGCGTCGAACGCGATCATCATCGGGTTCAACGTCCGGCCCGACCGAAACGCGCAGGACGTCGCCGAGCGCGAGCGCGTCGACATCCGACCGCATACGGTGATCTATAACGTGACCGACGAGATGAAGAAGGCCATGGCGGGCCTCCTCGAGCCGTCGTTCAAGGAAGTGCGCATCGGCGTGGCCGACGTGCGGGACACGTTCAAGGTGCCCAAGTTCGGCACGATAGCCGGCTGCATGGTCACCGAAGGACGCATCACGCGCGCCGGCGACACGCAAGCCCGCCTGCTGCGCGACAACGTGGTCGTCTACGAGGGGAAAATCGGATCGCTTCGCCGCTTCAAGGACGATGTGAGCGAGGTGAAGGCCGGCGTCGAATGCGGGATTGGGTTCGAGCGTTTCAACGATATCAAGCTCGGCGACCTCATCGAAGTGTTCGCCGTTGAGCGCATCGCGGCCACCGCCTGATGGTCGTAGGCCTGTTGACGGTCGAGATGCATGTGTCGGGCTCCCAGTCGTTGAAAGACAAGCGGATGGTGCTTCGGCGGGTCAAGGATCGTCTCAAGAAGTTCAACGTGTCGGTCTCCGAAGTTGACCACCAGGACCTCTGGCAGCGGGCTTCGCTTGCGGTCGTCGCGGTCAGCACCGATCAAGCCCACGTCGATCGCGAGCTGGCCGCCGCGGCCGACGAGATCGATCGCGTCGAGCCAGGGCTCGTCACGCGCACCGAAGTCGAATTCCTGACCTGACCGTCAATCGATGAGATGTCTCAGGGCTCGCGACCAGAACGGGTTGCCGATCAGATCAGAAGCGAGCTCGCCTCGCTGCTGGCTCGCGACGTGCACGATCCGGGAATCGGCTTCGTGACCCTGACGCAAGTCCACCTCAGCCCGGATCTGCAGGTGGCGCGGGTCCTGTACACCGTGCTGGGCGATGAAAAGGCCCGCGGTGCAACCGCGCGGGCGCTCCAGCGCACCGCACCGTTTCTGCGCCGCCAGATTGGCGGACGGCTCCGTTTGAGACGGGCGCCCGAACTGAAGTTCATCTACGATGATTCGATCGCCGGCCAGGACCGCATCGAGCAAATCCTGAAGGATCTTCATGCCGCCGATGGCCCCGACACGTCCGAACCCGATGACCGATAGATCGAAGGGCCTCTGGGAGGTTGTCGACGCCATTGACGCGCGTCACAGCTTTCTCATTTCGTCGCATTCGCGGCCCGACGGCGATTCGATTGGCTCGCAGGTGGCCATGGCGTACGCGCTGCGGGCGCTCGGCAAGCAAGCGCGCATCATCAACAAGGATCCGGCACCCGATCCGATCATGGCCTTCCCCGGCGTCAGCGCGATCGAACTCGCCGAACGGGTCACCGGAGACTTCGACGCCGCGATCATCATGGAGTGCGGCGACCTCGGTCGTCCGGGCGTGGCAGGACTCGACCGCCACTTCGTCATCAACATCGATCACCATCCGGGCAACGCCGGCTACGGGCAGGTCAACTGGTTCGACCAATCGGCTGCCGCGTGTGCGGAGATGGTCTTCGATCTGGTCGCCGCGCTCGGAGTGCCCCTTTCGCGTGACATCGCCACTCACATCTACCTGGCTATCCTGACCGACACCGGGTCGTTTCACTATTCGAGCATCTCGTCGCGGACCTTCGATATCTGCAGGCAGACGCTGGATGCTGGCGTCGATCCGGTGCTCGTCGCGCGGACCGTGTACGACAGCAACAACGTGGGTCGTCTGAAGCTGTTCGGATCGGTCTTGAGTTCGATGCAGATCGACGCATCTGGCCGGGTCGCCATCTTGTACCTCGACCACGCGATGGCGCGTGCCGCCGGTGGGAAGTACGACGATACCGAGGGCCTGATCAACCTCCCCCTGTCCGTCAAGGAGATCCAGGCAGTCGTCTTCTTCAAGGAAGCGGAGGGCGAGGAGTACCGCGTGAGCATGCGCTCGAAGGGCGACGTCGACATTGGCGCCCTCGCCAAGACCTTCGGCGGTGGCGGACACAAGAACGCAGCCGGGTGTACCGCGAAGGGAGCGATCGCCGAGCTCAAGAGGCTTTTCGTTGGTCAGATCGAACAGGCAATCGACGGGCGATCGGTGAATCTGGTCATCTGATCATCTGGACATCTGATCACTTAAGAGCTGGGTGTCCCGCTCCCGGGGCGAAAAAATGACCAGATGGAAAAATGGCCAGGTGAACAAATTCGCACCTTCTTGACATGCACGGTCTGCTGATCATCGATAAGCCCGTTGGTCCGACGTCGCACGATGTCGTCGCGAGAGTCCGCCGCGTCCTGGGCGAGCGACGAATCGGACACACCGGCACGCTCGATCCCCTGGCCAGCGGGGTCATGGCCCTCGTGGTCGGGCGCGCGACGCGTCTCGCACGTTTCCTGAGCGCGGCCGACAAGGGCTACCAGGCAAGCATCCGGTTGGGAATTGCCACAGACTCGGGCGACAGCACCGGCACGCCAATCGGACCGCCGTGGACCGGGCCGCTGCCCGACCGCGACACGGTCGATCGCGCGCTGGACGAGTTTCGCGGCACGTTTCTGCAACAGCCTCCGGCGTTTTCAGCCAAGAAGATCGCAGGGAAACGCAGCTACACGCTGGCACGCGCCCGCCGGGACAGGGCCGGTTCGGGGTCCGGTCTGGCGCTCGCCGGCCCCTTCGGGCTGCCTGCCCGCGTTGCCGTCACCGCGCACACCATTTCTGTCGTCTCTGTCGAAGACGACTGCGTCAGACTGACGGTGGAGTGTTCGCCGGGCTTCTACGTTCGCACGCTCGCGCACGATCTCGGGGAGCGTCTGGGTCTTGGGGCTCATCTGGCGGCTTTGCGGCGGACCCGAAGCGGCGATGCCACCGAAGCTCTGGCGATGAGGCTGGCAGATGTCGAAGACGGCGCGCGGGGGCGCGAACGAGCCGTCGCCCGACTGGTGCCAATCGACGCGATGCTCCCGAGTCTCCCCTCTATCGGGCTGAGCGAAGGTGGCGCTCGGAAGGCCGCGTCGGGACGTGATCTCGTCTCGTCCGACCTCGCTGGGGTGTTGCCCCCGATGAGCGGTGGCGGTGCAAAAGCAGCGCCCGATGCCTGGTACAGGCTGGTCGATCCGTTGGGTCGCCTGCTGGCGCTCGCTCAGCCCGCGGATGGTTCCGCTCTTTTGCACCCGTCGGTTGTCCTGGTGTAACATGTTGATCTTGTTCGACTAAGAGATTTCCTGGCATACGGCGCATCCGGTTCGCAACCTCGGTTTTCTGGGGCGCCCGTGGAGGAACGACCTGTGACGTTAACGAAAGATCGCAAGACGGAATTGATCGGCTCCTATCGCACGCACGACGCAGATACGGGGTCGCCGGAAGTCCAGGTTGCGATTCTCAGCGAACGAATCAACTACCTGACCGAGCATTTCAAATCGCATGCGAAGGACCATCATTCGAGGCGTGGTCTTCTCATGCTCGTCGGGCGTCGGCGTCGTCTACTCGATTATCTGAAGGCGAAGGACGTACAGCGCTACAGCGATCTCATTCGGCGCCTCAACATCCGAAAATAGGTTGGACGCATTTCGAGCCTCGGGGCCAAGGGATCATCGCGCCACCGGCGCTTCCATGTTCCTGCAGCCTCCGAGTCCTCAGATACGGCATTTATGACTACGCGCGAAGTACGAGTTGGTCAGGGCACCCTCAGGTTCGAAACCGGCAAGCTGGCCAAGCAGGCCAATGGCTCGGTGATTGTCCGGTTCGGCGATTCGGTGGTGCTCGTCACCGCGTGCCACTCCGGCAGCGCACGCGAAGGCATCGACTTTCTGCCGCTCACCGTGGACTACCGAGAATACACGTACGCGTCGGGCCGTATCCCCGGCGGCTTTTTCAAGCGGGAAGGCAAACCCGCCGAAAAGGAAGTGATCACGAGCCGCGTGATCGATCGGCCCATCCGTCCGCTGTTTCCGTCGGGATGGCGCTACGAAACCCAGATCATCGCGCTGGTGCTCTCGGCCGACACCGAGAACGACACCGACGTCCTGGCGATCACGGGTGCCTCGGCCGCGCTCGCCGTGTCCGACATCCCGTTCGAGAAGACGATTGCGGGTGTACGCGTCGGCCTCGTTGACGATCAGTACGTCATCAACCCCACGTTCGAGCAGCGCAAGCGGAGCAAGCTCGACCTCGTCGTGGCCGGCAGCAAGGATGGCCTCTTGATGGTCGAGGCCGGCGCGAAGCAGGTGACCGAGGAGCAGGCCGTCACCGCGCTCGAAGCGGGTCACGCGGCGATCAAACAGATCGTCGAGACGATCGACAGCCTCCGGCAGGAGGTTGGCAAGTCCAAACTGAAGGTCGCCGCGAGATCCATTGGCCACGACTTCTACCGCGAGGTCGAAGAGAAGGTGCTCGTTCCGCTGACCGAAGCGATGCGGATCCGTGGAAAGATCGAGAACTACGACCGCGTCGATCAGGTGCTCGAAGACCTCGTCGCGTCGCTGCCCGAGGGCGAGGTCGAGCGCAAGCTCGAAGCCAAATCGATCTTCAAGGACCTGAAAGAAAAGGTGCTGCGCGACGAGGTGCTCGAGCGCGGCATGCGGCTCGACGGCCGCAAGTTCGACGAGGTCCGGGGCATCTGGATCGAGACAGGTGTCCTCCCGCGTACGCACGGGTCGGCGGTGTTCACCAGCGGCGAAACCCAGGCGCTCGTCACCTGCACGCTCGGGACCGCGGAAGACCAACAGAAGATCGAAGGCTTCGAAGGCGAGCAGTGGAAGAGCTTCATGCTCCACTACAACTTCCCGCCATTCTCCACCGGCGAAGTGAAGATGATCCGGGGCGTGTCGCGGCGCGAGATCGGGCACGGTGCGCTGGCGGAGCGGGCGCTTCAG
>JBGPJH010000021.1:0-19384 GCA_041485305.1 Vicinamibacteria bacterium | reverse complement strand
CGGATCCGAACGCAGACGGCAGCGGCTACACCGCTCTCCATGCGGCTGTGCCCAAGGACCTGCGACGACTCGTCAAGACGCTGCTGACTCGCCGCGCCAACCCGAACGTCGGGCTCAAGAACGCTCCTCCGTCGATCTTCGGTCCCTCGCGGGGCGCAGGGAGCGAAGTCATGGCCGAAACGGGATCGGGTGCTGGCCGAGGGAATTCGAGCAGCGGCCCTCTTGCGGGCGCGACTCCGTTCTGGCTCGCCGCGAGAAGTGTGAACGTCGAAATCATGGAGCTGTTGGTCGAGGGCGGCGCCGATCGGTCGTCGACGACGGTGAACGGAACGACGCCGTTGATGGCTGCAGCCGGCATCACGCAGATACAAGGCCCTCGCGCCAAGCGGGGCGACGTGTCCGCGTTTTACTCGAACTGGGGTGAACACGACAGCCTCGAGGCTGTGAGGTTCCTGGTGCAGCATGGCGCCGACGTGACGGCAACCAATGAGGCTGGCCAGACCGCCCTGCACGGCGCTGCGTACATGGGAGGAAATCCCATCGTGCAGTTTCTCGTCGAGCACGGGGCCAGAATCAATGGACAAGACGCTCAAGGTCAGACCCCATTCCGCATTGCGGAGGGTCACCTCAACGTCGCATCGCAGGGTGTTACCTCGTGGCCGAAAACCTCAGCGCTACTGAGCGAGCTTGGTGCGGACATCACCCTGGGCGTCGATGGCCGCACGATGTTGCGCCGATACGGGAATCTCGGGGTCTCTGCGCCCGAAACCAAGTCAGATGGCAGTCGGCCACGCTGAGTCAGCGCAGGGCGAACGCCACCAGGTTCATCCCCGAGATCGTGGCCACATATTGCTTCCCGCCCACCAGTTGCTTCCCGCCCACCTGATACGTCATCGGCCCGGCAAAAGTCTGCCCACCCAGGTTGGTTTTCCAGAGCAGCGCCCCGTTCGTGCGTCGAGCGCCTGGAAGTAGCCGCCCGTCTTGGGGACCGATGGCCAGCACGGCACCGTGGCTGACGATGATGGCCCAGCGGCGGACAGTCCTTTTGACCTGGATTCGCACGCGATCCTTGCTCTGAAGGGCGGGGCCGCCAGGGCCACACCCTTCAAAGCACCGTGCGACGATCTGTTAGAACGAGAAGCGGGCACCGAACTGCGCAGCGAACGCGATCGGAATCGTCGTCGTCGACGCGATGCCGCCGAGATATCCGTTCGGCTGGTTGTAGGTCGCGGGCGAAAACGCGTTGCCGAAGTAGCTGTTCCCGAAGTTGGCGCGGTTGAGGATGTTGTAGAATTCGGCGAACAGCGACACTTCTCGGCTGCTGGTGAGCCTCACGTGCTTGGTAATTCGAGCGTTCGCGTTGATGAGCGCCTTGCCGCGCGCGTTGTACGGACCGAGCGGCTGGCCGTCGGCGCCGCGGACATACAGCAGGCTCGTGCCGTTCGGGCTCGGGGCGGAATACTGTGTGTACGGGCGCGCCGACGCCGCCGTGAACGACGGCGACACGTCAAAACCCCAGCCCAACGGGACGATGCCCGCGATGGTGATGCGGTGTCGCTCGTCGACATACGTGGGCCCGCTCTCGTACGGCGCATGGATGTCGCCGCCCAACCGGTCGACGACCTCGGGCCCCACTTGGAGTCCCTGCGTGGTGAAGTCGGTCGATCCCCCCATGCCACGCGCCCACGCCAGCGTGTAATTCACGGTCAAGGCCGTTTGGGCGAAGCGATTCTCGAAGTGGACATCGATGCCGTCGTACACCCCCCGGTTACACGAGCATAAGGCCACGACCGGACCGAGGTACGCCGGGTCGCCGAACACGCGCTGGAGATCGGCGGCCAACGCGCGGACGCGCGGACCCGTCGGGTTGGCTGGGTTCGGCACGAGCGGGTTGATGTTCAGCGCGCGCCAGCCGTTCTGCGTCACGACGTGCAAATAATCCCCCGACAGCACCGTGTTGGCCCGGAACAAGTGCGACAGGCCGACCGAGCTGTTCAGGGACCGCGCGTCGCCAAAATCCGGGAAATACCATGAGCCGGAGGCGCTCTGTCCGTGAGGGAATTCCGTCGGAGTATTGGGCGCCGTCGGTAGCGGGCTTACGCCGTACACGTAGTTCGCCAACTGGCCCGACCCGATCGCGGAGTTCGCATACGTCTGGGTGAAATACACCGTTTGCTGCGCCTGGATGTCTTGTTGGTAGACCGACGTGATGATTCCGGTGGCGTAGAACAGGCCAAAGCTGCCGCGCACCACGTTCTTCCCGTCTCCCTGCAGATCGTAGGCGGCGCCCACACGCGGCGCGATGTTGTTGGTGTCGGTCTTGGGAACCGGGCCATAGGGATGGCCGATGGCTCTCAGAATCTGACCCGTGCGATTCTGGTCCCAACAACAATTGTTGTTCATTTCCTCGATGTCGTAGCGCACCCCGACGTTCAACGTCAGCTTCGGAGAAACCTTGATGTCGTCCTGCGCGTACGCGGCCGCGAAAAATGCTTTGTTTGATTGGCCGCGGACGTTCGGACCCGTGGTGCTCACCGAGAGCGTACGCGCGATACCGGGCGTCAGGAACCCTTGAGGATACAAGCCGTTCGTGTTGTTCACGATCACAGACGGGTCGTGGAAGAAGGCAATGTTGCCCGGGCTGCTGAAATTCAGGTCCGCGTAGAACACCGGCAACCTGGCGTAGTCCCCGCCGAATTTCAAAGCGTGCCTGCCGACCTGCTTCGAGAAGTTGTTCATCACCTCGAACTTCTCCTCGTAGTTCACCCAGGACGGGTGCGCGTAGAACGGAAGGTTGGTGGCCACCGAGGGAAACACCAGGCGCTTCGGGATGCAGGTCGCATTGTCTTGGCACGGAACGCTGGAAATGTCGTTGTGGAGATAGTACGCGTACTGCACGCGGAACTCGTTCACCGCTGTCGGACTCGCCACCCAGGTCCACCCCGCAGCCGTCGACCAGAGCGACTGATGGTTTTGTTGCGCGAACGGAACGTTGGGCCACAGCGCGGAGGTTGCGCCGAGCGCGGGGTTGTTCACGTAGCCATACTGCGATCCGTAGCGCACGAACAAGCTGTGCTTCGGGCTCGCCTGGAAATTCACCTTGGTCTGGGCGAGGAAGTCGCGGAACGGCTGTGGAACCGCAGATCCGACCTGGATACCGATCAATGGGACCAGGTAGTTCAGCTCCCGAATCGCGTTAGCGGGTCGAGGCAGCTGGAAGTCCTGGATAATCCGCTCGGCCGACCCAAAGAACCAGGCCCGGTCCTTCACGAGCGGGCCACCGAGCGAGCCGCCGAACTGCAAGCGTTTGAACGGCTGCTTCCCAAGACCGCCCTTCTCCTTCTTCGAGAAGTAATCGGTTGCCGTCAGCGACTCGTTGCGGCCGAACGCGAACGCGGTGCCGCGCAGTTGGTTCGCGCCCGACTTGGTCGCCAGCACAACGACCGTGGATCCGCGCCCGTACTCCGCCTGGAATCCGGCGCCGAGCGCCCGAAATTCCTGGATGCCCTCCAGACTGTACTGAACGAGCGTCCCGCCGTCCTGATCTTCCTTGTTGTCCACGCCGTCGACATACATGTTGTAGCTGCGACCCGTGTTGCCGGCAAAGGACACATAGCCCGCTGCATGACCATGCGAGCCGGTGGCCGGGACTTCACGGGCGCCAGGCAGCAGCGTCATCATCGCCGCCAGGCTGCGGTTGATCATCGGCAGCTGCGCCACTTCGGCCTGCCGGATGGACGAAGCGACGGTCGACTGTGTTGTTTCGACCAGCGGCATCTGCCCGGACACGGTCACGCTCTCCTGCAGTTGCGCCAGCCCGAGCTGCAGGTCGACCGTCACCGTGGAGCCGGCAATCAGCTGCACGCCGTTGCGCGTCGCGGTGGCAAACCCGGGCAGTTGAGCTTTGATGTCGTACGCGCCGGGCGGCAAGGCCGGCACACTGTACAGACCTTCGGCGTTGGTGACCGTGTCGCGGGCAACGCCGGTGCCAGGGTTGGTGATGGTGACGCTCGCCCCTGGAAGGACCGCGCCGGCCTGATCGACGACGCGGCCGTTGATCGTCGCGGTGGCCTGGGCGAACAGCGGACCGGTTATCGCAAGAACCAACCACGTGGTCAGCGACAGCTTCTGCACCATCAAATCCCTCCCCTATGAGTGCTGATAGCGTGACCGGTGCGGGTGCGAGACGAGCTTTCTGCGACCGCGGCGGGCAGGCTAAACTTCGGGATTCTAGTATCAGGTCGGCGCGCAGTCAAGCGGCAACGACAATTGTGTGTCAAGACGATTGTGACGACGACGCAACGACGAACCCGCCAGGGTGCGACACCGCTCGATTCGGCGGGTTCAAGGTCCGGCGACAAGAGTCTGGCCTGCGCGGTAGAGGGTCAGACGCGCTCTGATTTGGGCGGCCAGATCCGGCGCCGATCCAGCCGCCAGCGCCTCGGCTGCCTCCGCTGTGCGGCTGGCGTCGGCGAACCGACCGGCTGCGGCATAGGCCGCGGCGAGCACATCCAGCACCCGGGCGTCGCGCTGCCCGCTCAGATCGGCGGCACGCGAGGCGAGACGAACTGCATCAGCGGGGTCGCGCACGGCGTCGGCGTCGGTCGCTTCGAGCCAGGCGAGCGAGGCCATGGCGGGCGTCCAATCGGGCCGCACGCGGAGCGCCTCGCGGAACTGGCCGACGGCCGCGCTGGGGCGGCCGACCGCGGTGAACGCGTGCGCAAGGTTGTAGTGCGCTTCCGAATAATCAGGCTTCAGCTCCACCGCGCGCTGAAGCGACGCCACGGCATCCTCGTTGCGTCCGGCCTGCATCAGCGCCAGCCCGAGGTTGTTGTGGGCTTCCGGATTCTGCGGCTGCAATTCGATGGCGCGTCGAACCGCCACCAGCGCGTCCTGGGACCGCCCCACCTGCAACAGCGCATACCCGAGCTTGTTGTGACCGTCGAAATGAGACGGCTCGCTCTGCACGAGCTCGCGATATTGTCCGATGGCCTCCTCAGTGCGACCCTGTGTCATCAGCGAGTCGGCTCGAGCCAGCGTCACCAGGTTACCCGTCACGACCTGCAGGATCGCGAAGATCGCCGCCCACACGGCGGTGTACGCGAGGTTCCGCCGCCAGGGGGTCAGCCCTCTGCCGAGCGCGCCTGGATCGAATCGGCTCAAGAGAGTCGACCGCACGGCCCGGTCGATGCCGCGAATCATTAGATTGAGGATTGGTACCGGCAGCAGCTTGTCGTAAAACGTCGGCACGCCGAGGCGACCGAGGAGCGCGAAGAGCGCGACAACGCTCCCGCCGTAGAGGACCCCGAACAGGAGACGCCCCAGCTCGGTGCGCGGCGACGTCGAGGGGTCGGTGAACAGCAGGTGCATCCCGAGGAAGACGGCGATCGGAATCGACCCCCCGAGAAAGAAATAGGTGCCGGTCGCCGCGTAGTACAGCACGCCAAACCCATACGTCGTCGCGACCGCCGCCAGCGTCATCGACGAAACACCGAACAACAACTGGCCGGGCAGGCTGACCAGGAAGATCAGCAGGTAGATGTGCGGCGGGTTCAATTGGGTCGTCGCAATTTCCTGACCGAACGTGAAGCGCGTCGTGCCGGTCAGGATCAAGACGATCGAGAACAGGGACAGCGTGAACGACGAAGGATTGAAAATGTGGACGCGCCGTCCGTCCTTCTCCCACCGGATCAATTCCTTGGCGGCGAAGCCGACGGCGACCATCAGGAACTGGAGGTAGAACCACTCCGGTTTGAACCACAGGAAAAGGTTGGTGCTGAAAATGATCGGGAACGGACCGAAGCCAAGCGTGTGCGTGTCGCGCCGCGACCACGCCAGCAGCGCGTCGAAGGCGTACGCGAACACCAGTTGCGCCACAATCAGGAGCGCGGCGTCGGCCACCCGCTCCCAGTACGCGCCCCAGTAGAGGAAGATGGAGATGTGCGCGCACGCCTGCAGGTAATGCTGCTTGCGGAGCACGACCTCCAGCGTGAAGGTGCGTCCGCGGCGGTGGGCCGTCGCGAGGAGAAGGGCGTTCCAGGCAAAGAGCGCGGCGCCGGCCCCCAAGAACGACCACCGCAAGGGCACGCTTTGCCGTATGGCCGGCAGCAAGTCGAGCGCGACGAGCAGCAGCGTGAACGTCAGGGGGAACGCCAGCGCCCGTGCAGGCCGAAGGCCGATAGGACGGCCGGCTGGCGCCGGCAGCGGTTTCTGCACGCCCCGCTGTTTGGATGGCGTCCGCCGGTCCCGGTGTGACATTGATCCTGCGCTGTTCCTGGCGTCGTAGTTGCAGAACGTGCGTGGGATGGAACCCACGTGGAGCGTGCGATTATAGCAGGGTCGCCGTGCCCGACGTGATTTACGGCCGTGTCCCGCCCGCCGACGCGGTCTTCCTCAAAGCGGCGCTCAGGTTCTGGCGGGCGCTCACGTGATTGGGATCGATCTCCAGCGCCCGCCGAAAGTGGTCGATCGCCCCTTCACGGTTCCCGTGCAACCACAGTGCGGCACCGAGGTTGTTGTTCGTTTCGGCGGATTCGGGCATCAGGCGCACCGCCTCACGGAGGTGGGGAATCGCCTCGTCCAGTTTGCCCTGCGAGCCCAGAAGCTGACCGAGGTTATTGTGAGCTTCGGCGAAGCCGGGCTCGGATTGAAGGGCCTCGCGATAGTGGCGGATCGCCTCGTCGAGTCGACCCCGTAAACCAAATGCGATGCCCAGGTTGTAGTGGGCGCCCGCAAACTCGGGCTCGAGCCGCAAGGCTTCACGAAAGTGGCTGAGCGCCTCGTCCGTGTGCCCTTGTTCCATGAGCACCGCCCCAAGATTGTTGTGCGCCAGAACATACCTCGGATTGGACGTCAGCGCCGCGCGATACTGGCTGGCGGCCTCGGCCCACCGGCCCTGGTCCTTGAGCGCAGTGGCCAAACCGTACAGAAAGCGCGCGTTGTTCGGCCCCCTGGTGAGACGGTGTCGGAAAAACGCTTCATCAAGGGCCAACCGATCCAGCGGGTTTCTCAGCCTGACCTGAATTTGCAGGTGGGCCATCTCGTCTGTCGTTCGGTTCCCCGCGACCACGCGCGTCGGCGCGTGGCTCAAATGGTGCGGGTGGTCAGGCGAATTGTCATAGGTCCACCGCATCGCCAGCATCGTCCCCTTGGGAAGCGCGACGGGCCGGGCAAACCGATACACATCCTGCCACTTGAAATCCCAACGAGGGATGCGGATAAGCCACTTCCTGGTTCCATCGGGCAGCGTGGCCCAGCTCTCGACGCTCTTGCCGACGTAGTGCGCGTGCGGGTATGCGACCAGGACCTCCACGTCCACCGGCAGCTGCATCGCATCGCTGACGACGAAGTTCTTCGCTCCGGCAGGAATATCGAGTCCCCAATCGGCGTCCAGCATCAGGACATATGGCGGAGTCCCCAGCCCCGGCGTCTTGGCAAAGTGGAAGCCGATGACCGGGTCGACGACTAACGGCTGTGCGGAGGGCATCATGTGCAGCTGCAGAACGAGGTCGGTGCCTGACTTGAGCCGCCAGGCGGTGCCCTCGATACCGGGGAACGGGAGCATGCCGGGCGACCAGCCGAGCAGGCTCCCATCCGGCATGTGAGCCTCGCCCATGTCCATCCCCGCGAAGCCCAATTCGGGATCCTGCTCATCCCGGCGCCGCGACGCCTGCGTTTCGTCGATCGCCATCAACCCGTGATGCACGAACCGAGCACTGCCCGGCCGGATCTCCACTGTCTTCACGTAACGCGTCTCCGCGATCGGAATCGGGATCACGAAGTTGCGGAAGACATCCTCGCCTCCCGCCTGCAGCGTGTAGGGCCGCGGCAGCTTGACGACCAGATCGGGTTCGCCGAGCTGCCAGCCGCCGGAGAACTGCGGCGGCGGCGGGACCTCGTTTGGGTTCCCCCCGAGCACGCCCTGATCTACCCATCGACGGATGGTGTCGATCTGACCTCCAGTGAGCCGCCGTTCGCCAGCGAACTCGCCGTAGCCCGGCTCGGGAAGCCACGGCGGCATCAGCAGACTCTGGGTCGCCGCCGCGATCCGCCGTGCATGCGTCTTGACCGTCTCGTAGTCCAGCACACTGAACGGCGCCGACCCGCCAGGGTGATGGCACGAGGCACAGTGCGCAAACAGGATCGGGGCAACGTCTTTTGCGTACGTCGTCGAGTTCGAAACTGTCGCGCTCTTCGTCTGAGGTGAATACACGTCGCGGCATCCCACGAGGCTTGCGAGAGCGATAGCGATGCCGAGGATTTGACGGAACAGGATCACGGAGGGCGTTTTGTGTCCTCAGTCCCGCAGCGCGAACGCCACGAGGTTCATCCCCGAGACGGTCGCCACGTACTGCTTCCCGTCCACTTGATACGTCATCGGCCCGGCAACGATCTGTCCACCCAGGTTGGTTTTCCAGAGGAGCGCGCCCGTCCGCGCGTCCAAGGCGTGGAAGTACCCTTCGCGTCCGCCCGTAAACAGCACGTCCGATGCCGTCGTCAACAGACCGCTGTCGGTGACGTCGGTCATCTCGAACTTCCACTTTCGGTCGCCCGTTTTCGGGTCGATGGCCAGCACCGCACCGTGGCCGACCGCGTCGGTCCACGTGTTGATCGGCCCGCGCCGCAGCACCGGCATCCCCGGTGTGTTCGGCACCGGGCCGAGAACCGTCGAGCCGCCCCCGCCGAAATTGCGGCCCTCGGTGTAAGGCATCGGAGCTTTGCGGAAGATCGACGCGTAGTCCTCCCAGGCGGAGTAGTAGATGAGCCCGGTTCGTGGACTGTATGTCGGTGAATACCAGTTGGTGCCGCCCTGGTTTCCAGGCCAGGTTGGAGCACCCGGCGGCTGCGGCGTCTGGATAGGCCGGCCGCGCTCGTCGAGGCCGCTGCTCCAGTTCACCTTCACGAAAGGCTTGCCCAGCAGGAACTTGCCGGTTTCCCGATCGAGCACGTAGAAATACCCGTTCCTATTGCCCCACAGCATCAGCTTCACGGGCGTGCCGTTCCAGTTCATGTCCGCCAGCACGGGCACCTGCACCGAGTCGTAGTCGTAGGTGTCGTGCGGCGTGAACTGGAAATGCCACTTCAGCCTGCCCGTGTCCGCGTCGAGGGCCACCACCGAATCGGTATAGAGATTGTCACCGGGCCGCTGATCGTTGTTCCAGTCCGGTCCCGCGTTCCCCACGCCCCAATACGTGAGGTTGAGCGCGGAGTCGTACGACCCGGTCATCCAGATCGAGCCGCCCCCATGCTTCCAGGCCTCGGGGTCGCAGTAGGCGGCCGACCCGGGCGAGGCCGATGATCCCGGCGGGCACGCCTGCCAGGTTTCGTGGCCTGGCTCCCCTGGTCCCGGAATCGTGTAGAACCGCCAGGCCTCCTTACCGGTCTTCGCATCGTAGGCCGCAATGAATCCCCGAATCCCGTACTCTCCCCCGCCCACGCCGACAATCACTTTATCTTTGATGACGAGCGGAGCATGCGTGATCGAGTAGGCCGCCTTGATGTCCGCCACTTCGATATTCCACACGGGCCGTCCGGTCTTGGTATCGATGGCGATGAGGTGGGCGTCGAGTGTCCCCATGTAGAGCGTGTCGCCCAGGATTGCGACCCCTCGGTTGTTCGACCCGCAACAAACCTTCTGGTCCGGGCTGGGCAGATAGCGGTAGATCCAGAAGACGCGTCCCGTCTTGGCGTCGAGCGCGATGACATCGTTCTGCCGCTGGGTGATGTACATGACGCCGTCCACCACCAGTGGTGTCGTCTGCCAGTTCCCCATGACTTGGCCCTGGTACACCCACTTCTGCTCCAGGTTCTTGACGTTGGTCGGGTCGATCTGGCGCAGCGCGCTATAGCGATTGCTGAAGTACGAGCCAGAATAGGTCAGCCAGTTCTGCGGCTCCTCGGCGGCCCGGAGCAGGCGCTCGGAGGTGACTTGAGCGTCCAGCCGCGAGAACAGCGCCAGCAGGAGCAGCGACAACGCAAACAGTTTCCCGTTTCTGGTACTCATGTCAGCCCTTCAAGGAAAGGAGGTAGGCCACGACGTCTGCGACCTCGTCGACGGTCAGCTTGTCCTTGAACGAGGGCATGGGGGACGTTTTGAGGATCTCGTACTGGCGAAGGTCCGCCTTCGGGAGCGAAACGAGACGTTCCTTGTCGTCGATGAGCTGGACGCTGAACGTATCTTCGTTGAGGCGTCGCCCCATGATCACCCTGCCATCTTTCGTGACGGCCCGCACCGGACGATTGATCGGCATCATGTACGTAGTTGGGTCGGTGATGGAGCCCTGAATCGACGCGGCCAGACGGCTCGATCCGACGTCGCTCAAGTCGGGCGCGGTGCGGGGACCTTTCCCGTTCACCCGATGGCAGGTCATGCATCCGCCTTTGCCTTCGAACACGGTGCGGCCCCGGGCCACATCGCCGACCTTGACCGCCCTGGCACTGACATCAAACCCGGCCCGGATGAACGCAACGATGGCCGTCAGCTCGGCCTGCGACAACTTGAAGGACTGCATGGCAGTGCCTGGGATGCCAGTCGAGATCACCCGGACCAGGTCCTCATCCGACGACGCATTGCGGAAGCGGCCGCGGCGCAGGTCGACCGTCCCGACGCCGTCGCCGGTCGCTGCATGGCAGCCCGTACAGTTCGCGCGGTACACTTCGGCGCCGGCGGCGATATCGCTCTGACCGTACTCCCCCGGGTGAGCCTGGCTCTGGTTTTGCGCGAGGAGCCCAGGACCCACTGCGAGCGCCACCAGACAGGCCGCCCATGCCGAAAATACCGACCCTTTTAGTAGGGATTGTGAAGGCATAGTTGCTAGCTTTTTACTGTACGTTCAGCGTATTGTCGAGAAGAAAAATCCGTTGCCGTATCATTGCGCGTGCACGATCGCGGAGGGAGCGCGGAACGACGATGCTCAGATGTACGTTAAACACGGGGTGGCGGAAAACCATGGCGGCAGTCCCAGCGATTGTCGTCCTTGCGGGCATGGTGCTGCTCACGCCCGGCCGCGCTTACGCGCAAGAGACTGCCGAGGTCGACCCCCTGCAGTGCTGGTGGCGCACGAGCTCCAGCGCTGTCAGAGTCGGCGAGACTTTCTCGGTCGTGCTCACGTGTGGTGTTCTCGACATGGAATCGGCGGCGGCGGTGGTCGATCAGTCGAAGCTGGATCCGGTCGCCATACAGCTGCCGCCGTTCGAAGTCCTGCGAGGCACGCATGCCCCGGATCTGCGCGCCGATGGCCGGCGCTTCTTTCAGTACGAGTACAAGCTCCGTCTGATCAGCGACCTGCTGTTCGACAAAGACGTGCCGCTGCCCGATCTCGTCGTCACGTACCGCGTCAGGACCCATACCGGCGCGGGCGAGTCGATTCAGGGTAGCGAGGCCACCTACAAGCTGCCGGCACAGTCCGTGCGCGTGCTCTCTCTGGTACCCGAGGATGCGGCTGACATTCGGGACGCGTCGACGACGACATTCGCGGACGTCGACGCGGGATCATTTCGCGGCGACACGCTCGTGAACGCCGGCAGGGTTCTGCTCGGCCTAGGGGCGCTGCTGGGCATCTTCGGTGTCGCCAGGCTCTTTGCGGAGGGCCGGGGAACGGAGCCGGCCACCGGGCGCTTGCTGCCCGATGTCGCGATCCTGCGAGGCGCGGGTCGCGAGCTCTCGTCAGTACGGCGCGAGCGCGAATCGGAGGGCTGGACGCCGGCGCTCATCGGACGGGCGCTGGCAGCGCTGCGCATCGTGGGTGGCTATGCGGTGGCCCAGCCTGCCAGCCAGCTCGCTGCAAACGGCCATACGGACGGCAACGAAGGCACGCTGATGCTCAGCCGCGGATGGCTGAAAGGAGAGCGCGTGCTCGTGTCGGGGTCGGTGACACCACAAACGGTCGGCCGCGAACTGGGGCGGGCTTCGACCAACGGCCACGCCGCTGCGGTGCGGCTCGAAGAGCTCCAGAGCACGCTGGCCACGTTCACGCGTGCACGGTACGGTGGCAACGATTCGGTCGGCGAGGCGGCGCTCGATGAGTCGCTCGCCTCCGGGGAGCGACTTGCCCGTCGGCTGCACTTCGAGCACGGGTGGGCGATCCGGAAGCTCGCCGTGCTGTCCCGCCGGGCGACGGCCATCAGGCAGCGCGCATGGTCTCGATAACCGCTTTGGCCGAGCGGCTCAGGATGGACATGGCGGACTGGCGGGCGCTCCGCGCCGCCGACCTTCTGTTCGGCCACCGAAGCGCCGCACTGACCGCCCTTATCGCGCTGCTTGGGCTGTCCGTCGCCACGCTTCTGACGCGATCGATGATGCGCCGGAGGACGGGCCAGGACCAGATCATCGTGCCGGCGATCCTCGGGTGGAATCGTCGATCTTCATTCTCGATCGTACGGCACCTCCCGCTGCTGCTGTTCCTGGCGGGCGTGCCCCTATTCATGTTGGCACTGGCCGATCCCTACACCACCATCGCCGAGCAGCAAGTTACGTATCCGGGGCGGCGCATCGCGCTGGTGATCGACGCCTCGTCCAGCATGCTGAAGCCGTTCGCAGCCGGGCGGCTCAACCCCCACGGACCCAACCAGGCCGCCTTCTTCACGTCGGTGGGAGCGGCCGAGGCCTTCATCCGCCAGCGGCGTAACGGCAAATACCGGGATCTGATCGCCCTCATCGAGTTCGGTGACGAGTCGTACGTCATCACCCCGTTCACGACGGACTACGACAACGTCCTGCTCAGCACGTCGCTCATTGGCGACTGGGGCGAGTTCATGAGGTTCCCCAACCAGGGGACCAAGATCGCAGCGGCCATCGAGGAAGCCACAGGTCTGTTCAAAGCGTTCAACTTCCTGAACGCCTCCGGCAACCTCATGATCATCTTCAGCGACGGAGAAGACACGCAGGTGACGCTGCACGGCCGGAGCCTCAGCGACATCCTCGCCAGCGCCGTGTCCACGAGCATCCCGGTCTATATGGTCCGGACGAACCGCGAGAAACACCTCGGAGACATCGTGCCCGACAGCATCTGGAAGTCGGCGGTCGAGCACACCGGCGGTCGGTTCTACGCGGCGGCCACCGAAGGCGACGTCATTCGCGCGATCGGAGAGATCGATACACGATCGCCCGGCAAGATCCAAATGAAGCAGTACAGCGCGAACCAGCTGCGATTCGTCCCCTTTACGATGGTCGCAGTCGCACTATGGTCGATCGCGCTGGTGTTGAAGCTGACGCTTCCGCAGTTGACGAAATTCCCCTGAGAGGTCGACATGAAGCCCGCGTTCCGATACCTGATCTTCGCGCTGTTGCTCTTGGCAGCTGGAGCCTCGCTCTTCGCAGTCGGCCAAATCGAGCGCCGGGTGACCAACGCCCGCAAACAGCTCCTCACTATGAAGTACGACGCTCCCGCCGACGAGTACGAGCGAATCGAGCGCTCGACGAGCTACGTGCGCGGGCTGCCGTGGATCGCCGGCCTGGGCGCGAACGTGCGCGAGCAGCGCGCCACGGCGCAGTATTGGCAGGCCGACTACCCCTCGCTCGAACGGGAAGCGACCCCTGGCGGCGAGGCGACCGCGCAGAACGCCGACCTCCTGCTCCTGGCGGCCAACGCCGCATACCGCTCGATCGATTTCGACGACGGTCAGGCAGTCCAACATCTGGAAGCCGTGCTGGGCCAGTACGCCGAAGTGCTGAAACGCGACCCCGAGCGGTTCGACGCCGCGTACAACTACCAGTTCGTCGCCCGCGCCCACGACGCGCTCGCGAGCACCCGCGGGGGACGACCCGGAGCAAAAGCCCAGAAGAGCATCGCAGCCGCCCGACAGCCGTCCACCCAGACCATTCACGGCCGCCGGGGCGCGCCGCCGGTGGGCCTGAGGATGAACGAGTTCAAGGTCATCGTCCCCCAGCGCAGCGACGAGCGTAAGGAACAGCCCGAAGCCGGCAAGGGCGGTGCGAAGATTCGTAAAGGATAAAAGGTCAACGAGCGACTGTGCCTCAAGGATTCGACCCCGCGACGATCCAGTTTGGCGAACCGCTGTACCTGTGGTTGCTGTTCCTCCCGGGCGCGTTGTCGATCGTGTGGGTCTGGCAGACGCTCCGGCGTCGCCGTGATGCGCGTCGGTTGCGATCGGGACGCGAGGTGCCCCTTCGCGAGCGATTTGCCCTGTTCGGCGGCCTCCTGTTTTGGCTGTGTCTGATCCTCGCGGTGAGCTCCACCATCCTCGCGATGGCTCGTCCCAAGGCGACAGTCGCGCTCGTGCGGACGGCAGGTGTGGATCTGGTCGTCTTGCAGGACGGCTCGGCGTCCATGCACGTCACCGACGTCAAACCCGACCGCTGGCAGCGTTCCACGAAATTTCTCCGCGTCGTCGCGGAATCGCTGCAGTGGACCAACGACCGCATCGCCTTGGCGCTCTTCGCGCATATCGCGGCCCCCCAGATCAGGTTGACGCGGGACCCCAACACCTTTTTCTTCTTCCTCGACCACCTCGCTCAGAACTCGCCGTTCCCTCTGCAGGACGATGAAACATGGGACACGAATATCGAGCTCGGGATCCACTGGGGTGTCCGGCTCATCGACAAGGACGAAGAGCTGAATGGAAAGTCTCCCAACGCCCGGGCGTTCCTGCTCGTGTCGGACGGTCAGTCGTGGAGCGGCGAGATCGACCGGGCCTTGAAACTCGCGCATTCGCGAGACATCCCGGTGTTCGTCGTCGGCGTGGGAACCACGTCGGGAGGGCTGATACCCGAGGCCTCCGACGACCCGACGTCATCGCGGCCCCGGGCACGAGAGGGGCCGCCCGTGCGAGTCTACTCGACGCTCGATCGGGCCTCGCTCTTGCGGATCGCGAGCGCAGGGGGCGGGCGGTATTTCGACCTCGATCGAGAGAGTGACCGCACCGTCGCCAGCGCGATCATCGACGCCGCCCGTCGACACGCCGGCCCACGCAACATCGAGGCAAGTTTCCAGGAGCTCTATTGGGAGTGCCTGCTTGTCGCCGCCGGTCTGGTGTGCGTCAGCGTGCTCTCCCTGCGAGATCGTGGCGAGCTGTGGCTGCAGGTGCTGGGCGCGGGGCTTGCCTTGTTCGCCTTCTGGACTGCCGTGAAGTGAAATGTATAATGTGAGTTTCGGTTACCAAGGGAGTTGGCTGTGAGAGAAGGCATTCACCCGAAATACTACGACGTCGAGGCGCGCTGCGCGTGTGGGCACACGTTCAAGACCCGCTCGACCAAGCCCGAGCTGCACCTGGAAATCTGCTCGAACTGCCACCCGTTTTTCACGGGTCGCCAGAAGCTGATCGATACCGAAGGCCGGGTCGAGCGGTTCACCAAGAAGTTCGGCGTCCAGACGTCGGAGAGTCGCAAGAAGGCCGCGAAGGCCAAAAAAGAGAGCGCCGCTCCAGCCCGCTAGTCCAGGTTCAGCCGGGCGCTGCGCTCGCCAGAGGCTCCCAGCTTTCTTTCGATTCGAGCCAGCCGGTGGTGGATCGCCTCGGTCCAGGTTCGGTCCTTCCTTATCTCCAGACCGCGCAACGCAAACACTTTGGCTCCCGCGAGATCCCGCAGGCGGTGCTCGTGATGGATGGCTAGAGCCTCGGTGGCTGCCCGGGCCACGCTGGCCGGACAACCGCGCGTGTCGAGCACCTGCTGCCAACACGCCGCTGCCTCATCGAACTGTCTGGCCCGCCGCCACGCGATCGCCAGCGCCCGCAGGCTTTCGATTCTGACCGGATCGAAGACGCCGAAGGGTGCCCTCGACATCCGGACAGCCTGCGCGAGGGCCTCACGGGAGCGCTCTTCGAGGCCGGCCCGCTGATATACGCGGCCGATGCCGAGTGCTTCCCGCGCGCTGCCCGCCTCGGCCGGCCCGTGCTCGAGCATGTGGAGCAGGCGCGCGGTCAAGCCGGCCAGCGAGAGCAGATCGCGCCGATTGTGATCGAGTATCGAGGTCAGCAGCCGCACATCGCCCGAGCGCACGAACTGGAAGTAGCGCGAAGGAATCTCGGAGCCGGCCACATCGTTTGCCCGTCTGGCGCCGAGCACCTGCCGCTCCAGCACAACCAGCGAACAAGGGGATTCGCCCTGCAGCGCGGTGTCGTCGCCCCGCTCACCCCAGAACCGGCGTGCCGGATGCAGAACGTCCACGTGCGGAAGCGCCGAGCACGGCGGTTCGAGGCGGTGGAACAGATAGCGAGTCTCGAGGACCGGCGCGTCGAATGATTTCCCGTTGAAGCTGACGAGCGCTCCCGCCCGGCCGAACCCTTCGGCGACTGTCTGCAACATCGACCGTTCGGCTTCTGGCTCGACGAGGAGGTGCTGCTCGGTGACAAACCCGCCCTCGTCGTCGAACCATCCGCATCCGATCAGAAACGCATAGGTTCCGGCCCCGCCGCTCAGCCCCGTGGTCTCGAGATCGAAGAAGACGAGCGGCGCGCGTGTGGCGCGTCCAGTCAGCAGAGCCGCGGCACCGGCGGAGCGTGCGAGCCAGCCGGCGAGATCGCCGACAGCCGAGCGGCCATATCGAAGGGTCGCGGCGGCCCTCCGCGCGACCAGGAAAGAGCGACCGCCTTCGCGCAGCCTCCACGAGCCCCCCAACGTCTGCTCGAGAACGGCGTCCTGTGGGCGCCTGGCTTGATGATTGAACGCCGGCAGCCGAGGCGCCTCAGGCGCGGCCCTCGGGGACAACGCGGGCGTGTTGATGATCTCGCGGAGGCGATCGCGGAGCCTGGCCGCGTCCATCATGGCTCCGCCGTTTCGCCATTCAGCAGGAGGTCGAGGATGCCGAGCGCCGCTGCTTTGGCTAGAGGACCCGTCTGGCCGACGGGGCCCACGCAGCCTGGACACCCGCCCTCGCACTCGCATTCCGAAATCAGCCGCCGCGTGCCTTCGACGAGCTCCTGATGCATGCGATACAACGGCTGGCTGAAGCCGATGCCGCCAGGGTAGTTGTCGTAGACGAACACTCGAGGACTCCGCTCGTCAGTATCGAGCGAAATGCCGATGTCGTGGCCGTCACACATCAACAGCAACTGCGCCACCTGTCGGATCGCGAACGACAACCCGACCACGCCGTCGCGGCGATTGTCGGGAGCGTACGGCAGACGCGCCATGATCGAAGCCGGAATCGTCAGCCAGTACGACGTCGTGTGCATCTGCTGCTCGGGCAGATCGAGCTCTCCTGATCCGACGTTCTCGTTCGTGTAGAACTTGATCTTCTTGAACCCGACCACCCGCGACACGACGTGGACCTCGCCATGTGCACGCACCGCGCCAGATGTTCCGCCTTGCGCGGGGCCCAACTCGCGCGCGCCTGCTGAAGCTGTCCGATTCTCCTCGAGCCCTTCTTCGACCTGGCTGGAGGGGATGCTCAGGTCTTCGCCACCCGCCGGTGCAAAAGTGTCCAGGATCGTGACTCGGGTGTACGCGATCGCGTCGGTGTAGTAGTCGCACTTGATCTCACGGACAAAGGCTTTGCGTCCTTCGAAATCGAGCTTCTCGACCTGATAGAGCTGGCCCTCGACGATGTAGATCGCTTTGGGGTGGAGCGTGGCGGGCCCGCTCGTAAAGTCCGTCTCGCCGATGACGCGTGCCTCGTCGGTCGTATCGACCACCACGAAGTTGTCAGACGACACGGACCGCAGGCTCACCGCATCGGCCGGATACGACTCGCTCGTCCACAGCCACTGTCCTTCGTCGGACGGAGTGTCAAGGTTGTCGCTGCCGCCGGAGGGGTAGACCAGTCCTTGTTCAGCCAGCATCGCGAGGA
The DNA here is from genome assembly GCA_041485305.1 of Vicinamibacteria bacterium. Lineage (GTDB taxonomy): Bacteria > Acidobacteriota > Vicinamibacteria > Vicinamibacterales > CAVVIG01 > JBGPJH01. Next base: position 1,640 of record JBGPJH010000021.1, on the reverse strand, counting down.
TCTGCTGCACGTCGTGCCGTCCGAACTGCTCCTGCCGGGTGAACGGCAACTCGAAGGACGCGCACTTCACGTGATCGACGAGGATATGCAGGTTGTCGGGATCGATCAACGCCCGCTCGGGCGATCGATCGAAGAAGTACGACGGATTGCGCACGATGAACTGGTCGAGCGGCGCGCTGCTCGCGACCATCACGGCCGCCGAGCGGCCGCTGCGGCGCCCCGCACGGCCTGCCCGCTGCCAGGTTGCCGCGATCGAGCCCGGGTACCCCGCCATGACCGAAACGTCCAACGCGCCGATATCGATACCCAGCTCGAGCGCGTTCGTCGAGACGACCGCACGCACCGCCCCCTCGCGCAGGCCTTTCTCGATTTCTCGCCGCCGGCTTGGCAGATAGCCGCCCCGGTATCCTCGAATCTGCTCGGGTGCGCCCGGAGTGCCATCGAAATCGTCCTTCAGGTACGTGGTCAGGATTTCGGTGGCAAGTCGGCTCTGCGCGAACACGATCAGCTGAAGGTGTCGTTTCAGGAACGCCGTCGCAATCCGGCGCGTCTCCCCAAGGTACGAGCGCCGAATCCCGAGCTGGTGATTCACGATCGGCGGATTCACAAACAGAAAGAACTTTTCCCCTCTCGGCGCACCGCTGCGATCGACCAGCTCGAATGGCTGTTCGGTCAGCCGCTCGGCCAGATCCTTTGGATTTGCGATGGTGGCAGACGAACACAGAAAGACCGGATCGGACCCGTAGTGCCGGCAGACGCGGCGCAGCCGCCGCAGCACGTTGCATAAATGGCTGCCAAATACGCCACGATACTCGTGCAATTCATCGACCACGATGAATCGAAGGTTCTCAAAGAGCTTCGCCCAACGCGGATGATGCGGCAGGATCCCCGAGTGCAGCATGTCGGGGTTGCTCAGCACCACGTGCGCCCGTGTGCGGATTGCCCGCCGCGCATCCTGCGGCGTGTCGCCGTCGTAGGTGAACACGCCGACTCGCTCGCCCGTCGCCGCATCGATCGTCTCGCACATCACCTGCAGCTCGGCGAGCTGATCCTGCGCGAGTGCCTTCGTTGGAAACAGATACAGCGCGCGGCTCGAGGGATCCTTGAGGATCGTGTGCAGCACGGGCGCGTTGTAGCAGAGGGTTTTCCCCGACGCCGTCGGTGTGATCACGACGACATTGCGGCCAGCCAGTGCGTGCTCGATCGCTTCGGCCTGATGGGTGTAGAGCTCGGAGATGCCCCGCGACTCGAGCACCTGGCGCAGCTTCGAATCGAGCGCGTCGGGAAAGGGCGCAAACTGCGCCGGGGAGGCGGCCTGCCGGCGGACTGCCGTGACCCCGAGCTCCGGGGTATCGGGGCGATCGAACACTCGCCCCGGAACGAGGCCTTCGAGGGCCGCATCCAGGGCGCGATCGCGGCCCGAACGCGTTGCCAGACCGGCGGTTCCCGAAAGCTCTGTGTTGGCCATGGGTCAGCGATCGTACCAGTCGGCCGTGGGGCGATCAAGGGGCGAAGGCCGAAAAGGGCGGGAGGGACTGGTCAGGCGGGTTGGGCTGGTTGGGCGGGTTGGGCACAGAGGGACGGGTAGGGCGGGAGGGGCGGGTAGGGCGGGAGGGGCGGGTAGGGCGGGAGGGGCTGGT
>JBGPJH010000020.1:0-19431 GCA_041485305.1 Vicinamibacteria bacterium | reverse complement strand
TGTCGCCTGCTGCCGCTGGCCGAAGCTCCATGTCAATCTCCAAGGAGGGCACGTAAAGCCAGTCAATGGCAAAATGGAAGCAGGGCTGCCAACGTCCAAGCAACCATCGAATCCCGCGTCAACAGGGCGCGGCTTGCGCAGTGCCGTCAGGTCGGCGAACGCGGCAGTAGCTCAGGCGATGATGCTGACCCGGCGAATCCTGAAGCGCTCTCGCATCGCGGCTGTCCTGGCGAAGCTTCGTCCCGGGGATCGTCGCATGGCGGGTTCACATGAAGAAATCTTCAGCGACATTTACAGACGCCGGGTCTGGGCAAGCCCCGAGACGGTGTCCGGCCCTGGTTCGACTCGCGAGCGCGCAGCCGCGTTTCGCGGTGATCTCGTGACCCTGCTTGCCCAGCTCGACGTTCACGTGCTGCTGGACGCGGGCTGCGGAGACTTCAACTGGACGGTCGACGTCGTCGATTCGGTGGAACGATACATCGGCATCGATGTGGTGCCGGACCTGATTGCCGACAATGTCCGAATGCACGGACGGCCAGGACGCACGTTTTTGTGCCGCGACATCACAAGGGCGCCGCTGCCGAAGGCGGACCTCATTCTGTGCCGCGACTGTCTCGTTCACTTTTCCTTCGCCGACATCGAGGCAACCGTTCGAAATTTCGCGCGAAGCGGCTCGAGGTATCTGTTGACGACGACGTTCCTGGATACGGCGCACAACACCGACGTTGAGACCGGTGGCTGGCGCGCCCTCAACCTGCAGCAACCGCCGTTTTCCTTTCCCCCACCACAGGCGCTGGTCGACGAACGGTGCCTCCATTCGCAGGGCCGATATCGCGGCAAGCGATTTGCGCTGTGGGCGCTCGATTCGTTGCCATCGTAGGGCCCTGCTGCTGCCCCCCTACGGCGTGCCAAATCGAGCACCCAGTCGCAGACTTGGTGCACAATACTTACATGCCACTTTTTGAATACGGGTGCCGCTCCTGCGGCCATCGCTTCGAGTACCTGACCCGAGTCGGACAATCGCCGACGTGCCCGTCCTGCGCGGGTGTCGACCTTGACAAGCAACTTTCAGTGTTTGCCATCAGCGCGGTCAGCACATCGCCGAAGTCATTCTCCGACTCCGCTCCCGGGTCGTGCGGGATGTGTGGGGATCCACGGGGTCCCGGCGCCTGCTCGATGAATTAGTGGCCTAGTGCACGCCCCGCGACATCTGGAGCGCGGCCGGATCGGCGCCGATGCGGCGAATGGCCTGTTCCCACATCCGCTCGGCCGGCATTGCGAAAATCAGGTCGCGATCGACGTCGCTCATCAGCCACGCAGACTCCTGAAGCTCCGCTTCGAGCTGACCGGGCCCCCACCCTGAGTGGCCGACGATCAAGCGCGCCGACGGTGGCGGAACCGGTTCGAGCAGACGGCGCAGCAGTTCGGGCGATGTGGAGAGGTACAGACCGTCGCCGATTCGCATCCCGCTGTAGGAATCCTCTTCGGGGTCCCCGCTAACCAGCATCCAGCTCCGCTCGGTTTCGACCGGACCACCAATCCACACCTGGAGCTCTCGCTCCGTGGACACCGGGGGATCGAGGTTGACCACAACCCGGCCGGTTGTCAGCAGCGGGCGGTTGACGATCAGGCCGAAGGCGCCCTCATCGCTGTGCTTGCAGAGCAGGACAACAGCCTTGTTGAAATTGGGGTCCACAAGCTGCGGCATCGAAAGCAGAAATGCCGGCGCCAAAGACGTCATCTCATGTCCTTTCAGGGCTCGCCACCTCGCGAAAGGTCGCGTTCGCGCCCGCCACCTGGAAATTTCGTCGCAGCCCCCTTACCTTCGCCCGCTTCATCGCGCTCCCCTTCAACGCCAGTCTCAGCTGGTCTTCGGGCATGTGCAAAAGATCGACCAACAAGGGCCGGTCCCAAGCACGCCGTGGCTGCCAGGCTGGAGCCGAGGACGTGGGGGCGACAGCGTTCCAGGGACACACTTCCTGACAGATGTCGCAGCCGTAAACCCAGGAGCCGAAGCGGCGGCCGAGTTCCACCGGGACGTCGCCCCGATGCTCGATCGTCAGGTAGGAGATGCAGCGACTGGAGTCGAGCACGCCTGGTGCGACCAGCGCGCTGGTGGGACACGCTTCCAGGCACAGCGAGCAGGTGCCGCACTGATCGAAGGACGCCTGGTCGGCCTCGAGCTCGAGGCTGCAAATGATCTCCGCCAAGAAGATCCACGATCCCAGCTCCGAGTGAATCACGCAGGTGTTCTTGCCGATCCACCCGATGCCTGCCCGCTGGGCGTAGACGCGTTCCTGAACCGGCCCGGTGTCGACGTACGCGCGCGACTCGAAGGACTCGCTGTTTGTCTGCTGCATCCACGCCAGAAGCGCCTTCAGGCGCGCGCCGATGACCTGGTGGTAATCGTCGCCCCAGGCGTACCGCGCGACGTGCGCGCGCTCGGGGTCTTTCGCTTCAGTGGAGTACGGCCGGTCGGTATTGTAGACAGTGGCGGCGACGATGACGCTTCGGGCGGCAGGCAGCACGTGTCTCGCATCGGCGCGCCGGGCGGCCGATCGCGCGAGATACGCCATCGACCCTGCGTACCCGCGCGCCAGCCAGTCGGAAAAGAATTGCAGCTCGGCGTGGTCCCCGACCGGGGCGATGCCGCAGGCGTCGAACCCGAGTTGGCGAGCTTGCGCCTTGATGGCCAAAGCCGTCAGCGTCATATATGGCCGAGAAGGCTCCTGATGTAGCGCGGACCTTCAGTGTCCGCCAGCGCGGCAGGCCTCAAGGCCTGCACTGCACTCGGATGCGCGACTACTGCTTGCCAACGAGCTGCCGCAGCACGTAGGGCAGGATACCGCCGTGGCTGAACGCGACCAGTTCCTCCGGTGTGTCGATGCGCGCCAGCGCCTGGAATTCGACCGTCTTCTCGCCCACAGCGCGAACCTTCACCAGACCGGCCGGCTTCAGGCCTTCCGCGATGCCAGTGAGCTCGAAGCGCTCGCGCCCGGTCAGGCCGAGCGCACCGGCGTTCAGGCCGTCCGGAAACTGGAGCGGCAGCACTCCCATATTGACCAGGTTACTGCGGTGGATCCGTTCGAAGCTTTCCGCGATGACGGCCCGCACTCCGAGAAGCATCGTCCCCTTCGCCGCCCAGTCGCGGGACGAGCCCGACCCGTATTCCTTCCCGGCCAGGATGACCAGCGGCACTCCGGCCGCCTTGTAGCTCATCGCGGCGTCGTAGATCGTCATGACCTCGCCGGATGGAAGACCTGTGGTCCAGCCACCCTCGGTGCCCGGCGCGAGCTGGTTCCGAAGGCGGACGTTCGCGAAGGTCCCCCGGATCATGACTTCGTGATTGCCCCGGCGCGCGCCGTACGAATTGAAGTCTGCCGGCTGGACGCCGCGTTCCATCAGGTATCTGCCCGCCGGGCTCTCCTTCCTGATCGATCCGGCCGGTGAGATGTGGTCTGTGGTAATGCTGTCGCCGAGCACGGCGAGGGCACGCCCACCGGTGATGTCGGCAGGCGGGGTCGGCTGCAGCGTGAGATGCTCGAAGAACGGCGGGTTGCGGATGTAGGTCGAATCGGGTTCCCACCGAAAGCGGTCTCCTGTGGGCACGTTCAGCGACCGCCACCGCTCGTCGCCGCTGAACACGTCGGCGTATTGCTCCCGGAACATCTCGGCGTTCACGGCCCGCAGCATGGTCTGTTGGATTTCTCGCTCGGAAGGCCAGACATCGCGGAGATAGACCGCCTGACCGTCCCGGCCGACACCGATCGGCTCGGTTGTCAGGTCGAGCGTCATGCGCCCGGCAATCGAGTACGCTACCACGAGCGGCGGCGACGCGAGGTAATTCGCCCGCACCTGGTGCTGGATGCGTCCTTCGAAGTTGCGGTTGCCGCTCAGCACGGCAGCAACGACCAGGTTCCGCGCCTCGATCTCGGCCGACACCTCGTCAGGCAGTGGCCCGCTGTTGCCGATACAGGTCGTGCAGCCGTATCCGACAAGGTTGAAGCCCAGCTGGTCGAGATAGGTCTGCAAGCCCGCTTGGCGAAGATACTCGGTGACGACCTTGGAGCCGGGCGCAAGGCTCGTCTTCACCCACGACTGACTTGACAGCCCGCACTCCACGGCCTTCTTCGCCAGCAGCCCTGCCGCGATCATCACACTCGGATTCGAGGTGTTCGTACAGCTCGTGATGGCCGCGATCACGACCGATCCATGATCCAGCTGCCCGACCACGGGCATGGCCGCCACGGCGACACCCCCGGCCGTGGACGAGGCGGCAGCCGTCGACGACTTTTTTGCCGCAGCTTGCAGCGTGGGAAGCGCCCCTTGAAAACTGCTCTTCGCCTGGCGCAACGAGACCCGGTCCTGCGGCCGGCTCGGCCCAGCCAGGCTCGGTTCGACCGCCCCAAGGTCCAGCTCGATGACCTCCGAATACGTCGGGTCGGCTTTCCCAGCCCGGCGGAACATCCCCTGCGCCTTGGCGTAGGCGCCGACGAGCTCGACGCGTGAGGGGTCTCGACCGGTCAGCCGCAAGTAGTCGAGGGTCATCTCGTCGATCGGGAAAATCGCAATCGTCGCGCCGTACTCCGGGCACATGTTTCCGAGCGTGGCGCGATCCGCAATCGTCAGGTGTTCGAGACCCTGACCGAAGAACTCGACGAACTTTCCGACGACGCCGTGCTTGCGAAGCCGCTCCGTGATCGTCAGGACCAGATCGGTGGCCGTGGTCCCGGGGTCCATCGCGCCAACCAGCCGGACGCCGAGCACCTGCGGAACGAGCATCGAAATTGGCTGGCCGAGCATGGCCGCCTCGGCTTCGATTCCGCCCACACCCCAGCCGACCACACCCAGGCCATTGATCATGGTCGTATGCGAGTCTGTGCCTACGAGCGTATCCGGATACGCCAGCGCGCCGTCTGGCCCATCGTCGGACACGACGACGCGCGCGAGATGTTCCAGGTTGATCTGGTGGACGATGCCCGTATCGGGGGGGACCACCCGGAAGTTGCGGAACGCGTTCTGACCCCACCGCAAGAACGCGTACCGCTCACGGTTGCGAGAGAACTCGAGCTCTGCGTTCAACTGGAACGCGTCTGGCCGACCGAAGTAGTCGACCTGCACGGAATGATCGATGACCAGCTCGACCGGCTGCAGCGGATTGACCTTGTTCGGATCTCCGCCGAGGCGGGCGATGCCGTCGCGCATCGCTGCGAGATCCACGATCGCGGGCACACCCGTGAAGTCCTGCAACAGCACACGTGCGGGCGCAAACGAAATCTCTTTCTGCGCCGTGCCTTTCACGTCCCAGCGCGCAAGCGCGTCAACGTCGGCCGCCTTGACAAAGCGACCGTCCTCGTTCCGCAGCAGGTTTTCAAGAAGGATCTTGAGCGAATAGGGCAGCCGGGCAACCTCTGGATACCCTGTCTTCTCGAGCGCAGCCAGACTGAAATGCTGCACCTCTCGGCCGCCGACTGTCAGGGCAGACCGAGCCCCAAAGCTATTCAACGTCGACATCGATTACCTCGAAGAGGAAATCGTACCACAAGCGTCGGCCATACCTGCGACGCTCAAGATGGCCGCGGCGGCGCGGCGACTGGCACCCGGTCCACCCAGCCTCTCGCGGACGCGGGCAAGTCCGGCACGAACCTGTGCCGCCCGCACCGAATCAGTGAGGAGAGAAACCGCTTCGCGGGCGACGGCTTCCGGGGTGAAGGCGTTCTGAATCAGTTCCGGGACGATCCGCTCCCCCGCAATCAGGTTGACCATGGCGAACGTGTCGACCTTGACGAGCGGACGACCGATGCGATAGGTCAGCGGCGACAACCGATAGACAACGACCATTGGCGTGTCGTGCAGCGCGCTTTGGACCGTTGCGGTTCCCGACGCGGTCAGCGCGAGGTCGGCAGACGCCAGCACCGTGTCGGTGTCGCCGGCGACAACGGCTAGCGGCGAGACCCGGAGCGCGGGAGCAAAGAGAGGGTCGTCGAGGGTTGGCGCGCGGGCCAGCACGAATTGCACCCGGGGAACGGCGGCTTTGATGCGCTCGGCGGCACCGACCAGAATCGGCAGGATGCGACGGACCTCGTTCGGTCGGCTGCCAGGCAAAATTGCGACGGTCGGCGCGTCGGGGATCAACCCTCGCTGGGCAAGGAACTCTCCCCGGGACACGGAGGGCCGCGCCAGGTCGACTAACGGGTGACCGACGAACTCGACCGGAATGCCGGCCCGTCTATACAGTTCCTCCTCGAACGGAAAGATCACGAGCACGCGGTCGGCGATTTCGCGAATCGTCCTCAGCCGGCCTTGCCGCCAGGCCCAGACCTGCGGAGCGATGTAGTACACCACCGGCACTCCCAGCCTCTTGATCCGGCGCGCCAGGCGAAAATTGAGCTCCGGAAAGTCGATGACGACAAGGGCGGCCGGTCGTATCTCTCGCGCCGAAGCAACCAGATGACGGAGGACGGCGAAGTACCGGGGCACCGTTGCTATGGCCTCGGCGAGCCCGGTCACCGCCAGGCCGCGGTAGTCCTCGACGAGGCTTCCGCCCGCCGAGGCGAACTGGGGTCCGCCCAGACCAGCTATCTCGATCTGTGGCGCCAACGCGTGCAGCTCGCGGGTCAGCGCGCCAGCATAGAGATCTCCGGATGGCTCGCCGCACGACAGCAGGAGACGGAGGGTCAAGAGGCGGGACGTCTACTCTCGGAGGTAACTTGACTGGGCGTAGTCGCGCAGGCCTCGCGCAGCTCGCGCCGCAATGGGGTTTGAAGCCCACAAGCCCGCGCCGCCAGGCTGGTCTGCCCTCGCGGCCCGTCGAGGCCGAGCCGGCCTGACGACCCCGCCTGGCCTACCCGCCCCACCTGGCCTACCCGCCTTCTTGAAGTCCGCTGCCAGCAGATCGAGATCGTCCATTTCAACGATCTCGAAATTACCGAAGCCGGCATTTCGCAGCTGCGACGTGAACGCGGAGGCATTGCCGACCAGCACGATGGACAGGCGATCGGGACGCAGATAGTACCGCGCCACCCGCTCGATGTCGTCGGCGCCGACGGCATTGACGCGCTCGCGGAACGACTGCAGCTGAGCGACGGGAAGACCATAGAAGAGTACGTTGAGCACCTGCGTAGCGATGGCGTCCGGGGTCTCGATGGTCAGCGGGAAGCTGCCGGTCAGATACGCTTTGGCATCGTTCACCTCGCGCTCGCTCACGCGCTCTCGCTGGAGTCGCCAGAACTCGTCGACCATGAGCCGCAGCACCTCGCCCGTCGCGTCGGATCGGGTGTTGGTCGAGGCCTCGAAGTCGCCGCTCTCGAGGAGCGCGTCCATGTCGGCTTTGGCGCCGTACGTGAGCGCACGCTGCGTGCGCAACACCTGGTGCAGCCGGTTGGCGCCCTCCCCGCCAAGGATCCTCAGCGCCAGGTTGAGCGCCGTGTAATCGTTGTGGTTCCGCCGAACGCCGAGATGACCGACCCGCACCTCGGTTTGCACGCTGTCCGGCTTGTTGACGACGACGATCCGGCGGGTCGGATCGGGCGGCGCCGTCAGCGCCGGACGCGGTACCTCGCGGCGCTGCCAGTCGCCAAACACCTTTCGCACACTCTCGAAGGCTTCCTCGGCGGTCACGTCACCCACGATGGCAAGAATCGCGTTGTTGGGAACGAAGTTGCGCTGGTGGAACGCGATCAGATCGTCGCGAGTGATCGACGCGAGCGTCTCCGGCGTGCCGGCCTGCGGCAGACCGTAGGGGTGAAAGCCGTAGACGAGTCGATCGAAAACGGCATTAGCGACGACGTCGGGATCGTCGAGGCTGACCTTCAGGGTCGAGAGCGCTTGCTGGCGCTGCCGCTCGATCTCGTCGGGCGCAAACGCGGGGCGGCGCGCCGTATCGGACAGCATGCGGAGCCCGAGCTCGAAACTGTCTTTCATCACGACCACGTTGGCGAAGGTCAGGTCGGTCCCTGCTCCGGCCCCCATGGCGCCACCGATGAAGTCGATGGCGTCATTCACCTCGCGCGCGGACTTGGTGTTCGTGCCCTGATCGAGCAGCGATGCGGCAAGCGTGGCCAGCCCGAGCTTGTCTTTCGGATCGCTCGAAGCCCCGGCCCGGACGAGCATTCGCATGCTGACCACGGGCTGCTCGTGGTGCAGGACGGCAACCACCTGGAGACCGTTGTCCAAGGTCCGGACTTCGTAAGGTGGAAACTTGACATCGCGCGCCTGCAGCGGTCGGGGCGGGCCCTCTGAAGGCCAGGGCACGGCAGCGGGTCGTTGCGGCGCGGCAAACACCGCCGCAACGCCTCCGCAGAGACACAGGGCGCACACCAAGGGTTTCATCGGCGGTTGCCCCCCGCACCGGGCCGTTCCGACGGCAGGATCGTCAGCACGAGCCGATTCTCCGCGGTGAAATACGTGCGCGCCACACGCTGCACGTCGGTGGCGCTGATGTTCTGAAAAATCTCGAACTCGCCGTCGGCGGTCGTGATGTCGTGGTGGATGACGACCGCGTGCGCAAGCTGCTGTGCCTTCTGCTGGTTGGTTTCGCGACCCAGGATGTAGTCGCGGGCAAACTGATTTTTCGTCCGTTGCAACTCGTGCTCGCTGATGGGCTCCGCCTTGAGCCGATCGAGCTCCGCGATCAAGGCGCTCGCGGCCTCCTCGGGCGTGTGGCCGGGCTGGACAATCGCGACCGCGTAGAACAGATTCGGATCCTCGATGAGATTGGCGCCGCCGAACGCCGCCACCGCGAGCTGTTTCTCGTAGACGAGCTTCTGGTAGATGCGCGAGCTCTGGCCGTCGGAGAGGACCTTCGAGGCAATGTGCAACGGGTACGAGTCGACGTTGCCGTCGTACGTGACATGGTGCGCGACGACCACCGCCGGCAGCGGCCAGGCCGCCGAGACCGTCAGGCGGCGCTCTTTGGTCTGCGTGGGCTCCTTCGGGATGTCGCGCGGGACCGGACGCGCGGCCTTCGGCACGCGGCCCAGGTACTGACCCGCCAGCTGCTTGGCCTGAGCGGAATCGAAGTCGCCGACCAGGACGAGCGTCGCGTTTTCGGGCACGTAAAACGTCTGGTAGAAGTCCCGGACATCTTCGATCGGCGCAGCCTCGAGGTCCTGCATGCTGCCGATCGTCGGATGCTTGTACGGGTGGACCGTGAACGCCTGGTCGTAGATGATTTCGTTCAGCCGTCCATACGGCTGGTTGTCGACCCGCATTCTCCGCTCTTCCTTCACGACTTCGCGCTCGTTCACGAAGGTGTTCTTTTCGATCTGCAGCGTCGCCATCCGGTCCGCTTCGAGCCACAGCACGAGCGGCAGGTACTGCGACGGAACCGTGTTCCAGAACACCGTCTCATCGTCAGTCGTGTAGGCGTTGCTCTGGCCACCCACCGAGGAGATGATGGAGGTGTGTTCCTCGGCGCCGACGTTCTTCGAGCCTTTGAACATGATGTGCTCGAAGAGGTGGGCAAACCCGGTGCGGCCGGGCTTCTCGTTCTTTGAGCCGACGTGGTACCAGAGCTGGAGGTGAACAATCGGCGTCGAGTGATCCTCGGAGAGCACAACCGTCAGGCCGTTGGGGAGCGTCGACAGGTCGTACTGGAGCTTCGGCGGCCGCACGGCGGCCGAGGTCGTGAGGCCTGCCGCCAAAATAATGACAGCCGCGATCGCAACGCCGAGGTTCCTGCACGTCATGTGGCGATTCTATCCCGGTTGGGCGCGATCGGCCCCAAGACTTGGAAGAGACGCCGCGGAACCGCGGCGTCACCGTCCGACAAGTCGAAATCCAGCAAACCCCCACTGGTGCGGCAGCCGGTCCAGCGGATCGGCGTCAACCACGCGCTCCAATCCGGCAAACAGCTCGAGAGCGCCCCCCGCGCCCGCAATGTGAACGCCGGCCTCCAGTCGTCCACCCATCTGAGGGTCGCGGCCAGCGATGGACTTGTCGACGCCATAGACCTCGCCGTATCCGCGACCGTACACGCCCACTCGGCCGTTGAGCGGGCGCCGCAGGGTCACGTCCGCATCGCCCACCCAGGTGTAGTCCACATAGGCGTGGGCAATGACTTTTCTCAGGTCGACACGCAGGTCGACCGCCCCTGGTCCAGCGCCAAATCGCCGCATCGCGCGCGCGCCCAACGAGTTCATGGCCACAGCAATCCGCTTGGGGCGATCGCCGAAATGTCGCGAGACATGGTTGAGGACGAGGGCGACTTCAGTAGATCTGGCGCGCACCGATCCCGAGGCTTCGAGCGTGTAGTTGCTCTGGTAGGGATCGAATGGCCGGAACTCTCTCCCGAGCAGGGCTTGATAGTCCGCGAGGAACATCGCCCGACCTAGCACGTAGTCGACGAGGTCCAAGTTGCCGGCCCAGCGCGTGTCCCACGAGAAGCGCTGGTCCTCGTTAGTCAGAGCCGCCGCCGACATCCGGAAGTCGAAGCGCGGCAAGAACTCGATCGTGGACGGTGGATCGGCCAGAGGCTGCTGGGCGCGGCCGGGAAGGGCCGTGGTGATAATGAGGCACGCAGCGCCCGCTATTCGTCGCGCGAGGCAACTGACGAAGCTCCGCGTCAAAGCGCCGGGTCGAGGCTCAGGACAGGATGGCGAAGCTTTGTTACTAAGACCAACCCAAATGACGAGATGACGAGATGACCAGACGAACAGCTTCCGGAATTTCCCCGTTCTTACTGCTTTGATGGAGTCTGGCATGCTTCGAGCTTCTCCTTGAGCTCCGCCATGCGCTGCTCCAGGTCTGCAACGCGCTTCTGGAGTGCAGGTAGATGACGAAAGACCGCAGAGGACTTCAGCCAGTCTCGATTCCTAATGGCGGGATATCCTGAAACGAAAGCGCCTGCCTCGATCGAGTTCGGCACGCCGGTCTGAGCGGTCGCGACGACGCCTTTGCCGATGCGAAGGTGACCGGCCACGCCGACCTGCCCGGCCAGCACCACGTCGTCTTCAACGACAGTGCTGCCGGCAATCCCTACCTGGGCAGCAAAGAGCGCGCGCCGGCCAACGGTGACGCCGTGCGCGATCTGCACGAGGTTGTCGATCTTGGTGCCGGCGCAAATCCTGGTTTCCCCGACCGCCGGACGGTCGATCGTCGTGTTCGCGCCAATCTCGACGTCGTCCTCGATGACCACATCGGCGTACTGCGGGATTTTCAGGTGCGTGCCGTCAGCCTGCTTGACGAAACCAAACCCGTCGCTACCAATCACGGCGCCGTCCTGCAGAATCACACGATGTCCGATTCTGATCCGCTCGCGAACGGACACGTGCGAATGGACGACGCAATCGTCGCCGAGCACGGCACCGGGGCCGATGACGACGTTGGGATAGATGACAGTGCGCGCACCAATTGTGACGCCAGCACCAATCGTCACGAACGCACCAACGGCGACCTCCTCACCAAGCCGCGCATCGGGCGCGATCGCGCTGTGCGGATCGATGCCGCGCAGCGGCGGCACGGCAGGCACGAGTAGCCGGACGGCTCCCGCAAAGGCGAGGTATGGGTTGTCGGTCCTCAAGATCGCCGCTTGTGCACCTGCCGTCCGCTGCGAAGTGGCAACGATCACGGCCGACGCCCGCGTGGACGTCAGCCGCGACTGATACTTGGGGTTGGCGATGAAGGTGAGATCGCCCGGCTCGGCATGCTCGATGGAGGCGACCCGCTGGATCTCGATTTGACCGTCGCCCTCGAGACCGCACCCTAGCTGTTCGGCTAATTCTTGGAGTGTCAACGGTTTCGCGTGTCGAAGGCCGAGTATAGCACGCGGAATTCAGGCCGCTGTGCGCTCGAAGAACGTCGACAGCCGGTTGAGGTTCAGCCGTTGAGCGATGGCCGCCACGAGCGGCGCACGGGCCTCCCGCGGCATCTCTACGAGCGAGGCCAACTCGGCGAGCGTGTCGTCGGCTTCGAGGGTCCAAGCGATCTGCCGCTCCGCGTGGCGTGCCCCACGCCACGAGCTCAGATGGCCGAACACCCTGAAAGCGAGATAGTAGGCCACGATGTTGGGCCCCGGCACGACCACGAGTACAAGGGACACGAGAAGGAGCAGTAGGTCGGCGATAAGCCAGCGACCGTGGCGCCGTTGCGCATGCTTCAAGAGCTCGGTGAGCACACCGCGCGCCGCCGACACGTCGAGCGTGGAGGGAAATCGCACGGCGGCGGAGGTTTCATGGCGAAGCGCCCAGAGCGTCCGCTGCTCGGAAATCGACTCGGCGATCCGGCGGATCAAGTCGTCGCGCCAGCGGGCCCATCGGCCGCTCGGCGAGCCCTGTCGAGCGGCGTCGACGAGCGCCTGCCAGCGCACGTTCGCGGCGTGCGCCCATCGGCGGAACCTTCCCGCATTGTCTTCGGGCGGCGTTGCCGGTTCTTCGGGCGCCTCCGAGTACAACTCGAAACGGTTCCGACCGACAGGCACGAGAAAAATCGTCATCGATAAAGGTGCTGGGGTGCTTGGGTGCTGAGGTGCTAAGGTGCGGAGATACTGCGGTGCTGTCCCGGCACCTAAGCACCCCCGCACCTAAGCACCCCAGCACCTTAATTGTCTACCTGGGCGGCCGGGTTCTCTGAACCGGCCTCGGCTCCTCGGTCGACACAGCAGGACGCCCCGCCTGCGCCCACGCTCCCATAATCATCCCTGCCGTCGCCGTGATCGACTCAGAGAGACGCTGCTCGAGGATTGGCTGTACCTTTGCGAAAAACCTCTCGAAGTAGTCGTCGTCGTACGCGTCTTTGCCGGCGACGGCTTCCTTGTCTGCCTGAAGGATGGCCGGCACGAGACGGTATCCAGACAAGAGCGCCTCGAAAGTCGCGTCGCGCGCGTTGGCGACAGGGTTTGGTGCCGCCGGACTCAGGCGCAGCCGCGATTGATATTTCTCGATCAGATCCCGCTCGAACCGGAGGTGGATACCACGATTACCGGTGAGCTGTCCGTCATGATTGTCGGTGGCGTGAAACGGCTGATGTGAATCCTGGATGTAGTGGGCGGCGACCGCGGAAAACAGCATGACGTCCATCGGGGCGTAGGGGGCTCGCCGCTTGAATCCTTCGAAAGCGCGACGCAGGTTGCCGAACTCCTCGGCTTCGCGCCACGGGACCAGGCCGTTTCGTTTCAGTGTTGCCGATCCAAATTTTTCGAGCGCCGCCCCGTACTCCCGCGGCAAGGCCGTAAACGGGTACGCCCCGTACTCCTCAACGCCGAAATCGAGGAAGTGGTTGGGGTTCTCCTCGTCCCATCCGACCTGGCGCCACAAATCCGGATCGACGGACCGCGCCACCAGTTCCTCGCGAAAGTGATCGAAGAGCGGCTTGAGTTCCGGCGGCAACAAGTCGATCGCCCGACGCATGATCAATTTATGTCCGCTGAAACCCCAGGCGGACGCGGGCGTCGGCGCGAAGACCACTGCCACGACCACCGACCACGTGACGAGGAAGCTCCGCATGCGGCTATATTAGCAAGCTGGTGGACAACCTCACGCACACGCTTTTTGGCCTGACGCTCGCACGCACGCCGCTTGGCCGTGCGGGACGAGGCACCACCATGGCGCTTGTTCTCGCATCGAATGCGCCAGATCTCGACTTTGTCGGCGTCGCCGGCGGCGCCGTCAAATACCTGCAGTGGCACCGTGGACCCACTCACGGTGCGCTCGGCGTCGTCGGACTCGGCCTGGCGACCGCCGCGCTAGTCTGGGCCGGCCTTCGCACGCG
Organism: Vicinamibacteria bacterium; assembly: GCA_041485305.1. Lineage (GTDB taxonomy): Bacteria > Acidobacteriota > Vicinamibacteria > Vicinamibacterales > CAVVIG01 > JBGPJH01. The sequence goes on along the minus strand of JBGPJH010000020.1, from coordinate 5,724 downwards.
TAACCGGGACGCACCCGACTCGCACACCTCGTTCGGACGGCTCTGGCTGGTCGCCATGACTGGCGTCCTGTGCCACGTCCTGATGGATCTGCCGACTTCATACGGCACGAGACTCCTCAGTCCGTTCGACTGGCACTGGTTCGCGGAAGACTGGCTGCCGATCCTCGACATCTACCTGCTTGCCATCCTGGCTGCCGGTTTGTGGTTCGGACGAACGGTAGTGCCCGCACGGAAGGCTGCCGAGACCCATTCTGTCTGGCCGGGGCGCGAGCGCAGCGCGGCGATCGCGCTCGTGTTCGTGGCCATGAACTACGGCCTCCGGGCGACCGCGCACCATGAAGCGCTCGTGCAGGCGCCGCGCCTGTTCGGGCCGCTCCTTCCGAAGCCGTGCCCCGACGCCGTGCAGCCGGGCGCGCTCCTCGATCGGTGGCCGCTCGACGGAAAGACGACGCCTCATGATCCCTCGGCGACGCGGTGTCTGGTGGAGGTCGCGGCCATTCCGTCGTTCCTGTCCCCGTTCCGCTGGCAGGTGATTGCCCGTCTCTCAGACGCGTACGAGCTTCACGACGTCGACGTGCTGGACGGCCGATTTGGCGATCCGGGCGAGCAGTCCGAAGGCTTCTGGCGTTTGTCGCGGCGTTATCCGAACCTGTGGACGCCCGCGGTCGTCCAGGCATCGACGTCGCGGGTGGCTCAAGCCTTCCTCGGGTTTTCGCGATTCCCGGCCGCCCGGTCGTTTGTCGATCGCGAGGGCCGTGCGACCGTCCGTTGGACCGACATCCGATTCACGATGGGCGGCTTCGCCGGTCAAGGGCAAGGGGTGCAGGGGGCGCGGCAGGGCAATCTGTTCACGGTCACGGTCCGGATGGGGGCGGATGGACGAATCGAGCGCGAGGGGTTCGGACAATAACACCTATCTGGTGCTGAGGTGCTGAGGTGCTGAGGTGCTGACCAGATGGGCCAAATGATCAGATGACCGATTTCACAGTCCGATCAGGCCGAGCTCGCGCTCGCTGAACACCTCGGCTTCGAACTTCCAGAGCGTCGCGCCTTTCTTCCACGCGCCCTGCGCCAACCCCGCTTTGGAGCAGGTCTGCTCGATGAACGTGAGGCGGTCCCAGCGCCATTCGATCGCGACTTGCGGCAACAGCAGTCCCCGGCGCCATCCCATCTCCACGACGAGACCGTGTCGGCCGACCTCGATCTCGTCAGGCTGCGCAAGCGGCTCCAGCGGACCAAGCACAGACAGCTCGATCTCCAGCTCCGCAAGCTCGATCGAGGCGACCGCGGGAAATCGGGGGTCTGAGCTGCAGGCAGCAACCGCACAGCGCACGACGACCTGCGCGACCGGCTGGTTGGGTTCGATGTGACCGATGCACCCGCGCAACTCGCCGCCGCGATGAAGGGTGACGAACGCACCCGCGGGTCGGCCCAATTCGCCGTGCAAAGGCGGCTCGACCGGTGTGCTGCCGTTGACATGCGCAGTGATACGGTCGCGCGCGATCCGCAACAGCGCTCGCCGATCAGCATCGATGAACATCAGCGTCGATCATCCCGAGAACCGTGGGCTGCCGAGAAACGGCGCCGGGTGCCGAACGCCGCCGCCAGGTACCCGACGACAGACGATTTGTCGCCCGAGACGTCGCCCGAATCGCCGTACTTCAGGATGACGGCGTCCTTCGCACCGAGCGCTCGCGCCGCGATCATCACCGCCACCGTCGGCCCTCCCCCGCAGGCATGGTCGGAATTCTCGTCGAGCGCGCGCTGCAGCCCCTCCGGATCGAAGCGCCGCACGAGATCGACCACGACGGCGTCAAGTTCGGCCGCGCGTGTCGCCTCGTGATAGTGAGACAAATCCGTGCTCGCCACGAGCAGAGCGCTTCGCCCGCGAACCGCCGACGCGAGGGCTTCGCCCAGCGCACGCGCCGTCGCCGCCGTCTGCCATCCCATCAGAAGCGGGACAATCTTCGCGTCCGGCACGAGGCGCCGGAGAAATGGCAGTTGCATCTCGAGCGAGTGCTCGCGCGCGTGTACCGACGGGTGGTCGTGAACCGCTGGCCAGGCGGCCACCAGCGCGCCGGCACAGGCCTCGTCGATCTCGGCAACCCCCAGCGGCGTGTCGAATCCCCCGCTCTGGTAGATCGCGACGCCGTCGAAGCCCACGAAGTGCGACGGCCCCACCAGCACGGCCACATCGACCGACCGGCCACGAAGCTGACGATAGGCATACGCAGCGATTGGTCCCGAGTACATGAGCCCCGCATGGGGCGCGACAATCGCCACGAGCTCTTCAAGTTCGGCGGCGTTGTCTCCCGTGGCCGCGAGGTACTTGTCGACCTCGCCCGCAAGCGCAGCGCTCTTTCCCGGATACCAGCTTCCGGCGACGGCGGCTTTCCGAATCAAGCTGCGTGGCACGGGGCTCCTAAGCAGCTTCTAAAGCCGATGTCCTTGCAAGTGAAGCCAGTCTTTGGCAGGTCGGCATTAGAAGCTGTCTTAGCCGCGGTCGCGGTGCGGCCGCCTAGTAACGAAGCTTCGCCGCCCTGCATGGCCGAGTCGCCACTCGGCGGTTTGAGGCGGAGCGTCGTTACTGGAACCGTAGCACCGCGGAACCCTTTCAGGCTAGCATTTGCCATGCCTGCGGGATTCTCCCGGTCGGATGTGGAAGCCATCGCTCGGCTCGCGAATCTCGATCTGACCGACGCCGAGCTCGACCTGTTCGCTCGTCAGCTAGGCGACATCCTTGCCTACGCCAATCAGGTTCAAAGCATCGATACGACGGGCGTGCCCCCAACGGCGAGCGTCGTCACCCGTCATGACGCGGACCGCGCCGACGAGATCGTGCTTGGGCTCGACCGCCCGGACGCGCTGGCCAACGCCCCGGACGCGAACCGGGAGGCCGGTCTGTTCGGGGTTCCGCGGGTTCTTTCGTGATCGGTATCGGCACCATTCGCGACATCCGCGATGCATTCCGGCGCGGCGATCGCCCGGCCGTGGAGATTTGCGAGCAAGCGATCGCGCGCATCGACGCCCAAGACCCCACGCTGCACGCCTTCAACACGGTCGCGCGAGATCGAGCCCTCGAGCGGGCCGCTGCCATCGATCGGAACCGCTCTCGCTGGATCGATCGGCCGCTGGCCGGCGTCCCGGTCGCGGTGAAAGACAATCTCTCGGTCCGTGGCATGCGCACGACGGCCTCGTCGAAAATCCTCGAACAGTTCGTGCCACCATTTGACGCCACCGCGGTGGAGCGGCTCGAGGCCGCCGGGGCCGTGATCGTCGGCAAGACGAACTGCGACGAGTTTGCGATGGGATCGTCGACCGAGAACTCCGCGTTCGGTCCCACGCGGAACCCGTGGGCGATCGATCGCATTCCCGGTGGCTCGAGCGGGGGGTCGGCTGCCGCCGTGGCGTCGGGCATGGTCCCGCTCGCACTCGGATCGGACACCGGCGGGTCGATTCGCCAGCCGGCGGCGCTCTGTGGGATCGTCGGGCTGAAGCCGACCTACGGCCGTGTGTCGCGATACGGGCTCCTCGCATTTGCTTCGTCGCTCGACCAGGTGGGCCCGCTTGCGAGAACGGTCGAAGACGCCGCGATTGCGCTGTCGGTCATCGCCGGCCCGGACGTCAAGGACGCCACCAGCTCACGTCAACCGGTGGCCGACTACGCGGCCGCGCTCCGCGGCGAGGCGAAGGGCATGCGCATCGGCGTCCCACCGAAGCTCGTCGACGAGGGCGTGGATCCTGAGGTCGCCGCTGCTTTCAATGCGGCGCTCGACGTCCTTCGCGAAAACGGCGCGTCCATTGTCAACATCGATCTGCCCTACGCCGCCGCCGCCATTCCTGTCTACTACCTTGTCGCTACCGCGGAGGCAAGCTCGAATCTGGCGAGGTACGACGGGGTCCGTTTCGGCTTCAGGGCCATGCCGGAAGCAAGGCGCGACGACCTGAAGACGATGTACGCGCAGACGAGGGCGCGCGGGTTTGGGGCGGAGGTCAAGCGGCGCATCGTGCTCGGCACCTACGTGCTGAGCGCCGGCTACTACGACGCGTACTATCTGAAGGCCCAGCAGGTCCGCACGCTCATTCGCCGCGACTACGAACACGCGTTCGAGCGCGTCGACGTCGTCGCAATGCCCACGAGCCCGATCCCCGCATTCAAGCTCGGTGAACGATCGTCGGATCCATTGCAGATGTATCTCGCGGACGTCTTCACGGTCAGCGCCAACCTGGCTGGTCTGCCCGCCGTCAGCATCCCGTGCGGATTTACCGCGAATAGGCTGCCAGTTGGACTGCAGCTTACCGGGCGGCTGTTCGACGAGACCACGCTGCTAGGGATCGCCCACGCCTACGAACAGCAGACGGGCTGGTGGAAGCAGGAACCGCCGTCAGGTCAGACCGCGGCCTGATTGGCAGGTCGACACGCGATCCTCACTGCAGCCCAGACGCAAAGAGCCGCGAGCGCGAAAGGCAGGAGCGGCAGCAGGACCGCGGCAACCGCCGCACAGAGGACCAGCACGGCGAACAGCGCGCCGAGGGCGAGAAGGGGGAGCACAACGAGCGCAGCGGCAACGCGGAACGCGACCCGCAAGAGCGCAAGCGGGAGCCAGAGCAGCAGCGCAAATGGGGGTCTCTCTACTTACGTGCGGCTGCCTCGAGAAGTTCCGGCGAACGCAGCTGGTCGGCCGGGCCGTGCGGTGCGGTCGGCGCAAGGTAGATGAACGGCTGACGGCTGACGACCTCGTCCAGACTCTTGACCACCCGCGAGTTGCCCGCCGTCCGCTTTGTCTTCGTGAAGCCAATCAGCACGCAGAAGCCAATAAACAGCGCGAGTATGAACACCGTGCTCGAGAGCAGCCCCTGCACCGCGCCGATGACAATCTGTAGAACGCCGGCGGTCATGCCTGCTCAACTGGGTGAGATGCCCGCGCGTCGAGCACCTGGTAGTACACGAGGCCGCGCCGAACTTCCTCCATCGCCATGCGCTCGGCCTTGTAGGGCGGAGGCTCGCCCGGCTCGGACTCGAATCGGGCGCGCGCCCCGCGACGCAGCTGCTTGGCCCGCTGTGCCGCGACGTCGACGAAAAGGAAACGGCTCTCGATGAGTGCGTTCGTATTCTCCATAGCTTCCCTATCAATGGGGAAGCGTAGCACGTAGCCTGACAAGCTGAAAGAACAGGCCGGCGGCCCTACGGCGCCGTTTCGCCTGCCCTTGTCTTGCCAGGCCGATCTGAGCGTCCGCTACCGCCGCCTACGCGGCAACGTCGACCTTGATCTGCCGCGGCTTGGCTTCCTCGCGCAGCGGGAGCCGCACCGTCAGCACGCCGTTCTTGTACTCAGCCGCGACCTTCGCCGCATCCACCGTCTGGGGCAGCGAAAACGACCGGCTGAATGTGCCGTAATGCCGCTCGATCCGGTGGTACTGCTCTTCCTTCACTTCTTTCGAAAGCTTCTTCTCGCCCTTGATTGTGAGCGTGCCGCTGTCGACGGTGATGTCGATCTCCTCACGCGTCATGTCCGGCAGCTCGGCCTTCAGCACGACCTCGTAGTCGCCATTGTGGTAGATGTCGACCGGCGGCGCCCACGTGCCCGACGTCATCAGACCTTCATCGCCGCGGCCATACGTGTCGGTAAACGTCCGGTTGAGCCGGTCCTGGAGATGCGCAAACTCGCGAAATGGGTCGCTCCAACGAACAATAGCCATAATGTCCTCCTCAGCTGAAGACAG
>JBGPJH010000019.1:0-19554 GCA_041485305.1 Vicinamibacteria bacterium | reverse complement strand
CCGCTGATAAATCAGCCGCCAGCTCCGTTCATCGTAGGTGTTGCGGAACACCTGCTGCAGGGAGTGGCACCCGAACAAACAGGAAGTCGTGAAGACCCGCTTTTCTTCACCGGTTCCGGGCAGATTCATCATCCACTCCGTACCAGTGAGCTGGGACAAGATGTCATCTGTCGGGGGCAGGAACTCGGTCTTGCTCACGCGCTCGAGTGGAATGTCGGGTAGCGTCACCGATCCTTCGATGCGGACCGCCTTCTTCACGAAGGGCTTGAACTCCATCGGACGTGCCAGGCGCAGCGTGTATGAGCCCGCCTCCAACACCGGGAACCGGTATTGGCCCGCGTCGTTGGTGTAGACCGTGGTGCGAATCGCTGTCCGGTCCGCGATGAGCTGAATGCCGATGCCCTCGAGAAGCGTTCCCGAGGGTCCGACGACTTCGCCACGTGCTCCGCCCAACATCGACGTCGACGTGCTCGACGCCGCCCGGGCCGGCTGTGACGGCTGCGCGGTGACGACGGCCAGCGCGAGAAGCGCCAGGGCCCAGACAGTCATCAGCCAAGCGAGCGGTGCGTGAACCCGTTGTAGCGGCTGCATGTCTCCTCCTACGTTGCTGCTCACCTTGTCGACCTCAAATCTCTCGCGTTCCATGGCCTCTCCGTGCCTCATCGCTTTTCAAGGATATATCGCGGATTCGGCGGCGCGTCCTCACCCTCCCAGCAGCACCTTTCTTTCAGATAGGCGAGGAGGTCGGTGATTGCAGCGTCACCCAGCATCGTGCCATAGGAAGGCATGCCGGGTCCGCCTTTACGGATCTTCTCGGCCACGGTCTGGTCGGTGACGCCCTGGCGCTTAAAAATATCCTTCAGGTAGGGCGCCCGCTTCGCGAACTGATTGTGGCAGAACCAGCATTTGTAGTAGTAGAGCTCTTCCCCCCGCTGCGGACCACTTTTCGCGGTGGCCTTGAAGACATAGTGGTCGGCCGACCGTTGATACCCGTCCAGGGGAACCGCCTTGTCCGGCGGACCCTGAGCGAGCGCCGGTTGGCCGATCAGGTTCAGACCGGCGACGGCGGCCAGGAACGCCACCCTCAGCCTCCTCGGTGACCCGTGTAGCAGACTCATTGAGCCCTTCCATCTCTTTCGACGCTTCGGCTAGCGCCGCCTTGGAGATAAGGAGGCGCGCCTCACGCGTGCGACCAGCCGCACCTGCCCCACCAGCCCACCTGCCCTCGTCAGGGCTTGGGCCGCTTGATCGTGGCCTCGGCCAGCGACCGCAGATCGGCCCGCCACCACTGCTCGGACCCGGCCCGTTGCGCCTGGTCCACACCCGCCATCAGCGAATCGGTCGGGTCGATCCCGCCGACGTCGAGCACCATGGCCGAGAATTTCGTGCCGCGGGCTTCGAGCGTGCGCCGCCCTGGGGCTACCTGCCGGGCTTTCAGCCGTCCGTCCCGATCGAAGACGAACACCATCACCGTGAACTGTTCGAGCTCGTTCTCAGTGAGGTTCGTCGCGGCATAAATGAGCACCGGCGGCACATCGTCGGTGCTCAAGACCTTGACGTGATCGAGTCGAACGGGAGAGTCGGGCGCCTGAACCACGGCCACCGGGCGATCGACCGCCGCTAACGAGAACGAGAGAGCAAGGAGACCTGCGCGACCAATCATGGGCTTCCCGGGGCTACCGGCTTGCCTTGACCTCCGCGTACAGCTGTCCGATAAAGCGGTCCCCGGTCGTCCCGGCGCCCTGAACCTTTCCGTCGAACTCAGACGCAGGCTTCGCGGCCGTGACCTGTTCGACGGTCATGCCTTGCTGTGCCAGCTTCGCCACCTTGTCTCGCAGGGCGACGATCATGTCCCGATGCGCAGCCACCGCCGTCTTGTCCACGATCGGGCCGTGACCGGGGATGATCTTCGTGCTCGGTCCGGCGAGATTGACGATGGCGCTGAGCCCCTCGACCATGCCCTTCAGCGAGCCGCCATTGACGCGATCGATATTGGGATACCCGACCGAGCGATAGAAATCGCCGGTCATGATCACGTCCGCGACCTGAAACTTCACCATGGTGTCGCCGTCGGTGTGCGCGGCGGGGACCGGGACGATCTGTACCGTTTCGCCGTTCATCCGGAGCGTGAGCGGCCCGTCGTACGTCAACATCGGCAGCGCGGCGGGCGGCGCGGGCGTACCTGAAGCTCCGGCGGCGCCAGGGGCGGGTTTCTCGAGGCGGGCGCGCAGCTGTTCGCGCGCCAGAATCGTGACGCCCAGTTTTCCGAAGTTCTCGTTGCCCCCCGTATGATCCCCGTGCACGTGAGTGTTGATGAGGAAACGGATGCGGCCGTCGGAGATTTTCCGGACCGCCGCGACGATCTTCTCCGACAGCGGAGCGAACTGGCTGTCCACCATCAGAATGCCGTCGGGTCCGGCCAGCACCCCGATGGTGCCCCCTTGTCCTTCGAGCGTGTAGAAGTTGGCCGAAATCTTCGTCGGCTTGATTTCAACCTTGCTGAAGTCAGGTGCTTGGCCACTCACGACGGTCCCTGCGAGCGCCAGGGACAGGACGAAGGCAGGCGTTAGGCGAAGGGATGGTGTTGTCACGATTGTAGCTCCTCCACTGTTACTGAGCGCAGCACACCCAGGCGAACGTACTCCCGAGTGGAGCGGTTGTCAACGAGGATCGCCCGCTGATTGGGCAGGATAGTGGCCTTTCAGAACTTGAACCGCAAGCTGACCTGCACCGTTCTCGGATTGCCCAACTGCGAGTCGCGGACGCCGACGTTCGGGTTCAGCCCTCCGGGTCCGCTGCCGTTGAACAGCTGGTTGCCCGTCGTGGGACTGTTGCTCGTCGGGCCCGACACAAAGCGATTGTCCGCGTTCAGCGTGTTGAACAGATCGACGGCCACTTCCACCATGCGCGGCCCGCGCAGGCGGACCGCTTTGCTGAGGCGCAGGTCGAGGCGGGAGTAGCTCTGCTGACGGTACGAGTTCCGGCCGGTATCCTTGCCATCGATGAATTGCCGGTCGTTGCCGTTTGGCGCGCCGTCGCCGTTAAGGTCCACGCTCGAGAGACGGCTGTAGGGCGATCCGCTGCGCGCGTTGAAGATCGCACCCACTTGCACGTCGTTCGCCAGCGCCCACGTGGCATTCATCACGAAGTTGTGGCGGATGTCGTTGTTCGACCAGGTGTATTCCGCGGCCAGATTCTGCCAGTCCTGGTAGAAAATGTCCTGGAACTTTCGCTCGTTGGAGTCGTCGTCTTTGTTGTGGGCGTTCGTGTAGTACGCCTGGAGCTGCAGGCCCCGGTTGTACCACGTGCTGCCGGTGCTCCAGCGTTTCTTCGCCGAGACGGTGACCGCGTTGTACATGCCTTTCGCCGTGGATTCGGCGCGATCAATCAGCGCGAACTTCGGGTTCGGACGGGGATTTCGGTAGACGAGGCGGCCGTCGGCCGCCGTGCCGGACGACGGTGCGATGTTGATGTCGAGCAGCCGCTGCAGGTTCCGCATCTGTGCGTACGTGAAGTCGACACCCAGCGTCAGGGCTGTCAGGACCTCGCGCTCGACCCCGACGCTCGTCTGGAAGGTCCGCGGGTTCTTGAAGTCGCTGGCGAAGATGTTCGCGTTGGGCGGCACGGCTGACAGGCCGGTTGGTGCGGCCGACAGGTTGTTGGGAAAGACCGGCGCCCCAGGAGTGGTGGGAGTAAACGTCAACTGGAGCTGCGCCTGCCCGTTCGATGTAATCGGCGAGACGATGAGCAGCGCAGGTGTACGCGAGTAGAACACTCCGGTGTTGAACCGGACGACGCCCTTGTTGTCCTTCCAGGGATCCCATGCGATTCCCGCCCGCGGTCCGATGTTGTTGGTGTCCGAAGGGATCTTGTCGCTGCCTGCCAGCGCGGGATTGGGCTGGTCGGGCTGAGGCTCCGGACACGTCATTGGTTTGCGTGAACGTCCCTTCTTGTCCCTGGAAGCGCGGAATGCCCGTCGGGTCGACGCTGAACTTCACGACGAACGGGATGTCCATCTTTTGCTGATCCCAGGCGGCAAAAAAATGCACCTTGTCCTTCTTCACGGGACCGCCGACCGATCCGCCGAACTGGTGCTGCCTGAAGTCGGTGGGCGGGCGGCCGAACGGGTCGTTGGCCGTCAGGCTCTCGTTCCGGAAGTACCAGAACGCGCTCCCGCGCACGGCATTCGTGCCGCTCTTGGTAACGGCGTTTACGACGCCGCCGCCAGAACGCCCGAACTCCGCCGTGTATCCGGAGTTGGTCACCTGGAATTCCTGGATGGCCTCCTGGCTGATCGTGTAGGCCTTGTCGCCGCGTTCACCACCGCGGATCCCGCCAAAAAACGGGTTGTCGTAGGAGGCGCCGTCGACGGAATAGGAGGCGTTGATGCCGCGCTGGCCCCCAATGGAGGTGCCGCCGCGCGAGGGCTCGAAGACCGCGCCGGGCGTCAGCAGAACGAAATCCTGGAACCGGCGGCCGTTGATCGGCAGCGAATCGATGGCCGTCTCGTTGATGGATGCGGCGCGTTGACTGCGCGTCACCTCCACGAGCGGCGCTTCGGCCGTTATGGTCAGCGTTTCGGTGACCGTCGCAACCCTCATGGAAAAGGGGACGACCATAGTCTCGCCGACCTGCAGCACCAGGCCGTCTCGCTTGACGGTGGCGAAGCCCTGAAGCTGCGCCGTCACGTCGTAGGTTCCGAGCGGCAACAGGTTCAAACGGTAGAGCCCCGTGGCATCGCTCGTGGCCGTTCGCTCGAACCCGGTACCCACGTTCCTGGCGGCTACGCCCACGCCCGGCATCGCCGCCCCTTGCTGGTCGGTAATCACCCCTTCGATCTGGCCGGTGGTGGCCGTTGCTTGAGCGCCTAGCGCCGGTGGATGCGCCAATACGAGAATCGCCAGGAGCCATGCCAAACGCGTCATCTGGAACCTCCCTGCTGCCGCCAAAAGCCTATCAGAGTAAAGCAGAACCGCCGGCGCGTCCACGCACGGGTGAATAGAATAGGGGAGCGTCCTGAGGTACCATTCCCGGTCATGGCGAAACGAGCCTGGACGCTGGTTCTGGCGCTCGGCCTTGTCTTCCGGCTTTCGGCCGAGTCGTCTGTCGACCCCGAGATCAACGACAAGATCCGGCACGAAGAGCGCGAGGGGTCCGAGTTGATGCGGACGCTGCACTTCCTTACCGACGTGTACGGGCCGCGTTTGACGGGCTCTCCCAACGCGAAAGCCGCGGCCGACTGGGCCGTGAACACGATGGCTGGATGGGGGTTCAGCAATGCCCACCTCGAAGCGTGGGACTTCGGCCACGCCGGCTGGACCAACGAGCGCGTAACGGCGTTCGTGGTCGCACCAGTGAAAGACCAGCTTACCGTCGAAGTGTTGGCCTGGACGCCCGGCACAAACGGCGTCGTCACCGCGCCAGCGTTTCAGCTCGTCGTTCCGGAACGACCGACGGAGAGCGATCTGACTTCGTACCTGGATGGTGTTAGAGCCCAGGTCAAAGGCCGGATCGTGCTGGCTGGTAAAAGCGCGCTGGTTCCCGTGAACCTGACGCCCGGGGCTCCGCGTCGAGACGAAGAGCGCTTGCGGCAGCGTTACGATCCCAATGCTCCGGCGCCCGTCGTGGGACCGCCCCCAACTGTCGACAAGTCTGGGCCTGGTCCCCAGCCGATGTCCCGCGTGGACATCAGCCGACGCATTGACGAGTTTCTCGTGTCGAACGGCGCGCTCGTGCGCATCAACGACGCCGGTCGCGAGCTCGGTCAGATTGTCGCTTTCCACAACTCGACGTTCGACCCGTCCCGGGTGGTTCCCACAGTCGTGATGCGGAACGAAGACTACGGGCGCCTCTCCCGCATTCTCGGCGACGGCACGCCCGTCGATCTCGAGTTCAGCATCGTCAACCGGTTCCATCCGGAGGGCCGGACCGCGTACAACGCGCTCGCGGAAATCGAGGGGACGGACAAGACGCACGAGGTGGTGATACTCGGCGGGCACCTGGATTCCTGGCAGGCGGCCACGGGCGCGACCGACAACGCGGTGGGCTGTGCGACCGTCATGGAAGCAGCCAGGATTCTGAAGACGCTGGGCGTCCGCCCGCGACGAACGATTCGGGTGGCGCTCTGGACCGGCGAAGAGCAGGGGCTGCTGGGTTCGCAGGCGTACGTGAAGGAGCACTTCGGGTCGTTCGAGAATCCCAAGCGCGAGTACTTCCTGCTCTCGGCGTATCTGAACATCGACAATGGCACTGGCCGTGCGCGCGGGGCGACGGTCTTCGGGCCTCCAGAAGCCGCCGCCGTCATACGCGAGGCGCTTGCGCCGTTGACGGATCTTGGTCTGGTGGGCGCGGCGGCCACGATCCGACGCGTGCTGGGCTCGACCGACAGCACCTCGTTCAGTGCCATAGGGCTGCCAGGCATCAACTTCGAGCAGGACCCCATCCAGTACGACAGCGCCACCCATCACACCAACCTGGACACGTTCGAACGCGTGATCGAAGACGACGTGAAGACGTCGGCGATTGCGATTGCCGCTACGCTCTACCAGCTCGCAATGCGCGACGACCTGCTGCCGCGGTTCGACAAGACCACCATGCCGGCCGGGCCGGCGCGATAGGCTGGGCTCGGTGGACGGGGACACATCGGTTCGCGTCGAGCGCCTGATGCGCGAGATCGAGGAAGATGTTCGCCGCGACCGGCGGAAGCGGCTGCTCGCTCACGGCGGCGCTTCAGACTACGAAGACCCCGAGATCTACGCCACTGTCGATGCGATCCTCCGCCGTGCGGTCGAGGGTCAGGACCGCCACGCGTTGCTACTCCCCGATGTGCTGGAGGCCGAGGATCAGTGGCGCCTCGAGACCCATTTGCGATTCGCCAGCCATCGACGCTTCGGTGGGCCTCTAGTGCTCTTCATCAAGCGCCGGATCTTGCTGCCCGCGCTCCGATGGTTGTACGAGTACAGCCTCGAGAACTTCCGCCGTCAGGAGCGCGTGAACCGCCTGCTGTTTGCCTGCGTCGAGGAGCTCGCCATCGAGAACGCGCGTCTCAGGAAGATGGTCGGTCCGTCGCCGCCACGACCAACGGGAGGGGAAGAACCCGCGGGAGCGCCCGCCGCTCGTTCATGAAGATCGCCTGCGTGGTCCACCGCTTTGGCGCCGACATCGCCGGCGGTTCTGAAACTCACTGTCGTCATATCGCCGAGCGCCTCGCGGCGAACCACGATGTGACCGTCCTGACGACGTGCGCTCGCGACCACGTGTCGTGGGCGAATGAGTTTGCCGCGGGCGCGTCGCGTGCGGGGCCACTGGGAGTGCGCCGGTTTGCCGTGGCTCGTCAGCGGTCCATGCACCGCTTTGCGGAAATCAGCGAGATCGTTTTCAGCCTCCGCGCGTCGGAAGAAGAGCAGGACGAGTGGTTCCGGCAGAATGGACCCGATGCACCGGAGTTGATCCGTCACCTTCAAACCGAAGGTTCGGCCTACGACCGGATCCTCTTCTGGGCCTTCCGTTACGCCGAGACGTATTTCGGGCTGCCTCTTGTGGCCGACCGGGCGGTGCTCGTTCCCACGGCCGAAGAGGATCCGGTCGTGAGGCTGGACGTGATCGGGAAGTTTTTTTCCCTGCCGGCCGCGTTCATCTTTCTTACGCCGGAGGAGCAGGCGCTCGTGGCCCGGCGCGCCAGGGGGCCGCTGGCGCCGTCCTGCATCGTCGGGTCAGGACTGGAGCCGGCCGGCCGACGTCCGGTCGTAGACCTCGACCGGTTCGGCATCAGGAAGCCCTTCGTCCTCTATCTCGGACGCATCGATCCCAACAAAGGCTGCGAGACGCTGTTCGGCCACTTCGTGCGGCACCACACGGAACGCTCGTCATCGGTGCAGCTGGTGTTGGCCGGGCCCGCGAACATGCCCGTTCCGGATCATCCTCACGTCAAGGCGCTCGGTCGCGTCGATGAAGCGCTGCGACAGGCGCTCTTGTCCGAAGCCAGCCTGCTGGTCGTACCGTCTAGATACGAGAGCCTGAGCCTGGCGCTGCTCGAAGGCTGGAATCACGGGCTGCCAGCGCTCGTCAACGGCCACTGCGGTGTCCTGAGAGGGCAGGCGCTTCGAGCGGATGGCGCGCTGTACTACCGCACCTACGACGAGTTTTCTCGTGCACTCGATTACCTACTCGAGCACTCTGACGTGGCCGAGCGCCTGGGCCGTCAGGGCCTTGCATACGTGGATCGCGAGTACCGATGGCCGCAGGTGATGGCCAAGATCGAGTCGCTACTGACGAGCCTCGGAGAACGCCGAACCCCCAGCAGCCCGTGGTGAAAGTCCTTGCTCGTCGCGCCTTGCCAACCGGGCGCATGGCCGCCCTCGGTGCCACGCCGGACTTTCACCACGGACTGCCAGGTGAGGCGGTTTTTGGGTATCATTGGCCGTCCGTAACCGTTAAAAGGGGTCGTATCTGCCCGGAGTTGAATAATGAGGGGTTGTGGAATCCTGCTGGCCGCGCTCCTCGCTCAGGTTGCTGTGGCGGCCCAGGCTCCAACGGCGCTGCCGGCGGGCACTATGAGCGAGTTGATGGTGAAGATCATCTATCCGACGTCGGACGCGATCTTCTACATCACAACGAGGACGCCGACAAACGACGTCGAGTGGAACGACGTGCAAGCCAAGACGCTCACGCTGGCGGAATCGGCCAATCTGCTGATGATGCCTGCCCGGGCCCGGGATCAGGACCGATGGATGGACGACGCGAAGCTGCTGCTGGATGTCGGAACGGCGGCGTTCAGGGCGGCGAAAAAGAAAGACGTCGAGGCGCTTGGCGCGCTAAACGACCAGCTCTACCAGGCTTGCGTCTCCTGTCATCAGCACTATCGCCCGAACTATCGGCGGAGGCCGGTCGAGCCGCCGGCGAAATAGACCGGACGGGCGCGTCCTTAGGGGGGCGGGGGGCCACTGAAAAAGTGAGCACGTTTTCGAGAATGATCGCATAGACTAATGCGGGAATGCGGCGCGAGCGACTCGCGCGTCAAGAAGGGGGATCAACAAATGCAGCTTCGGGTTCGCGGTGTAGTTGTTGTCTTGGGGGCAGCCGCCGCAGTGGGGCTTTTCTGGCTGTTCGGGATGCCGGTGGCCGGTCAGGCCCAGAGTTATCGAGCTCCACGTACGGCGGACGGTAAACCCAACTTGAATGGAATCTGGCAGGCCGTCAACACGGCGAATTGGGACCTTCAGGACCACGCTGCCCGCTCGGCGCCGGTGGTAGCCCTCGGAGCGGCTTTCAGCGTTCCGGCCGGGCTCGGGGTCGTGGAAGGCAACGAGATCCCCTACAAGCCGGAGGCACTCGCCAAGAAGAGGGACAATGCGGCGAAGTGGCTGACGTCCGACCCGGAAATCAAATGTTATTTGCCGGGTGTGCCCCGAGCTACCTACATGCCCTTTCCCTTCCAGATCGTGCAGACTCCGACACACATCCTCATGGCCTACGAGTTTGCGAGCGCAAGCCGTACCGTCTACATGAACAGCAAGCTGGAGTCCCCGGCCGATTCGTGGATGGGGTGGTCGCTGGGGCGTTGGGAAGGGGAGACGCTGGTCATCGATGTGAAAGGGTTCAACGATTCGACCTGGTTCGACCGGGCCGGGAACTATCACAGCGACGCCTTGCACGTGGTCGAGCGATACACAGCCACGAGCCCGGATTCGCTGCGCTACGAGGCCACCATCGAAGACCCCAACGTATTTACCCGACCCTGGCGGATCAGCATGCCGCTCTATCGCCGCCTGGAAAAGAACGCGCAGCTGCTGGAGTTCAAGTGCGTCGAGTTCGTGGAAGAGCTGATGTACGGTCACCTTCGCAAGAAGACCCCCTAAGCCCCGGAACGCGGCCGGGCCCCGCTGGTGGAAATGTCCTCATCAGCGTGCCCGCCCCGTCCGATGATGAGATGATGTAAACTTGACGAAGAAGAGGTAAACCCATGCGAACAAAGTTAGCCGTCGTCGTTGCCAGTGCCTTTCTCGTTCTGGCCACCGCTCCAGCGTGGGCGCATCATGCGTTTGCGGCCGAGTTCGACGCCAACAAGCCCATCAACCTTCAGGGCACCGTGACGAAGGTGGAGTGGATCAATCCCCACGCGTGGATCCACGTCGAAGTGAAGAAACCGGACGGCAAGGTGGAGTCGTGGATGATCGAGGGCGGCACTCCCAACACGCTGTTCAGGCGTGGCTTCACCAAGGACTCGTTGAAGATCGGAACCGAGATCAAGGTCGACGGGTATCAGGCCAAGGACGGTTCGATGAGAGCCAACGGCCGCGACCTCACGCTCCCGGATGGCAAGAAGCTGTTCATGGGTTCGTCGGGCACTGGCGCGCCGGTTGACGGCCGGGACGCGACCGAGAAGAAGTAAGCGGCTTCGACGCTGACATCGTACGCACGGTCCGGAGTCGGGCCGAGTGAGGCGATCGCAGTGGTCGCCTCGACGCAAAAAGTCTAAGTCGTGGCGGATTGAGCAGGGCAGTCGGGCGGGCGCGAGTCCGTCCGGCGGCCCGTGCCGATGCGCGGCGGTCTAGCGTGTCGGCTTCGTCCGAACACCTCCCTCTAGCTCTTCCCACCCCCTCTCCTTAGAGTTACGTTGCGAAGTCACTGCCGCTTTTCACTTGCGTGTTGCGAAGAACGGCGCCAAAACAAAGGCCCTGGAGTAGGGAGTCAGGCTGAAGGACGCCGCGGAAAGAGGGCGACAGGCGCGCGCCGGAAGCGGTCGCGCGACACGGCACCCAAATGAAAGACGTGGCAGGCGGGTGAGGCGGTCGGCGCGTTCACGCCCTCTCGGATTCCTGTTCGAGGTTCGTGAACGCGCCGGGCCACTACGGGACCGGAGGACTATTGTGTCTTGGCTGGCGGAGTGTCACCTTTGGTCGCCCGCTTCTTGAAGCGCCAACCCTGCCCGGTTTTCACCAGCTCGTCAGAATAGCTCGCGGACGTGACAATGGAGGGAGGCTTGGTGGCGAAGTCCACCAGAACCAGGTACACCTGACCGCTTGCCCCGTCTGCCGACGGCGTGATCATCAGATTCGTGTTCCAGTGGCGGACGTGAGAGCCCATCCCTGTATGGAACCCGTTGGCAAACTTCACGATGGCATCGTGGCCGACGTTGTTGTTGAAAACGCCGTCGGGCGTGAACGTCGCTGCATAGCCGTCAGCATCGCCGGAGTCGAGGGTCCAGTTGTACTTCGAGTACAGCTGCTGGATATCGACGAGGTCCTGAGCGGTCAGAGCCTTGCCCCCGGCCTTCTGCGCGTAAATCCACGTGCCGCCGCTGAAGATCGCGATCCCAAGTAGAGCCAATACCTTTCGCTTCAACATGGTTCTCCTTTCGCGCTGGGCGCGTTGAACGTGCAAGATCTTACCGCAAGTTTCCCGGAGTTCGGTGGCGTCATTTCTTTACGGTCTTTGGCGCGGCAGGGGCGCCGAAGCGGATCAGGTGCGCCTCCTTGGTCCCTTTCGGCACATCCACGATCACGCGGTCCCCGACCTTCAGGTCGCTGATCTGGGCTGGTTTTCCGCTCCTTTCGTACGTCGTCTGGGCCGTCAGCGCGAGGGTTGAGCTGGTTTTGTCCTGCAGTTGAACGGTGACTGATTGCGCCGATATTTGTGTGACGACTCCGCGAACGTGGTCGTTGTTGCCGTGGGCGAAGGCGAAGGTGGCAAAAACGATGACCGCCGAAAGGACGAGTCCCAGTCGCTTCATGGCTGCTCCTTGTGGTGTTGATGCGCCGCCTCGCCCGGGGGAGGCTCGATGTCCTGGCCGGTGAGGAACCGATCGTCTGCGTTCTCTTCCGCGAGCTCCGACGGGCTCTTCGGGTTGAGCGCCTCCATCTCCTTGAGCTGCTCGGGGGTGAGGTGCGTCAGGTGCCGCACGAAGTGGACGAGCTTCCATGTGTCGACGTCGTGGTCGGTGCCGTCACCCCACGCCGGCATACCGGTCAGTCGCACTCCGTTCTCGATGATCCAATACAGCTCGCCGTCGGTGAGGGCCTGCGTGTCGTTGAGCCGCATGTTGGGGGCCTTCGGGTACACGTTCCGGCCGATCTCAGTCTCGCCGCTCCCGTCGTTGCCGTGGCAGCTCGCGCAGTGATCCGCGAAATGCGCGCGCGCTTCCTTCCACACCTCCGGGGAGAAGGCGACCGGGTTAGGCGCATCGCGCGCTCGCGCGGGAATGGCCCACCGGCGGGCGAGGCGGGTGAGCACCCGCTCTGTCCACGAGGGCTGCGCTCGCGCACTGAACCCATCGGAGCGGGCGATTGCCCATGCGACAAACAGCGTCAGCGCGAGCACCACGACCGCGACGGAGATGGTCAGCTTACGGAGCATTCATTCATGCATGGCGTTGTTGCGCAAAACCGTCGAGGCCTTGCCGTTTGGCAGGCTCTCGCTCGACGTCGAAGAGGACGCCCGACCGCGGCGTGATCGTCGCATCATGAAGCTGCAAAAGCGCAAGGCGCAAGGCGCGCGTCCGTGCCTCTATTGTAGTGCGCGCTTCGGCTATCATAAACTCTTGCTCAGGAGAGACAGCCGCTGCGATCCCGTGCGCACGCCGTGCAGGACCCCGCGCATTGCGTTCAAAGCGATTGAGGCCATGGTATTAGTTCGAATCGTCGTTTCCTTAGCCAGTGGCCTGCTGCTCGCCGTCGCCGCAGGCGATCGCCGCGCGCAAGCACAGCCCGCCAGCTCCGGCTCGATCAAGGGACACGTTCGCTTGACCGGCAAGCTGCCGGGCAACCTGGTCATTCGGATGGGCGCCGATCCGATGTGCGCGCGGATTAATGCCGGGAAGCGCGTCGTCCAGGAGACGGTCGCCGCCGCGGCGGATGGCAGCCTCGCGAACGTCTTCGTCAGACTGCAGGGCTCGCTTCCCCAGATCCCCGTTTCATCCGAGGCCGTCACCATCGATCAGCGGGGGTGCATTTACGAGCCTCGTGTCGTCGGCGTTCGCGTCGGCCAGACGCTCCAGGTCCGGAATAGCGACGAGCTGCTGCACAACGTCCACGGTCTTTCGGGACGCGGGAACAGTTTCAACGTCAGCGAACCCAAGGCCGGCATGGTCCAGCAGTTTCGTCTGAAGACCGAGGAAGTCATGCTGCGGCTCAAGTGCGACGTTCACAGCTGGATGGCCGCGTTCGTAGGCGTTGTTACGAACCCGTTCTTTGCCGTGAGCGACCGGAGCGGGACGTTCGCGATCGAGAAGGTGCCGGCCGGAACCTATTCGATTCAGGCCTGGCACGAGCGCTACGGTCCGCTTGTCCAGACCGTGCGCGTCCGAGCCGGCGCTGCATCGACGATCGAGTTCAACTACACGGGGAATGAACCGGCCCCGGCCGCCAGGTTCGAGGAGCTAACCCTACCTCCGCGCGCGTCGGCCGTGCGGTTCGTTGGGGCCGTTTCGCCGGATCCGGTCTGGCCGGATCGTTGAATCCGTCGCGCCAGTCCCCCCCGCTCTCAGCCAGCCGCTGGTTGGGATGCTGGAGTCGCGTCTGGGTTCGGCAAGACGATGCGAAAGACGCTTCCTCCCGCGGTCCCACGCTCCCAACTCAATCGGCCTTTGTTGACCTCGACCGCCCACTTCGAGATCGATAGGCCCAGCCCGGCGCCGGCACCATCGCCGGCAGCCCCCCTATAGAAGCGATCGAAAATCCTGGTTTGTCGCTCGGGAGCAATGCCAGGGCCGCTATCGATTACTTCCAGTGCGGCGCCGGTGGCAGCAACCGACGTGCGAACGCGGATGTGGCCTCCGCTCGGACTGTACTTGATCGCGTTATCCACGAGATTGATCAGCGCCTGCCGCAGCATCATGCGATCGCCCTCGCATCGAGGCGCCCCGCTCGATTCGACGACGATGGATTGACCTTTTTCTTCGGCCAGCACGTTCAGGTGTGCCACCACGTCGTTCGCCAGCTCGCGCAGGTCGACCGGTTCGAGGCAGAGCGGTGCGGCGCCGCTACTGGCGCGGGACAGCGTGAGCAGGCGCTCGATGAGGCGCGTCAAGCGATCGACCTCGTCCAGCATGCTGCCGATCACCGCGCGAGACCTGTCCGGGTCTGACGACCCGCGGAGGCCGACCTCGCCAACGGTTCGGATCGCCGTCAGCGGAGTCCGCAGTTCGTGAGAAATGTCGGCGGTGAACCGCTGCATCTGCTGAAACGATTCTTCCAAGCGACCAAGTGTCTCGTTGAACACCGTGGCCAGATGTCCCAGCTCGTCGTTGGGATTGTCCACCGGCAGCCGATCGCTCAGGCGGGTTGCCGTGATCGAGCGCGCCCGTTCGGCCATGCGTTCCACCGGTGCCAGCGCGCGACGCGCCAGGGCGTACCCGCCCAGTCCCGCGGCCGCGGCGCCAAACGGAAAGCCGAGGGCGAGGAAGAGCGTCAGCTGCTGAAGCTGGAGCTGCCGAGGTCCTTCCGACCTCGCCACCTGAATGACGACGCCCGTTCCGCCCACGACGGAGCGCCGGCTGAGCACCCGGAACGTCATGTCGTCAATCCTCACCGAAGAGACGCGACCTGCTGCGTCCCCGGCGAGCGTGACGCTGTCGGCCAGTGGATGTCTCTTGGCGGCCGCTGTCCGAAACAGCAGGCTTCCCGCCGGGCTCCAGACCTGCAGCCACGGGCTGTCCTCGTCTTCACCGTTGCCGAACCAGGTCAGCGTGCCGTCGGGACGCTGCTCCCACATCTCCGCGGCCCACGCGAAGTCGCTCCGAAGTTGACTCTCCAGCGTTGTCGAGGCGCTCCGGCTGACGAAGGCCCGCACGCCGCCGGCGTACACGGCCAACACCACGACGATCGCGCTCACGTACCAGAGCGTCAGGCGAACGCGCACACTCAGTAGATGACCCACACGCATCGTCATTGACCCTCGCGAACCATGAAGCCGACACCGCGGATCGTGTGAATCAACCTGACCGATTGATCGAGGTCGATCTTCTTGCGGAGTCGGGCGATGTGGACGTCGATTACGTTGTCGAGCGTCGAGGATCGGCCCCGTTCGTGCCACACGTCGCGCGCCAGAGTGTCGCGCGAGACGACCTCTCCCCCGAATCGCAGGAGGTATTCGAGGAGCTCGAACTCGAGTGCGGTCAGCTCGATCGCACGTGCGCCTCGAGTAACCGTTCGGGTCCGGATATCCATTTCGAGGTCGTCGGCCGTCAGACAGGGGAGGGAGGTCATGCGCCCGCGACGCACCAGAGCGCGGATCCGGGCGAGCAACTCTGCAAAGGCGAAGGGCTTCACCAGGTAGTCGTCGGCCCCGCCGTTCAACCCGTTCACGCGGTCGTCGAGCGTGTCGCGGGCCGTGAGAATCAACACTCGCGTGTCCAAGCCCCGCTGCCGGAGAGCCGCCAGAATCTGGAGCCCGTCGCGCTCGGGCAGGGTCAAGTCGAGGAGCACGACCTCGAACGATTCGGTGTTGACACGAAAGAAGGCGTCTTCGCCGGTGGAAGCGACGGTCACCTCGTAGCCTTCTCCCTCCAGACCCTCCTGCAGCGCTCGGGCGACCTTTTGCTCGTCCTCCACCACGAGCAGGCGCATGGGAGCGCTTCGTCCGTCGGCTCGATCGCTCACGCGAGAGACCCCGTGCACGTGGGCGTCATGATGATTCGCACGCCACTTCCCTCGGTCGTCACGCCCCCGGTCGCACAATCGTGCGCAGGCGCATCCGGCGGTCGGCAGGGTCTCGGCCCGGGTTGCCGGTCACGATCACGGGATCCCCGGGCTTCAACGTGTCCGTGATCAGGCGCTGCCGACGCATCTGATCCGGGCTCCCACATTCGATGGCCCACAGTCGCACCTGGTTGTCCCCGTCCGACACCAGTACGTAGACATACGAGTGCGGGTTCCGGTAGACGACGCGGTCCAGCGTGCCCTGAAGTGTGATTTGCTCGTCTTCGCGGTACGTGGCGTAGAACGAATGATGCGCTGACAGAGACCCGCCAACAACGAGCAGCAATCCGGCGATCGCGACCACGAACAATCTGCGACGCATGGCTCCTCCCAAAGGAGCTATTGGGGAACGATGTCGAGGGCGACCTGTAGCGGGCTGTTTGCGGGCGCCGCGAGGGGGCCACTGTCGCGGTCTCCCGGAGTGGCCGTAACTTCGATCTTAGTACCGGCGGGCAACTCGATCGGGTCGGCCAACCAGTAGCGCCGCGGCCACTCCGGCCGGGCCGCACGCAGCTTCAGCAGCGGCACGCGCTTGCCGGATGCGGTCACGGCCTGCACGTCGACCGACGCGTAGGGCTGGTTGAGCGACGTACGCAGCGCCAGAACGCGGCCGCCGGTGGTCAGGCTTCCACCGAACGTGAGCGGCCCCGTATGGGCCTCGCCCTTCGGGCCGTCAACCGCGAAGGCCTGAATCTCTTTCCCCGACAGCGGCTCGTCGGTGAAGTACAGGCCCACGGTGCTCTTGTCGGACCTCTCCTGCTGCTCGTCCTGCCACGACTTCTTGTAGTGAATTTGCAGGTGCAGCTTCGCGCCCGCGGGCAAACGGAACGCCGTGCCGCCGGGCGCCGGTGTCGTATCGTCTCCCGGTTCCCAAACAGCGAGGACGGGGCCGTTCTCGACACCGATGACCGCCCGGCGCACCATCGACGATGTGCCGGGCAACAGGTCCGCGGCCTTGACCCACCGGGTTTCGCTGAG
Organism: Vicinamibacteria bacterium; assembly: GCA_041485305.1. Classification (GTDB taxonomy): domain Bacteria; phylum Acidobacteriota; class Vicinamibacteria; order Vicinamibacterales; family CAVVIG01; genus JBGPJH01. The sequence continues at coordinate 2,881 of JBGPJH010000019.1, read as the reverse complement.
GTTGGTTGGCAGCGTGAGATTGAATGTCTCTTCCATCGTGCTTGCCGGCAGCGTATGCGTCCCGGTCATGGGCAGGGCGAGGTCCGGCGCCCCAAGCGTCCACCGGGTCTCGGCCGAGACGGCCGCCAGCTTCTTGTTCAGGTCGCCCTGCGGCGTGCCGCCCGACGCCCAGGTGACCAGGACGTCCAGGTCGCGGGCACTCAGCGTGTGGCTGTTCCGGACAGTCGGCCCGGTGGGGTCGACGTACCAGGGCGGCATTGCCTCCGACACGAGCATCTCGCGCATCGACTCCGCCCAGGCGACCGCGCCTCCCTTGTCCTTGTAGGTCATCAGCGACATCGGGGCGGGACCGCCATCCACATGACATCGACCGCACTTGTCGCGCAGGATCGGAAAGATGTGCTCGTTGTACGTGTACTTGGACGTGATCGCCTTGTGCGCGTCCAACCCGTGCACCGCGAGCAGCACGGCCGCGACCGTCACGGCAGGCCACAAGAATCGTTGGGCGCTTCGCGCGCCGATGTCAGCGAGAGCCCGCATAGATGGTTTTCAGTGCTGAAATAGCCGACGCGAGGCGTTCGTACGCATCGGTGATTTTCTGCTTGTTCCCCAGATCTCCGTAGGCATCGATCTCCCACGCCGCGGTGACCGCGCGTTTGACGGCTGCGGAGGCCATCGCGCGCTGCCGCTCGGGAAGCGCGCCCGCGTGGGTATCGAGCGCGAGCGCAACCGTTTTCGTCGCCATGGCCGGCAGCCACACCTGCCCGAGACTGCCTTCCTTGACGAGCGATTCGACCTCCTGGCTGCGCCTGGTCAGCTCCGCCAGCAGTTCTGCCACCGAGTTGGGGAGCGCCGACTCATCGAGCGCTGACGCCAGCGCAGCGGGAACCTGCGAGACATCGGTGGATGGTGACGGGGCAGCCGGCGCACCGCCGGCCTGGGGCGCCGGGCCGGCAGGCGCTTGCGCGTCCGTGGCAGCCGGCGCTGCGGTCGTGGCTGACGTGGCCGCGGAGGCGGACGGCTTCGCGGGCGGTGTCGCGCTCTGCGCCGCGGTTGCCGGAACACGCGTGGCTGCCCCCGCCGTGGTGGCGGCGGGAACGGGTGGCGGTTCCTTGGAGTACTCGGCGAAGGTGAAGTCGAATCGATTCTCGGGTCCGGTCTGCTCGAACTTCACTTTCGCGGCGGCCTTGAGCGGCAGCGCCGCATCCTTGATTTGCCCTTCCATGGTTCTGCCACCGCGTGCGATCGCGAGTGGAAACGACGCGACCTCCTTGTCGTTGGCGTCCAGCACCACCACGGTGCCGCTGAAGCCTTTCGCCGCGATGGGTTTGGTGTAGTCGTCGTAGAAGTGCATCCGGAACAAGCCCACCCGCGGGTAGGTTCCTTCGAGGTGATGCCAGTTGTCCGACGCCATGAAGAACTGGCCGCCGTGTTTGGGGTTGTGGTCGCCGTGCGGCCTGGGTTCGTACTGGACCTTCCGGGGTTGTCCGTCCGCACACTTGCCAGGCTCGAGCAACTGCTTGTCGGGTTCGCCCCCGCACGTCCAGAAGACGGAGAGCGTCAGGCGGACCAGCTCGCGCTTGTCGAGCGGACATGTTCCGGGGGTGTCGCGGATCACAGCCGGGTGAACGGGACACGAATACTTCGAGTCGAGCCGAATCGGCACGAGCGCCATCTTGCACTTCGGGCAATTCCCCGGTTTGTCCTCGATGACCTCGGCGTCCTGAATCATCGGACACACGTACGAGAGCGGTGGCAACTTCTGCTGAGCGGCCGCCGCGTTCTGTTTCGGGCCCTGCACCAGAGGTGCCGCAAACGCGCTGGCGGCCAGCAGCACCAGGAAGCCGGTCAAGCTCTGACGCATACCTCTATTTTAGTGGAGCGGTGGTGCTATTGCGAACTAACTTGTACGGCCTTGTACCGCGCGGGCAGCCTCAGGGTTCGCGCCACCGTACCCAGGGTGGCGACGTCCGAGAATGGGCTAACATGCGCGCGATGGTGAAGGGCTGCCCGGCCTTCGCACCCCCTGGGATTGGACAGTCATGACACGACTTCTCGCGGCGATGGCGGCCTGCGTGGTGGCAGCGACCTTGGCTCTGCACGGGCAGACGACCCGGTCGGAAGCGCCCCGCCGCCGTGGGGTGGTGCGACACTTCACGGTCGTCGAAGCGACCATTCCGGATCTTCGCGCGGGCATGGAGGGCCATCGCGCGTCGGCCCGCGACATCGTCACCGAGTACCTGGCCCGCATCGGCACGTACGAGGACACGCTGCACGCCGCGCTCGTGGTGAGCCGGGACGCGCTGGCCGATGCCGACCAGCGAGATCGCGAGCGTGCGGCGGGAAGAGTTCGTGGCCCGCTGCACGGCATTCCGATCGCGCTGAAGGACAACATCCAGACGACCAGCCTGCCGACAACGGGCGGGGCGCTCGCGTTCGACCGGTTCGTACCGCCCTTTGAGGCGACCCTCGTGGCCAACCTGCGCGCTGCCGGCGCCATCATCATCGCAAAGACCGGGATGACCGAGCTCGCGAACTGGGTGGCCGGTGCGCCACGTCCTATGCCGACCAATTACAACGCGATCGGAGGGTTTGGGTTCAATCCCTACGATCCACGGCGCGATCCGAGGCCTGCAACCTTCGACGGCCGTCCGGCGTTGCAGACGGGTGGGTCGAGCTCGGGCATCGGCACGACCGCCAACTTCTGGGCCGGCAACGTTGGGACAGAAACGTCCGGTTCGATCCTGAGCCCGTCCAACCAGAACATGCTCGCAGCCATCAAGCCGACGGTCGGGCGCATCAGCCGGTACGGCGTGATACCGATTACCGCGGACCAGGACACGGCCGGCCCGATGGCGAAATCGGTGACCGACGTTGCGAT
>JBGPJH010000018.1:0-19709 GCA_041485305.1 Vicinamibacteria bacterium | reverse complement strand
CGCTGGCCGTGCCGCCGCCCGCGAGCGGCTCCTTCGAGGAGCGGATGCTCGAGAGGTTGCTTCCCGTGCCCGAGCCGAACTTGAACAGCATGCCTTCGGTCTTCGCCAGCGTGAGAATCGACTCCATCGTGTCCTGAACGGCGTTGATGAAGCAGGCCGAGCACTGCGGCGCCTTCTCGAACCCGCAGTTGAACCACACCGGGCTGTTGAACGCGGCCTTCTGGTACACGAGGAGGTGCTTCAGCTCGTGACTGAACGCCTCCAGGTCTTCGTCGGTCGCAAAGTACCGGTTCGACCGCCCCCATTCCGTGAGCGTCTCGACCACGCGGCCGATGAGCTGCCTGACGCTCGTCTCGCGCCCGGGCGTCCCGAGCTGACCCCGGAAGTACTTCGAGACGACGATGTTGGTCGCCTGCTGCGACCAGAACCTGGGCATCTCGACATCGCGCTGCTCGAACACGATCTCGCCCCGTTCGTTGCCGATCACCGCAGCGCGCAGATCCCACTCGACCTCGTCGAACGGGTCGACGTCCGGGTCGGTGAAGAAGCGCGGGAAGGTGAGGCCAGGCGCCGATCCCGCGCCTTTCTTCGGGCGAGGTTTGTCCGCTTCCACAAAACCGGAAGCACCGGCTGCGCCACCGCTCTCAACCGTCTGTTGGCCGGCACTCGCGGCCTGATAGCCAGCGCTTTCCTTCATCTCCCCTCCACCGATGGCGATCGCGTTTCCCGCCCCCGGAAACGGACCAGACGTCTGAAATCCGGGACGGACCCGGACGGCTAAACTGGAAATCGCGCGCGTGCCCTAGCAGATGCTTATGCGAGAGCTGGGAAGTTCCCGCGGTGATCGCTCGTGTCGCGCTACGGCGGACCAATATGAGGCCCGCGCGGTGGTTTGTCAAGCCTCTACACACAACATATTGTGCCGTTGATTTAGGTCAGTCGCAAGATGTTGGCTATTTGACAGGATTCTCTGGGGGCCGCCAGCTTTCACCGTCGCCGATAATTTAATTTGAAAGCCGATGGCTGAGGGCTGATCGCTGAGAGCTGAAAGCTGACGGCTGAAAGCTTGATTACCGGCCAGCCAATTGAGCTGCGAGCGCTGCGGCTTTGTCCGCGAGATTGCGGGCAAAATCCAGGTTCTTTGCCCGGCGGGCGTCTTCGGCCTGCCTGATGAATCCCTTGGCCGTGTCGTACTGCGTCCGCGCGTCGGCGTTAAGGTTCTGATAGTTGATGCGGTTGAGATCCGCCGTCGCCTGGAGCAGCGCGGCGCGAATGCGACCGTCGATCTCCCCTTCGCGCTCCGCAGGCGTGGTCTGCAAGGTGGTCGCCTGCTGCGGCTTCGGCGGTTCCTCCGCGGGTTTCGCCACCTCGGTCACCGGCTGGTCGATCTTGGGTGGCTCCTGAGGCTTGGGCGCGTCGGTTCGAGCCGGAGGGGACGACCGAACGCGCGGGGGCACGTTACGCACCGGCTCGCCCGGCAGCGGCAAGGGAGGCGGGACTCCCGGATCGCTGACCTCGACAATGCGTGGCGGAGGGGCCGGCATATCCAGCGCTGGCGGCTCGGGCGCCACCTTCGCCTGCGCGCGGGCACACGCCACCCCCGAGAAGCCAGCGGCCAGCATCAGCAGGGCGGCGCAGCTAGCAGCAACGTTGCGCGGCATGCATCAACATCCAGCGCCGGGAGTCGCGCGTGGCAAGAATCCACACGCGCTATGCCCGGGGCAGCAGAATCCGAAACGCCGTTCCCTTGCCAGGCGTCGACTGTACTTCAATCTCGCCGTCGTGCATCTGAACGGTCCGGTACACCATCGACAATCCGATCCCGCTGCCGCTCGACTTCGTCGTGAAGTAGAGATCGAAGATACGCTGCAGGTGCTGGGGGGGAATGCCGACTCCGGTGTCCGACACGACGATGAGGACACGCCGGCCCCGCGCCGCCTCACACCTGATCCGCAACGTTCCTCCCTCCGGCATGGCCTGACAGGCGTTGAGGGCAAGATTCAGGAATGCCTGCCGCAGCATCGCCGGATCGGCATTGACGTCTGGGGCATCTTCGCATTCAACCAGCAGCTGAACGCCAGTGCGCTCGGCTTCTGGGCGCACGATCGGAACGACCTCTTCCAGGAGGGCCGCCAGGCGGACCGGCTGCAGCTTGAGATCCTCGGGGCGGGTGAACTTCAAGAACCCCTGGACGACCTCGTCGAGACGGCGAATCTCTCCCGCAATCACATCGACATGCTGCAGGGCTTGCGTCGAGTTGAGCGGGGGGGGCTCGGTGGCGACAGCCGCCGCCAGGCGCCCGGCGGACGGTCGCGTTCGGACGGCAACGGCGGGGGCGAACTGCTGCCGCAGCAGCTCGAGGTGAATCATCATGGCATTCAGCGGGTTCTTCACCTCGTGCGCCACGCCGGCCGACAACCGGCCAAGGGCTGCAAGCTTCCGTGAGTAGCGCACCGTCGACTGCATCTGGCTCAGGTACTCGAGGTTCCTCACGATCAGCATGATGCCGACGAGCTGTTCGTTCGCATCGTTGACCGGATGGGTGAGAAGCATCCGCTCGCCCGAATCGCCGCCTGGAAAGGCAAACATTGCCGCGACGGGGCCCCGCGATTCCCGACTGGCGAGCGTCTCGTCCGCCAGGCGCCGGAGCGGATGATCCGATCCGATGAGGTCGTCGAGCGCGGCCCCGGCCGAGGCAGCGGGAATCAGCGCCCGCATCGCAGGGTTGGCAAACAGGAGCCGGCCTTCCGGGCTCACGATGGCGACCGCGTCCTCCAGGCGTTCGACGGCCGACTCGAGGTTGGCCACCTGCCCCGCCATCTGCGACCGATCGGCCGAGAGCTGGGCGCTCATCGCGTTGAAGAAGGTGCCGAGCTCTCCGAATTCGTCCTGTTGATTCAAATCGAGGCGCACGCCAAACTCCCCGCGTCCGAGTCTGGTCAGACCGCTGCGAATAACGTGAATCGGCCTCAGCAGCAGCTGCGCCAGCAGTGTCGCGCCGAGCACGGCAACCGCCAGGGCCATCAAGGCAATCCTCGCCGCAGGCCGCAGCGAGTTGTCCAGGTCGCGCCGAATCAGCAGCGTGGAAACGCCCACGCGGATGGAGCCAAACTCCTGCTCGTTGAGCAGCAGCCGCTGGCTGAACTCGAGGTTACGTCCCTGACCGCGGTAGATCGCGCTCAGTTGATACAGCTGAGTGTGCGACAGCAGCTCGTCGAGATCGGAGGTCGGCGCCAGCGGGCTGCCCTGAAGCGCCGGATCGGCGTGCACGACGGCCACCCCCGACGCATCGACAATGGCGGCGAACGTCACGTTTTTCGAGTAGAGGCTCGATTCAATGATCGATCGGAGCCCGGGATCGCCGCGTATCGCCTGGTACCCATCGGCGCTCTCACCGACGACTTCGCGGGCCCGGTGGAAGATCGCCTTCGCCAAGAGGTCCGCCCTGGCCCGGCTCTCGTCCAGGCCGACCTGCGCGAGTCGCGCCAGGTGCATCAGGCTCAGCACGACCACGACCGCTCCCACGATCGTCGTCACGCCGAGGACCTGCTTGCCTTTGAGGCCGATGCGCATGGACTAGTCGCTCTTCTTGGGCCGCAGGCGCAGTTTGTTCAGTTTGTTGTGCAGCGTCTTGAGGCTGATACCGAGGATCTCGGCAGCTCGCGTCTTGTTGTCGCGGGTGTGCTCGAGCGTCATCATGATGAGCCGGCGTTCGGCTTCCTCGACCGTCGTGCCGGGCGCCAGCGCAAACTGCGGCTGATTTCGCGGCAACGGGTCCTTGGACAGCATCGGCGGCAGATGGCGTGGCTCGATGAACGGACCGGCCGACAGAATGGTCGCGCGCTCGATCACGTTCCTCAGCTCGCGAACGTTTCCGGGCCACCCGTACTGCTCGAGCATCCGCATCGCCTGATGATCGACACCCGCGATGGATTTCTGGTTTCGGGTATTGAATTCGCCGACAAAGGCCTGAATGAGGATCGGCAGGTCCTCCATGCGCTCGCGCAGCGCCGGCAGCCGCAGAGCGAAGACGTTCAGCCGGTAGTAGAGGTCCTCGCGAAGCTTTCCTTTCTGGACCGCTTCGGCCGGATCCAGGTTCGTCGCGGCGATCATCCGCACGTCGACCGACTGCTCCTGGCGGCCGCCCAGCCGGCGGAACTTCCGCTCTTGCAGGACTCGTAGCAGCTTCACCTGCGTCGATGGCGTCATCTCCCCGATCTCGTCGAGGAACAGCGTGCCGCGATCGGCCAGCTCGAAGCATCCCTGCCGGCGATCGGCCGCGCCGGTGAACGCGCCCTTCTCGTGGCCGAAGATTTCGCTCTCGAGGAGCGTTTCGGGAATGGCCGCACAGTTGATCGCGACAAAGGGAAACGCGGCGCGTGGGCTGATCTGATGGATCGACTGCGCGACCAGCTCTTTCCCCGTGCCCGATTCCCCGGTAATCAGGACGGATGCACTCGTCGGCGCTGCCTGCTCGATCACCGAATAGATCTTCCGCATCTCGGCGCTGCTGCCGATCATCGGGCCGAACGCGCCGTGCTCGCGAAGCTGCCTCCGGAGCACCTTCACTTCACGCATCGCCTCCAGGCGCTCGACAATCTTGTCGAGCAGGATCTTCAAGCGCTGAATGTCGACCGGCTTGGTCAGGTAGTCGTACGCCCCCTCCTTCATCGCCTCGACAGCCGTTTCGACGGTGCCTTGAGCCGTGAGCAGGAGCGTGGTCACGTCGGCGCCCTGCGACTGAAGCGCGCGCAAGAGCCCGAGCCCGTCGAGCCGCGGCATCACCAGATCGGAAATGACGATGGCCGGACGGAAGGTGGTGACCTTTTCGAGCGCCTCCTCGCCGTCGGTTGCGGATTCCGCCATGAAGCCCCAACTCTTCACGAGCTGTTCGAGCCCGACACGGGCCGCCGCATCGTCTTCGACAATCAGCACGCGTTCGCCCGCAGCATGCGAACTGGCCGTCGGATGCTCAGCGACACCGTAGGACACGATGCTCATCGAGATGCTTCCTCCCCCCCGTGCAATGTCATTTTTACATTGTGAGGGCCATGACCCGCTAGCGCAAGCGCGACGTTTGCCGAAATGGTGACGGTTTTTCACGAGCTCAGCCGTTGGCGGGGGCCGGGGACGGCTGGGCCGTTGGCGCGGGCCGGCAAGGCTGGAGCCGCGAGCCCTCCCGCGCTGCGATCAGGCACAGGTTCCGATGCGGTAGGCTAACTCATGGCCGTCGAGTCTCCAGAGGCGTCGCCGCCCGATGCCAATCTTGGGCCTTCGAGTTCGGCTCTCCAGGCCAGCACTGCCCGCGCGCGGCCGACGGCCGCTGAGCGCGTCGTTGCGCTGCTGGAGGTGATCCTCTGCTCCGACTACCCCACGCAGCTTGCCCTCGCCGCAACCTTTGCGGCGCTAGGATGGCGTGCGCAGGGGCCTGACGGCACGCTGAGCGCGGGCTATGTCTTCGCCCTGTCGCTCGCCGACACGGTGTTTCTTCTTGGCTTGATCGTCGTGTTCCTCTGGACGCACGGCGAGCGTCCGCGCGAGATCTTTCTGGGGGCGCGGCCGATAGGCGCGGAGCTGCGTGCGGGGCTGCCCTTGACACTTGGTGCATTCGCGATCGCCGCTGTGGTGCTCATGGCCGTGCAGCTGCTCGCGCCACGGTTGCACACGGTCGCCCACAATCCCTTGCAGGATCTCGTTCGCACCCCTGGGCACGCAGCCATGTTCGCTGTCCTGGCGGTCGTTGCCGGAGGAGTCCGCGAGGAACTGCAGCGGGCGTTTCTCATCCATCGATTCGAGGGCTGGCTCGGTGGAAGAACGGTGGGCGTCGTCGTGGCGAGCACCGCCTTCGGCGCGGGACACCTTGTGCAGGGCGTCGATGCCGCTCTGGCCATCGGGCTGCTCGGAGCGTTCTGGGCGGTGGTCTACCTGCGGCGCCGGTCCGTCGTGGCGCCGATGGTGAGTCACTCGAGCTTCAACTTGCTCCAGCTGGCGCAGTTGTTGGTGCTCGGCACCTTTGGTTAGGGCGGCGGGGGCGTCCCGTACAGGTCGACGATTTCAGCGCGACGGCGCAGGCCCGTCATCCATTCCTCGATCACCGCGTCCCTGCGCTCCTGGGCGGCGGGAAACCGCTGATCGAGGTACGCCCGAATGCGCAGGTCCTGCCGCAGCGTCTCAGCGAGACTCCGCTCGGTGATCCCGACCCGAGCGAGCGTCGCCGCGAACGCCTGATCCGAGTCGAAGCGCCTGCGCACCGTGCGCAAGGCGCCCTCAACGGCCTCGGCTGTCGGCTCCGGCGGCGCGTACCGCTCCACCTCGTCCAGGACGAGCGCGCGATCGATCAATCGCGACAAGATCTCACGGACGGGATCGACCGCCCGACCGGGATCCATCAGGCCCAGTTCTCGAGCGGCCCTCACGTCGCTCAACGTGAGCAGGTCACCGGCGACCACGGCTAGCACGCGGTCGATGATCTCCTGGCCGGCCAACCTCGGCGTCAGCGACGCGCACACCAACAGATACGCGACCGCGCCAACGCACGCTCGCCGGCCCGCGTTGTGTCGGAAGGTCATCAGAATGCTTGCCCAAAGGTGACGAACCAGGCCGTCAGTCCTTCGTTTTCGCGGCGATGGGTCTTGAAGCCGAGATCGACGCGAATCGGGCCGACTGGTGATTTGTATCGGACCCCGAAACCAAGCGCGGTTCGGAGCTCGCCAAGATCGATGTCGACCACGCGCTTGAACACGTTCCCGGTGTCGACAAACCCCACCACACCGAGGCCGCCTCGCAGGGGCAGTCGCAACTCGCCATTGAAGATGACCAGTCCGTTTCCTCCCAACGGGAAACCGCTCGAGTCGATCGTGTCGTTTGGCAGCGGCGGGGTGTGACGGACGCCGAGCTGATCGAGCGCAAACCCTCTCACCGTCGTGTCGCCGCCGGCAAAGAAGCGCTCGCTGGCGGGCAGGTCGCGCAGGGAGCCGATCACGGGCCGGCCCTCGGCGTCGACAACGGGCTTGTTCTGGCTGTCGGTTTGACCGACTTCGCGGGGAAAGCCGGCCGCAACCCCGAGCCTCGCGCTGCCGGCCAGCACGACCCGGCTGGTCCGCGACACCGAGCGGAACATCTTCGCGGTCAAGAACGACTTGCCAAATCCCACTTCCGATCCAATCGCGCGAGCGGCCAGCTGTCCGTTCACGCTCAGGTACTGGCCCTTGGTCGCATCGACAAGATCGTCGCTGGTGTCGCGGATCACAGAGGCGGAGAACGACGACAGCAGCACCTTCGGGAACACTCGGTCCACGAGCCGCTGTTGCGAGGTGTCGACGCTCTGATCGAAGACCCGTGTGCGTTGCACCTGGTAGCCACCCGTCATGCTCACGTTCCGCCCGACGCGCCCGGCAATTTCTGCGCTGGCACTACGCCGCGAGAAATTGAAGCTCGACCGGATCTGCTGCTCAAGCCCGCCTGTGACGCGAAAGTCGGCGCTCGTTCCAAAAACACGCGGCTCTCGAAACTGTCCAATTGTGCGGTACGCCGGGAAGCCAAATCCCCCAGCATCGTTTGAGGTCGACGCCTGCTTGGTGAACACCGGCGAGTTCCGCGGGTAAAGGCTGGCGCTCGTAAACAGATTCACCGAGCGGTTCCGGCCGAACAGATTCCGCCGGCCGACCGTGAAGGACGCTCGCGGCGCTACCTCGAGCTTCTCCGATGCCACGTCCGGCGCGTCGGCGCTCCTCACTACCCGCAGCCGCACCTCGAAGCCTCCGCCGTATCCAATCGTGGTCAAGGGGGCTTCTTCTACCGAGACCAGCACATCACGGTGGGTGCCGTCGCCGTGCCTGAGCTCGGTAATGCGCACCCGGCGGAACAGGCCGAGCGCGGCCAGGCGCCGCTGGCTCTCTGTCACGGCCGCCAAGCCGAGCGGATCGCCCGTCTTGAACTGGAGCTCGCGCTCGATCGTGCCCGTCTTCGTCCGTACGTTTCCAACAACGAGCACGTGGTCGACGAGAACGCGCGGACCCTCGCGCACCATGAACACGATGTCGGCGTTCGTCCCATCGGGACCGATCCCCGGATTGCTGTCGACCGCCGCGTTCGGATAGCCGAGATTAGCGTAAAGGAGCAGGAGCGCGTCCCGGTCGATTGCCATCTGCGTTGACACGTACGGGCGACCCGGCTGAAGGCTGAGGGTGTCGCGCAGCTCGGCTTCGGGCACATGCTCATTCCCCCGGATGTCGACAGAGTTTACGAGGGTCCGGATGTTCTCGGTAATCACGATGCGAACGGCGACCGGCACGTCGGTCCCACCGGAGGGCGGCGCCAGCGGCTCCGAGGCCGGCTGGATCTGCACCGACGCAAACCCTTCGCGACGGTAGAGGTCTTCAATCGCCGCCAGGTCCGCACCAAGGTTCGCCGCCGCGAAGGGCTGCCCTTCGCGGGTGCGGAGCCGATCGGCGAGCGTGGTCGACGAAAAGTGAGCGTTCCCTGAGATCTCGACGCGCGCGACACGGTACACGGGCCCCTTCTTCACGGTAAAGGTGACAAGGAGCTCGCCGTCCGCTTCTTCGCGCAGGTGGGGGGCCGACGCGTCCCGAAACCCCTGCGCCCGAAGGTACTCTTCGACGCGATTGCTCGAGTCCTCGAGCAAATCCTCGTCAGCCGAGCCTTCGCGCACGATCGGCACGAGATCATCGCGCCGCTTCGGGGGCAAGGCATCGCCCTTGAAGACGACGCGCACAAGCGGCCCGAGCGTGACGGCGATCGTGAGGTTGACGGTACGGTCGTTGTCGGTAAGCTGTGGCGAGACGGTCGCGCGCGCCTCGTAGTGGCCGCGGCTGCGCCGGCTCTCGATGAACCGGTCGAGCCGGGCGTTCAAGGCCTCCCGCTCGTACGGAGCCCCCTTCTCGACGTCCAGCCGTACGAGGAGATCCTGGATCGGCACGCCCAGCGACCCTTCGATATTGACGGCGCCGATCTGCGTGCGCTCGCCAGGCTGGATCGCAAACACCAGGGTCGACTGCTCGGACACGTGTTCCACGTCCGCGCGAGACGTCACCCGGGGATGCAGATAGCCAACCTGACGCAGCGCGTCTTCGAGAACGCGCGCGATCTCGCCCGCTCGACCGATTCGTAGCGAGGCCCCGAAACGCTCCATGACAATCCGCCGCAACCGCCCTTCATCGATGCCCGCAGAGTCGGCTCCGGTAAACGACAAGCGGGTCACCGGGTGCAGCGGCAGCAGCTCGTAGGTCAACAGCACCCCGGCGCCAGCGCTCGTCGCGCGCACGCGGACATCTTCGTAGATGCCGAAACTGAACAAGTGCGCAATCGTCTCGCGAACCGCGGCCATCGCGAGCGGCTGGCCAAGCTTCGTTTCGACCACCTCGAAGAGCTTGGGATCGGTCACGGTCCGGCCCTCACGCCGGAGCGACACCGCTTCAACCGACTTGCCGAGGTAGTCGACGACGTCTGCCCGGACGATGGAGGGACCAGAGAACACGAGCGCGGCGGCAAGCCAGGCGGCCGCGACTGGAGTCTGCATCAGAAGATGTGCCTCACGCGGACCTCGATCGCGTACGTCGCGTCCTCGTTGCGCGACAGGATCCACGAGAGCCGATTGCTTTCGTCGAACTCGAGCAGCAGGATCTGGTCGCTGATCGCCGTGCTCAGGCTGCGCGAGAACGTGAGGTAGACGCGATCGGATATCCGCTTGCCGATGGTCACGCGGGCCGACGGGCTCACGCGGTTCGTCGACTGGGCCGAGGGGTCGAAGAGCGACGGCGTCAGCTGGAACGTGTCGACGCCAAACGTCTGCTCGACGACTTTGCCGAACTCCGCCGCCACCGGACTGGCCAGGAGCTGGGTCGCCCTGGTTGTGAGGATGTTTCGCTGCGGCTCGTTCGGATTCTGCAGCGCCCGCAGTTCCACGTCGCCCACGCCCGGCTCACGCCGCACATCGCTGAAGAGCAGCGCCAGCACATCCGCGGTGGGCAGCGGCGGGTCGGAGCTGAGCTCGGGCTGCAGCCGCTCCGGCGTCCCGACGGCGCGCACGATCACCTGGTAGGTCTGGCCCGGCACGCGCACGCGCGTCTCGGCCTCGAGGTCGAAGAACGGTTCGATTCGGACGGGATTGGTGAAATCGATGTTGCCCCGCGTGACCAGATAGCGGCGCCCCTCGAACGTCAGTTCTCCGCGATCGATCTCGGCACGGCCAAGCAGCTGCGGACGATCGTAGGTTCCTCGCAGCTGCAGGTTGGCGCTGGCCACGACGCGCGCCAGGTTGTTCTCGACACGAAGCGTCGAAGGAATCCGAACCTCGATATCGAACCGAAGCGGCACGGGTGTCGGGGCGGCGACCGCGACCTCTCCGTTCGGCGAGCGGCTCGCCCCGCCGAAGTCGAAGAGCCCTCCGGTCGGATCGATCCGCCGACTCCAGATCGCGCTCTTCACCATCACGGTACCTGCCAGCGTTGGGGCCTTGAAGTTGCCGCGAACCGTCAGGTTGGCATCAACCGTCGACCGCACACCCTCGGGATACCGCAGGTTCATGTCTTCGCCCCGCGCGGTGACGTTCAGCTCGCCCGGCAGGTAGCCGTCGAATCCGATTCGGCCTCCAAACTGCGCCCGTCCGCCGCCCATCATGGCGGTCACGTCGTCAAGCTGGATGCCGCGCGAGTCGAACCGGATCGTGCCGTTGACCGCGTCGAGCGAATTGGGCAACGAGAAATGCCTCACGCGCCCGTCGGTAATCGTGGCGCTGCCCGAAAACACCGGCTCGTAGAGCGGCCCATCGATGGCGGCGGTGAGCGTTGCACGCCCCGACCCGCGGACGTTGCGGAAGAAGCCCTGCAGGATGCCGAGACCTGCGTCGCCGGAAGCGCGGAGCGCGATCCGTTCGTCGTGCAGCCCGATCGACCCGCCGACCGTCAACTGGGTGCCGTCGCCAACGACCTGCAGATCCTGGACCCGCACGACGTGCTGATCGAGCGCCAGCCGGATCGGGCGGGCATTTCTCAGCGCGTAGTCGAACAGGCGCATCTCGAGGCGGTCGACAGTGCCGTCGACCAGCAAATGGTCGACGTCGGACGGATCGCCGACGATCCGAATCGACCCGCTCGCCACCGCCGTCGTGTACGGCGACATCCGCGGCACGAACAATCGCACGTAGGGATCGAGCGAGCTGTCGTGAAACCGGAACGTCAGCTCGACATCGACCTTCGGCTTGAGGACAATCCGGCCGGTTCCGGTGACGGCCAGCCGAGGCGACGAGATGTCGATTTCGCCGTTCATCTCCCGTCCACGCAGCGCCAGGGTGCCCGTCACGAGGCCCACCGGTTCCTCCCCGACGTAGAGCTCGTCGATGCGGAACCGAACGTCGTAGCGCGGACTCTCAAAGGTGCTGCTGCCGGCGGCAGAGAAGCTGACGAGTCCCGCCGGCTGCGCGCGGGGGTAGGCCAGCGCCGCGACAAGTTGGGCGGGAATTCTCCGTCCGTCGGCTTCGAACGAATACGTTCCGTCCCAGCCGACGAACGCCGCTCCCGTGATCGTGCCGGTCGTCTTGCTGATGGCGACGCTGTCGAGCCTCACGCCTGTGCCGTCGAAGCGCAGCGACGCTGTTCCTTTCTGAAACGGCTCGCCGTACGCCACGGCCGCATCAACGGTCATCGCACCAAAGCCTGTGGGACGCTCGTACTGGCCCGTCAGGTGGAACTCGCCCGTGAGCTTCCCCGACACCGGCCAGTCGTCGAGCTTGAAGGCATGACGGAGGCCGCCGAGATCGCGCTGGACGGCGCGGAATCGTGCGTTGATCTCCTCGCCCCCATCGCTTCTCGGGTATCCCAACGAGAAGACGCCCTCTGCACGAATCTCTGAATCGCCTTCGCGAATCACGCCGTTGGCGACCGTAACGTAGCTGTTCTCCACGACAATCTTCGCGGAACCGTCGCCCCAGCGCGTGTCCCACGCCCGCAGATCCTCGCCGGCAAACACCCCCTCGACGCGCGGCCGACGGAACGGCCCGGTCATCGTTCCGTCGAATTCGCCACGCCCGCCGAAGGTCACCGGGTTGGTTCGCGCGCCGAAATCCGTCAGGATGCCTGCCAGCAACTGATCGCTTTCCTGCCAATCGCGGCTCGTGACGTGAAAGCGAAAGGAGGACTGATCTCCCCACGCGGTCGTGCCGGAAAAAGTCACGTGGGTGCTGTCGGTGGCAAGGAGGCTCGGGCCGACGTCCACGCCGTCCGGTCCGTAGCGATAGGCCATTTGACCGGACACGGGGAGGTGCGCCGCAAGCGGCAGAGGCGCAAAGGGTCCCCACTCGTGACGTTCGTGCTCGGCATCGGCGGCACGGGCGGCGTCGAGCGACGACCCCATGGGCTCCGCGCCCGCAGGAGCGGTAACCATTACGTGTCCCTCTCCTGCCCGTTCGCCAAATTGGCCGAGCGGCCACTCGAGCAGGTTGCGGCCCGATGCCGCCCCAGCCAGGCGAAGCCCGGGCAGCTCGTAGAAATCGGTCACCTGCGCCAGATCCACATTGGCGTAGGTCGCGTCAAAGCGGGCGCTCGACCGGGTCTGGGCCTCGCGGGGCGTAATCGAGAAAGCAAACTGGGCCGCCCCGCCGTACAGTGCCGAGCCGGCCTGCGTCACCTCGAACAGCTTCCTGGTCCAGTGGAGCGACCCGTACAGTGAGGGAAACCGATAGGCGCTCAAGCCCACGACGGGGCTCGCGAACCGGCCAGCGAGATCGTGTCCGCCCTTGAACAGGTGAAACGTCCCGGTGAAGTCTCCTTCGCCGCCGAGCGTCCAGCGCTCTTTGCCGAAGAAGATGTCCCGCATGCGCGGGAACTGCACGCGCGACTTCACCTGATACGTCTGCTCCGGCCAGTGGGCGAAGTCGACGGTGCCGGTGGCGCTAGTGCGCGCGCCGTCGGTCTGAAGATCGATGCGCTGCAGCTCGAGCAGGCCGCCGTCGATCGTGAACTCGGCCTTCATCTTGGCCGACATCGGCACGTAATGCTGAATCGACACGAGCCCGCCGGTGAACGTCACATCCCCGTGATAACGCGGCAGATTCGTGATCGTGAGATCGATGTTCGGCGCGACCGCGCTCCAGGGCACCTCGTGGTCCTCGTACGAGAAACGGCCCCGCCACGCCCGCAGATACCTGAGTGTCGTTTTGAACCGTCTTGGAGCCGTTGATGGGTCGTTGATGCCAGGCAGGCGCGGGAAGTTGTCGCCGTCAGAAAACCTCTCCACCAGCATCTGCCAGTCGGTTAGTTCGGCGGACGTGATGATGAACTCGGGCCGGGTCCTGAGCACGCGCGACCAGTCGAGGGACACCGACAATTTTTTCGCAACAAAAAAGGGCCGATCGGACGGCTGACGACCGTCGATGGATAAATCATCGACTTCGACGCGGCCGCGCAGAACCCGCAGCTGGAGCGCGCCGACATGGATCGGACGCTTCAGAAGCAGGGAGCCTTCGCGCTCGGCAAGATCGCGCACCGTTGTCCATCCCGATCTCGACGGCCAGGACACATGACCAAGATCGACCGTCAGCGTGCCGGCGACGGCGCCCGCCAGCAACACGAAGAGGAGCGCCAGGCTCACGCCGACGTATCGAATCGCTCGGAATTCGCGGAGCTTCGAGAAAACCTTCACGTTCGCCGTTGGCAGCCTGCGGGGCAAATCCGGCGCACTCTGGACCCCAGGGCGGCCGCCGCGCTGGAAATCCCGTTCGGCCGGCGATGCATCCCGGCTGGCTGCGTTGCTCCCCCCTCCAGTATGGCCCGATATTCTCGGCCGTCGCGCGTTGTCCTCGGGCGCCAAAACAGCTTCTAAAGCCGAAAACCTGCCTCGTTCGCGCGGACACCGGCTTTAAAAGATGTCTAGGCCGGCACAACGACGGCGACCAGAGCGCCGGCGTCTACCGACTGACCTTCCGCCACATGAAGCTCGGCCACCACGCCGTCCCGGGCCGCACGAAGCTCGTTCTCCATCTTCATCGCCTCAATCACGACGAGCGGCTGGCGCTGTCGTACCGCTTCACCAGCTTTGACAAGGACGCGGACGATCTTTCCGGGCATCGGAGCCTTCAGCTGGTGCGGCCCGTCCGCGTCGTGCCCGCCGTCCTCCCGGCGACCCCAGCGACGCCGCCCGTTCAGCGACACGCCCAGCACCACCGCGCCGACGCTGAGCGCGAGCTGGCCGGAGGCGGGGTCGGCGACCACCGACACGTCGTAGCTGGACGTCCCGACGAGCAGCGACAGGGTGTGCGCGTCGATTCGCGCCACGTCGATCGTGCACTCGCGGCCGTCGACGCCGACCACGAACCTTCCGTCGGCACGGCGGACGCTCACCTGCCGAATTCGATGGTTGACCTCCACTTCGTACTGCACGTCAGCGCAGTCCTTCCACGCGGGCGCGAGCCTTCCAGCGGCGCGACACCGCGTCGGCCGCTAGCGCGGGATCGGCCGGGGAGGCGGCGGACGAAGGCGACAGCACGGCCTGGAGGGCGGCCGCCATCGCCGCCACCTCCGCCACCTCCGCGGACGGTTCCCCGAACGCCCGTCCGTTGCGGCCCTGCAACACATCGTCGAGGTAGGTCGTGTGGAAGCGGCCCGCGAGAAAATCCGGCTCGTCGAGGAGCCAGGCAAAGAACGGCACCGTCGTCTTGATGCCGGTGACGACGTACTCACCGAGTGCACGCTTCATCCGCCGAATCGCGCTCGGGCGGTCTTCGGCCCACGCGATCAGCTTCGAAATCAGGGGGTCGTAGAAGATCGGCACCTCGAGCCCGGCGGTCGCTGCGCTGTCGTCCCGAATTCCGGGTCCCGACGGTACGCGCAGGTGCAAGATGCGTCCGGGAGAGGGCAGAAAGCCGTTGTCCGGGTCCTCGGCATAGATCCGGCACTCAATCGCGTGGCCGGTCGGCGCCAACAGCCGCGCCCGATCGAGGTCGAGTCGTTCCCCGCGCGCGATCCGGATCTGCCAGCGCACGAGATCCACCCCGGTCACCATCTCGGTGATGGGATGTTCCACCTGGAGTCGCGTGTTCATTTCGAGAAAATAGAAGCGGCCGTCCTCATCGAGCAGGAACTCGATCGTGCCGGCGTTCGTGTAGCCCACCGACCGTGCCACGGCGGCGGCAGCCGCGGTCATCGCTTCGCGGATTGCCGGCGTCACCGCCAGCGACGGCGTCTCCTCCACCACTTTCTGATGTCTTCGCTGAATCGAGCACTCGCGCTCGACAAACGGCAGCACCGTCCCATGGTGATCGGCCAGCAGCTGAACCTCAACATGGCGGGGACGCGTCAGGCGACGCTCGAGGTATACGGCTGCATTGCCGAACGAGGCCCCCGCTTCCGACCGGGCGCCCCTCACAGCGCCGGAAAGATCCGAGGGCTCGGTGACCGTACGCATCCCTTTGCCGCCGCCGCCCGCGACGGCCTTGACGAGCAGTGGGTAGCCAATCGTCTCGGCGAGGCGGGCCATGTCGGCGTCGGACACCTCTGCCGACAGCGGCGTGTCGGTCCCTGGAACAACGGCAACGCCGGCGCCCAGAGCCGCGGCCCGAGCCGCCGTCTTGCTGCCCATCAGCGCCACGGCCTCTGCGGACGGGCCGATGAAGGTGAGCCCGGCGTCGCGAACCGCGGCGGCGAAATCCTCGTTCTCGGCGAGGAAGCCGTACCCGGGGTGCACCGCGTCGGCACCCGAACGCCGCGCCGCGTCGAGGATCGCGTCGATCCGAAGATAGCTGTCGCGCGGCGGGCTCGGCCCAATCGCGCACGCGTCGTCAGCATCCCTGACGTGAAGGGCGGTCCGGTCCGCTTCGGAATACACGGCAACGGTCGACAGACCCAGTTCCCGGCACGCCCGAATGACGCGCACAGCGATTTCGCCACGATTGGCGATGAGGACTTTCTTCACCGTGATGATGAGCTGCGCTCACCCCGAACATGAACTGGGCAGCGATCCGGCACCGAGTGGCCCACAACATGTTGCCGAATCTGGCGCATTTCCTGAGCACTTCCCGGCATTCCCGCCGCTCCAGCCCCACCCGCCCGTCCCGCCCAACTCACAAGGGTATGTTCCCGTGTTTTTTCGGCGGGTTCTTGTCGCGCTTGTTCTCGAGGTTCCGGAGAGCCGTCACGATCTTGCGCCGGGTGTCGCGTGGGCGAATGACTTCGTCGATGAATCCCCGGGCCGCCGCGATGTACGGGTTGGCGAACTTCTGCCTGAACTCCCGGACCTTCTCCGCCCGGACCTCCTGCGGATCCGAGGCGAGGTCCAGCTCGCGCCGGTAGAGGATGTTGACCGCTCCCTCAGGACCCATGACCGCCAGCTCCGCGGTCGGCCAAGCGTAGTTGAGGTCGGTTCGGATGTGTTTGCTCGACATGACGCAGTAGGCCCCGCCGTAGGCTTTCCGCGTGATGACAGTGACCTTGGGCACGGTGGCCTCGGCGAACGCAAACAGCAGCTTCGCGCCGTGCTTGATGATGCCCCCGTATTCCTGCACGGTGCCTGGAAGAAACCCCGGCACGTCCTCGAACGTCACGAGCGGGATGTTGAACGCATCGCAGAACCGCACGAACCGTGCGCCCTTCACCGAGGCATCGATGTCGAGCGTGCCCGCCAGCACGGCAGGCTGGTTCGCCACGATACCGACCGCCCGGCCATCGAATCGCGCGAAGCCGACGATGATGTTCCTCGCGTAGTGCTGGTGGACCTCGAGGAAGTAGCCTTCGTCGGCCACGGTGTGGATGAGATCCAGCATGTCGTAGGGCTGGTTCGGGGCGGAGGGAACCACCTGGTCGAGCGAGGCGTCTTCCCGGTCGGGCTGATCCGAAGTCGCGACGCGCGGCACATCGTCGAGATTGTTGCTCGGCATGAACGACAGCAGGTCCCGGATGAGCGCGAGACACTCGCGGTCGTCCTCGACCGCGAAATGGGCCACGCCGCTCGTCGCGTTGTGCGTCATCGCGCCGCCCAGCTGCTCTTTGGTCACCTCCTCATGGGTAACCGTCTTGAGGACGTCTGGCCCGGTCACGAACATGTAGCTCGTGTTCTTGACCATGATCGTGAAGTCGGTGATCGCGGGGGAGTACACCGCTCCGCCGGCGCATGGCCCCATAATCGCCGAGATCTGGGGCACCACGCCCGACGCCAGTGTGTTGCGCAGGAAAATCTCTGCGTAGCCGCCAAGCGACAGGACGCCTTCCTGAATCCGGGCGCCGCCCGAGTCGTTGAGCCCCACGATCGGCGCGCCCAGCTTCATCGCGAGATCCATCACCTTCACGATCTTGGCGGCGTTGGTCTCGGACAACGAGCCGCCGAAGACCGTGAAGTCCTGCGCGAATGCGAACACTTGCCGACCGTCGATGAGCCCGTGGCCGGCCACGACTCCGTCGCCCGGCACAATCTGGTCGGCCATCCCGAAGTCGAGGCACCGGTGGGTGACCAGCTTGTCGACTTCTTCGAACGTACCCGGATCGAACAGCAGGTCCACGCGTTCCCGGGCAGTGAGCTTGCCCGCGGAGTGCTGACGCTGACGGCGCGCTTCGCCACCGCCCTGTTCCGCGCGGCGCTCGAGGTCGTCGAGAACGTCCGGTGGTCTCATCGTCAACGCTCGTGGCTCGCGGCTGCCTGGGCTTTCTCCCAGTCCTTCAGGAACTTTTCGAGCCCGATGCTGGTGAGCGGATGGTTGAACATCTGATCGATCACCCCCGGCGGGCAGGTGCAGATGTCGGCGCCGGCCCGCGCCGCCTCGACGACGTGAATCGGATGGCGGCAGCTGGCGACGAGGACTTCGGTGGTGAATTCGTAGTTGTCGTAGATGTCCACAATGTCGCGTATCAAGTCCATGCCACTCGTGGCCACGTCGTCAAGGCGACCGACGAAGGGGCTGACAAAAGACGCCCCGGCCTTTGCCGCCAGGATGGCCTGCGCCGCCGAGAACACCAACGTGACGTTCACCCGGATGGCGTCGGCCGAAAGCGTCTTGCACGCGCGGATCCCGTCCCGCGTGAGCGGCACCTTCACCACCATACGCGCGTCCAGCGCGGCGATGTCGCGGCCTTCGCGAATCATCCCGGTAAAGTCGGTCGCCACGACCTCGCCGCTGACCGGACCGTTCACGAGGTTGCAGATTTTCTTCAGATTCTGCCGGTAGTCGCCCGGTTCCTTGGCCAGCAGGGACGGGTTCGTCGTCACGCCGTCGATGATCCCGATGACGGCGAGGCTTTCGATCTCCTTGATGTTCCCGCTGTCGACGAATAGCTTCATGGTGTTTGAGATCTTATCGCCAATCGGCGCTTCGCCACCCGAAATCCGCCAACCCGGCAATCAGCGCGCCGTCTCCTCGATGCGATTTGACAGCGGGCTAGCGTTGCCAGCCTTGTCCACGGCTCTCACGGCGTAGGTCACGCGAGCGCCGGCGGCCACGTGATCGGTGAAGGTGGTCTCCTCGATTGGAGTTGGCGTCACGGGGACCAACGTGTTGGCGGGCGCGAGCGCGCGAAGAACGAGGTATCCCGCCAAATCTGCCGCGCTGCTCGCGTCCCAGACGAGGCTGATGGCCCCCTGCGCCGCCACGGCGGTCAGACCGGTCGGGGCCCCCGGAGGAAAGGTGTCGGTGAGCGTCGCACACGCGACCCCCGACAGATCGCTTTCGACGCTCAGGCCATCGACGGTCTCGACAGTCCGCACCGCGTAACACCGCTCGGCGCCCCACTCGATTCGGCGATCGACATAGCGGGTCTCGGTCAGCGGATGCTCCGTCAGGGGGGTCTCCGCCATGGGTTCGTAGACATGGTACCCAAGCGTGGCCGCCCGATCCGACGGCGCCGCTGCTGCGGACCAAGTGACCGTGATGCTCTGTTCGTCGTACACCACCTGCGGCTCGGAGGGAGGCGGCGGAGGCGCCACGAGCGCGACCGCCGCAGGCCCCGACAGCGCCCCACGCCGTCCACGCGTGCTGAATCCTACGCTGATGTACGAGCGGGCGGCCGATGGGACGCCGCCGGCGTCCAGCTCGTCTTTCAATCGCGCCGTGGTCCCCTGTTCCACGCCCGGCCGCGGCCTGGGACGCCCGCGCTGCGGACCTTCCGGGGGCTCATCGGGGTCGCGCGGGGGATTTACGAGGATGCTGCCGACCCTCGCTCCGCGTCTGAAGATTTCCTCGGCCGTCACGGTGGGAGGGCCCGTGAAGCCGTAGATGTCGACGCGCGCGACATCAGCGGGACGAGTGCCGTCCGTGTTGGCGGCGGGAACGACGAGCTGGATGTCCACGATCGACCCGCGTCTGGCAGCGACCAGACCCGCGGGGGCGACAGGAAGCTTCACGAGGGGCGGAAGCGGCGCACCTTTCTTCCCGCAGGCGGAGGCACACAAGGCGAGGGCGACAACGGCGACCGCAGCCCGTGGAGTAAGTCGCGTCACAGAATGTACCGCGAAAGGTCGTCGTTCTTGACGATCTCCGCGAGCATTCTCGACACGTATGCCTCGTCGATCGTGACGCGCTTGTTCACGAGGTCGGGCCCCTCGAAGGACACCTCGTCGAGCAGCTTTTCCATCACGGTGTGCAACCGGCGGGCCCCGATGTTTTCCGTACGCTCGTTCACGATCGCCGCAAAATCGGCGATGCGGTGAACCGCCTCATCGGTGAAGGTCAGCCCGATTCCCTCGGTTTCCATCAGCGCCGTGTACTGCTTGAT
>JBGPJH010000017.1:0-19887 GCA_041485305.1 Vicinamibacteria bacterium | reverse complement strand
TCCGTCGGAAGTTTCGTCGATGATCCTCGTTGACACGGGGCCGCTCGTTGCCTTGTTCGATCCACTGGACGGGCAGCACACCAGATGCGTGAGGATACTCAAGGGGATCCGCGAGCCGATTATCACTACGATCCCAGTGCTGACCGAGGCGTTTCACATGCTCGGCCCGGCGAGCCTCGGGTCAGACCGCCTCAGAGAATTCATCGAAGGCGGCGGGTTGTCGGTGTGGTTCTTCGAGCGCACCGCACTCACGCGCGCGTTCGAATTGATGGAGCAATACGCGGATCATCCGATGGATCTCGCGGACGCGTCGCTGGTGGCCGCCGCCGAGTCGCTGGGCACTCGGCAGGTGTTCACGATTGATCGGAAGGACTTCGAGACCTACAGGGTGCGTCTGGGCCATCGCCATCAGACGATGGAGATTGTCTCCTGACATCACGAACCGTCGTGCAAAGAGCCGCACGCACGGTGGTGCAGCGGAGGGCGGCGAGTGACCGCCGGCTCTGTCCCAGTCGAGTCGCACGACGCAGAGGAACCATGGCCCAGGCGCGCTCAGGTCACCACTTCGCCGTCTGGACAAGAGTCGCAGTCCACCCTCGTCGTGGCGCCGGTCACACGTCCTGGCAGTGTCGCGTAAGAGTGGCTGTCATCCACCCTTCGGCAAACGCGACGAGCTCACGCGCGTCGAGGAGCTCGCTTGGGCACACCCCACGAACCCGCGAGGCGGATCGTAGGACGAGAGATATTCGGCCAGGATCACGGCGAAATAGTCTTCGCCCGGAAAGTCGACGATGCCATCGTTGTCATCGAGGCACTCCACCACGCGAACCTCGGGACCCAGGGGTCCTGTAACCAGACGGTGGCGCCGCACACGTTGCTTTCGAGGCAAGGGAGCGAGGTATTCCGCGAAATGAATCAGTGTGACGGTGTTCGGATCCGCGCCGAGGCGCAGTACCTTGCCGTCGGCATCCACGAGACGCTGGAGTGGTGAACACGGCCCGTAGTAGTCATCCCACGGTACGTCGGTGACGAACGCGACAGCGAGATGCCCACGCGCGGCAAAACGGCCCTCCGGGTGATCCGAGACCAGCGAAGGATAGAGGAATCCCAGTCCGGACCCGGGTCAAGTCGCCGAAACGGCGTTGATCGCGGCTCAGCGCCTGCAAACCGAGCCCTGCGGCGCGTTGCTGTCTCATCTCGGTCGCGCCGTCGGTCCCAGGCGGTGTGTGACTACGTCTCTTCAAGCTCTTCGAGCAAGATACCCCGACCTTCACGAATGGCCGTCCGAGCGTCGGCCACGCGTCGGAGGAATTCCGGATGATGCTCGAGTCGATATTCGAACCAATCGTCGTCTGAGGCAAACCCGATGAGCACACCTGCCGGCCGACCGTGCCGGGTGATCACAATCTCTTCTTGCGCGGCGAGGCGGAGGTACTTAGAGAGGTCATCCTTCACCTGCGCCAGTGGCACCGCCTGGACCTGGGGTGCCTTGTTCCTCGAGCCAAGCCTGCGCTTGCGCTTTGAGGATGATAGCAAGGACTTGGACCGTCGTTTCTGTAACGTCATATGAGCGAGATCCTCTAAGCTGAAGACGGAAGGAATCGAACGATGGCCAAGCTCGATTGGTCCCAGTGCCCGGCTGTAGAGAGTATCCCCCGGCAAAGTCAGCGGGGTGTGAGTGTTCAAGGGTACACCCACGCCAGCGGCGATCGTCTTCGAAAATCTGGAAGATGGCACGACCATTGACGAGGTGATGGGGCAATTCCCGGTCACTCCCTGACGCCCATTCTCTTCGACAACGGTACTCCCAAGGGCGTCGCGAGGGCGCTGCTGGGGCATGCCGTTGAAGAAGCGGAGTGTTCTTGGCCGTTGCTTTGATGATTGGGAGTCCCTATGAGCCAGTGCCTCTTCTGCAAGATCGTCAGCCGCGAGATCCCAGGTTCGATCGTCTACGAAGACGACTGCGTGTTGGCGTTCAACGACATCAACCCGCAGGCTCCCACCCACGTGCTGATCGTCCCCAAACGGCACATCGACACGCTCAACGAGCTGCAGGCCGACGACGATCAGCTTGTCGGCGAGCTTGTCCGGCGGGCGGCGGTTATCGCGAAGGAGCGAGGAATTTCGGCGAGCGGCTTCCGAACGGTCTTCAACACAAACCGCGAGGCTGGCCAGACGGTGTTTCACATCCACCTGCACCTGCTCGGGGGGCGAAGCATGGCGTGGCCGCCGGGGTAGAGTGCAGCCACGGACATATCAACTCTTTATCCGGTGAGCTTTCGGCTCTCAGCTGACAGCTGTCAGCTATGTCCCTCAGGCCAGACGGCGGGGCAGTTCGGCAAGCGAACGGAGAATGGGAACGCCTCGCGCAGTCAACTCCGATTCCTGCGGATGCGCCGTCTCACCTCGGTGCAGCAGCATGGCGCGCATGCCGGCGCGGAGCGCGCCTTCGATGTCCTGGCGGACGCTGTCTCCCACCATCAGGGCTTCGGCGGGCGCAACATTCACGAGCTGGAGCGCCGCCTCGAAAATGCTCGGGTGCGGCTTCATGTACCCGTGCTCTGAAGACGATACGGCTGCCGCGATCAGTCCTTGAAGCTCGAAGTGCGCCTGGAACGACTCCAGGCACCGGTGCGAGTTCGAGATCAGACCGATGCGGACGCCCCTGGCGGCCAGCTCGCGTAGCACATCTGGGACCTCCTCGTACAACTCGAAGTGTTGGCAGGCCGCCCATTCGGCATAGATCTCACGGGCGCACGCGTCGACCTGGGCGCCGCGGCCACCCATCTGCTCGATGATGTGTCGCGTGTACCTGACGAAGATCTCGGCGTCGTAGGTCGCGTCGTCAGAGCCATCGAGGATGGCCGCAGCGCTCGCCACTGCCCGGCCGAACGCCTCTGGATCGACGGCGATTCCGTACCTCGCGCAGAAACTCTGATAGCCCTCGCCGCGAAACATCGGGCCAGGGTAGATGAGGGTGAAGTCGACGTCGAAGAAGACGCTACGAATCATCTCAGTCGCGCGATGGCGGTTCGTGGGATGCCCTGCAGATCGCGCTTGACGTCGACCATTTTCAGGCCGGCACTGCTGGCGATCAACTGGCGGACCGCCGAGTCCTGACCTTGGCCGAACTCGAATATCAGTGCGCCGCCCGGAGCGAGCCGCGTTGTGGACTGGTCAACAAGCCTGCTGAGGATGGCCAGACCGTCGGTGCCCGCAAAGAGCGCCGCAGGCGGCTCGAAGTCCCGCACCTCGGGTTGAAGCGTCGCCCGGCTGGCCTCCGGCACATACGGGGGGTTCGACACGATCAGGTCGAAGGGGCCGGCCGCATCACGAAGCACATCGGTCTGAAGAAATTCAATCCGCCGACCGACGCCGTGGCGGTCGGCATTACTGCGCGCCACGGCCAAGGCGTCGGGAGAGGTGTCGGTGGCGACGAAGCGGGCCTGGGGAAGTTCCCGGGCCAGAGCCACAGCGACCGAGCCGCTTCCGGTACACGCATCGGCAATCCGGATCTCGCCGTTCGAGACGAGTGCCACGGCGGTCTCCACGAGCAGTTCCGTTTCCGGCCGCGGGATCAGGACAGCGCGAGAAACCGCAAAGCTCAGGCCCCAGAATTCCTTGGTGCCCGTGATGTACGCGAGTGGCTCGCGCCTCGCCCGGCGATCGACGAGCGCGTCGAACTGGGCCTCGAACCCGCCGGGCGGGCGATCGTCTCCCGATGCGAGCAGCCGCGCGGCATCCCAGCCCAGCGAGTGCTGGGCCAGCAGGCGTGCATCGAGCGCCGCTTCCTCCGACGGGATCCCTGCCTGTTCCAGCCGCTGGCGAGCGCGAAGGATGTGCGCCCGAATGCTGCTCATTGACACTGGTCCGCGGCTGCGGTGCCTATGGCCGGACTCATCTCCTCCCGAAACCCACCAGCCCTACCTGCCTACCAGCCCCACGCGCTCAGCGAGCCCCCACCAGCCCAACCTGCCCGCCCAGCGAGCCCTACCAGCCCCACGATCAGGAGACGGCCGAGGCGTCTTTGAGCTTCTCGGAGTGGTAGTGGCTGACGACGTGGTCGACGAGCTCGCTCAAGTCGCCGTTCAGCACTTCCACCAGGCGGTGCGTCGTGAAGTTGATGCGGTGGTCGGTGATGCGGCTCTGCGGGAAGTTGTAGGTTCGAATCTTCTCTGAGCGTTCGCCCGTGCCCACCTGGCTGCGCCGGTCCTTCGCGATGGCCTCCTGCTGCTTTCGGAGCTCGATCTCGAACAGACGCGACCGCAGGACCTTCATCGCCTTGGAGCGGTTCTTGACCTGCGATTTCTCGTCCTGCTGCGAGACCACCAGGCCGGTGGGAATGTGCGTGATGCGTACGGCGGAGTAGGTTGTGTTGACGCTCTGACCGCCTGGACCGCTCGAGCAGAAGGTATCGATTCGCAAGTCTTTGTCGTTGATCTGGATGTCGACCTCTTCTGCCTCCGGGAGGACCGCTACTGTCGCGGTCGACGTGTGAATGCGCCCGCTCGCCTCGGTCGCCGGCACCCGCTGCACGCGATGCACGCCGCTCTCGTATTTCAGCCTGCTGTACACGCCCTTGCCTTCGATCGTCGCGATCACCTCTTTCAGACCGCCGACGCCGGTGTCGTTGCTCGACATGACCTCGATCCGCCAGCCTTGGCGCTCGGCGTATTTCGAGTACATCCGGAACAGTTCGGCGGCAAACAGCGCGGCCTCGTCGCCCCCGGTACCCGCGCGGATTTCGAGCACGACGTTCTTCGCGTCGTTGGGATCTCTGGGAACGAGGAGGAGCTTGAGATCTGCGACGAGCGCCTCGCGGCGAGCGACGAGCGCCTTGAGCTCCTCCTGAACCAGGTCGCGCATGTCAGCATCCCCCGCCGCCGCCAGCTCCTCGGTCTGGGCGACGTCGTGCACGACGGCTTTGTAGTCCCGGAACCGCTCGACGATCGGCTCGATCTCGGCCAGCGTCTTGGCGTGCTTGCGGTATTGGGTCGGGTCGCTCTGGACTTCAGCCGAACCGAGGCGTTGCATCAACTCGTCGTATTGCCGCTCTGTGGCGGCGAGCTTGTCGAACATGGTTCCCTTTGATTACCCGCCCGAGACGGGCGGCAGAAACGCCACCTCGTCGCCTTCCGAGACGGCGTGATCCATGCGCGCGTAGTCGGCGTTGACGGCACTCGAGATCGAGCGCTCGTATTGCGCGAGCTCCGGGAAATCGTGCACGAGTTGCTGCCATACAGTCCCGATTGTCGAGCCGGCGGCGACTTCGCGCGCGAGCTCGGCAGCGCCGGCGATGTCCCGGAGCCGCGCAAACAAGCGAACGGTTACGCGCACGCGACCCGCTCGGCTTCCGCCCTCGCAGAGGCGTCGTCGGGGTCGGCCGTGGCCCCTTCAATCCAAACGTCGCCACCCTCGAAAAACTCGCGTTTCCAGATGGGCGCAATCTGCTTGACCCGCTCGATCACGTACCGGCAGGCCGAGAACGCGTCCGCACGATGGGGTGAGGCTGCGGCGATGGCGACGCTCACCCCACCGATCTCGATGCGTCCGATCCGGTGATGGAGGGCCAGCCTGACGCCGGGCCACCGCTCGGCCACCTCGGCCGCGATCCGCTCGAATGCGCGCAGGGCGAGCGGCTCGTATGCCTCGTATTCGAGGTACTCGACGCTCCGGCCCAGGTTGCGATTGCGCACCAGGCCCAGAAACGTGGCCACCGCGCCGTCGGTGCCCGTCGACTGGTCGCGTGCGCTGACGGCGCCAACGAGCGGCTCCAGCGCGAGCGGCCCAGGTCCGATGGCCAGCAGGGGCATGCTCACAGGATCAGTATACCGGCGTCGATGACCTGCGGCGAACGGGCGCAGACAGTCAGGCGAGCGGCCGGTTCCAGAAATGATCGAGCGGGCCATGGCCGTGTCCGATCGCCAGGGCGTGCCGGAGCGCGCCGGCGACGTACGCCTGTGCACGCTCGGTGGCGTCGGCGAGCGAGCAGCCAAGAGCGAGGTATGCCGCGATCGCAGACGCGAAGGTGCATCCCGTGCCGTGGGTGTTGCGCGTGGCGATGCGGGGCGTGCGGAACTCGGCAAAGCGCTCCCCGTCGAACAGCAGATCGATCACGTGATCACCTGGGGAGTGGCCACCCTTCACGACGACCGCCGTGGCACCCATCGCCTGGATTCGGCGCGCGGCTTCCCGGAGGTCGTGCGGTGAACCGATGGTCCGGCCGCTCAGCACCTCCGCCTCCGGGATGTTCGGCGTGACAACCCGCGCGCGCGGCAGCAGTTCTTGGCGCACGGCCTGCACGGCGTCCTCGTCCAACAGGCGATCGCCGCTCTTGGCCACCATGACCGGGTCCACGACCACGTTCGGGAGCTCCAGTTCCTTGATCGCTGCCGCCACCGCCTCGACAATCGCCGCAGTCGCCAGCATTCCCGTCTTGGTTGCGTGGAGCTGGATGTCTCCGGCAACCGCCTCAATCTGCGCGGTCACCAGGTCGGCCGGCAGCGGAAACGCCGCGGTCACGCCAACGGTGTTCTGCGCCGTGATCGCCGTAATGGCGCTGGTGCCGTACACGCCGAGCGCGGCGAACGTCTTGAGATCGGCCTGGATGCCGGCGCCGCCGCTCGAATCGCTCCCGGCGACGCTTAACGCTGATCGGAGTTCAAAAGGCATGATCGAGCGGGTGTGAGGCGACAAGGCGGCCCATGCGTCCGTCGATGAGGTCCATGAGCAGTTCGGTCAAGAAGGCCGGCGGGAAGGCGACGGGGCTTTGCCGAAGACCAGCAGGAACTGGAACGGCGGCACCTGCTCGCGAGCCCTCAGTATCAGCCCGGCGGCCTCCGCTGCTCGGACGACCGCCTCCGGATCCACGCGCTCATCCGCCGCAGGCCCTGGGCCCCCGCCTCCTGCCGTGAAGTCGACAACACCCAAGCGCCCCTGCGGCTTGAGAGCCCCCGCGATGTTCTGTAGCAGAGCGCGGAGCACGTCCGGCCGCGCGGGGTCGTCCATCTCGTGATACGCATCGACTATCAGGGCGGCGTCCAGACCCGATGGCAGCCTGGGGTCGGTCGGAGTGCCCAGCACGGTTCTGACGTTGTTCAGGCCTTCGCGCTGAACCCGCCTTCGAACGGCCTCGACCATCGTGGGCTGAATGTCCTCGGCGTAAACCAGGCCGTTCGGCCCGACGCGGCGGGCCAGTCTGGTGGTGAACCAGCCGCCGCCGGCACCCAGGTCCGCCACGACGTCGCCCTCGGCAATCTTCAGGGCGTCCATGATCAGATCCGGCTTCTGCCATTGATCGCGGTCAGGGCCTTCGAGCAGCCCGAGCGATCCCGGGGGAAACAGGCGGCTCCGCTGCTTCGCCGGGCCGGCTGAGCCCGGCTGCGCTGATAGGGTCGGCAAACTGCGAAGCGCGGCAGCAGTCAGCCCGACACATACGACGACGGCCGTTATCCTTTTCACGACCTCCCTCACCGGACCGGATTGCCCGTCCCGCCGACGATGCCGCCGCGCGTCATCGCCTCGAGCGAGAGGATGTCATCCAGTCTGTCCGCGTCGAGCAGCTTCCGCTCAACGACCAGCTCGCGAATCGTCCGACCGGTTCTCACGGACTCCTTTGCGATGTCCGCAGTGACCGCGTAGCCAAGGTACGGGCCGAGGGCGGTAGCTGCCGCGGTGCTGCGATCGAGGAGCTCTCGGGCACGCACCCGGTCCGCGACGATTCCGTCAACGCACCGCATCCGGAAGACGGTCATGGCCTCGCCCAGGATGCCTGATGAATGCAGTGCGTTCCAGGCAATAACGGGCATCATGACGTTCAGCTCGAGCTGGCCAGACTCGCACGCCAGTGCCACCGTCGTGTCGCAGCCCATCACCTGGAAGCACACCTGGTTGACCATCTCCGGCACCGACGGGTTCACCTTGCCGGGCATGATCGACGAACCGGGCTGCACCGCGGGCAAGGCGATTTCCGCGAGTCCGGCCCGCGGCCCCATGCTGAGGAGGCGCAGATCGCTGGCCACTTTCCCGAGCTCCACAGCGAGACGGCGCATCGCGCCTGAGTACCCGAGGATGTCTCCCATGCTCTGGGTCACCCGAAACAGGTTGTCCGCCGGTCTGAGCGCGAGCCCGGTGTACCGCTTGAGGTTCTCGACCACGCGCACGCGGTACGCCTCGCCGGCGTTCAACCCGGTGCCCACGGCGGTAGCGCCAACGTTCAGCTCCTCCAGCTGATCCGCGGCCCGGGCGACATCGTCCGCGCCGCGGCGAACGCACGCCGCATACCCGCTGAACTCCTGGCCGAGCGTCATCGGGACCGCATCCTGGAGGTGCGTGCGCCCGGTTTTCAGCACGGTTGCGAACTCAACCGACTTGCCCGCCAGGCTGTCGGCGAGATCGTGCGCCGAGCGGACGAGGCGCTCGCGACCCAGCAGCAGCGCGAGACGCGTGGCCGCAGGGAACACGTCGTTTGTCGACTGGCTCATGTTGACGTGATCGTTGGGATGCACGCGAGCGTAGATCCCGCGCGGTTCGCCGAGCAGTTCCGCCGCCCGGTTGGCCAGCACCTCGTTCGCGTTCATGTTGTGCGACGTGCCGGCTCCCGCCTGGTACACATCGACGACGAACTGATCGCGGAGACGGCCCGAGAGCACCTCGTCGGACGCCGCGCTGATGGCAGCGGCAATCGCGGGATCGAGCCGGCCGAGATCGCGATTGGCCTCGGCGGCCGCCTTCTTGATCAGGATCGTTGCGGAGACCAGATGAGCGGGAGCGCGAAGTCCGCTGATGGGAAAATTCTCGATCGCTCGCGCGGTCTGCACACCGTAGTACGCATCGGCGGGGACGTTCAGCTCGCCCAGCGGATCGCGCTCGGTGCGGGACGTCATCTGTCAATTATACTAGGCCGTTATGCTGCCCTCATTTTTCGACAGCCTTGTTCAGCTCATCGTGCGGACGTCGACGGACCTGCCGCCCGATGTTCGCGCGGCGATGAAAAATGCCACGGGCGCCGAGTCCGCGGGCACGCGGGCCTCGCAGGCCCTCGCGATCATCGCGCAGAACATCGACCTCGCGGTCGACCACGAGGGCGCGATCTGCCAGGACACGGGCATGCCGACCTTCGAAGTGCGCGTGCCCGTCGGTGCGAACCAGATCTGGATGCGGTCGCAGATTCGCGAGGCCGTGGCTGAAGCCACCCGGCGGGGCAAGCTCAGGCCGAACTCGGTGGATTCCATCACAGGACAGAACTCCGGCGACAATCTGGGGCCCGGGACGCCCATCATTCATTTCGACCAGTGGGAACAGGACGACATCGAGATCAAGCTGATTCTCAAGGGCGGGGGCTGCGAGAACACCAACGCGCAATACTCGTTGCCCGTCGAGCTGCCCCATCTGGGGCGCGCGGATCGGACGCTCGAGGGCGTGAAGAAGTGCATCCTTCACGCCGTATGGAACGCGCAGGGCAAAGGGTGCAGCCCCGGGGCCGTCGGCGTGTGCGTCGGCGGCGACCGCACATCCGGGTACTTGCACGCCAAGGAACAGCTCTTTCGCACGCTCGACGACGTCAATGTAGATCCGCGGCTGGCCGAGCTCGAAGCGTCAATCATGGCGAAGGTCAACAACCTCGAGATCGGTCCGATGGGGTTCGGCGGCAAGGTGACGCTCATCGGCTGCAAGATCGCCGCCCTCAATCGCCTGCCTGCGAGCTTCTTCGTGTCCGTCGCGTACGACTGCTGGGCATTTCGCAGACTCGGTGTGGTCCTCGATGCTTCGAGCGGCGCCATCGAGCGGTGGCTGTATCGCGACCCGCTCGCTCCCATCGCCCCGATGATCGACCAGTCCGGGTTCGTGCGAACCGGTCGAGAGATCGAGCTGCGCGCACCCCTCACAGAAGAAGCTGTTCGGTCCCTCAACGTCGGCGACATGGTCCTGGTCTCGGGCCCCATGTTCACCGGGCGCGACGCGGTGCACGCCCATCTGATGAAGCACGAGCCCCCAGTCGACCTCCGCGGATCGGTCCTGTACCACTGCGGGCCCGTCGTGGTGAAGGAAGGCGAGCGCTGGCGGGTCACCGCCGCCGGACCGACGACGAGCATTCGAGAGGAACCCTATCAAGGCGACATCATCAAGCGGTACGGCGTCCGGGCCGTGATCGGCAAGGGCGGGATGGGCGCGAAGACCCTGGCGGCGATGAAGGAGCATGGCGCGGTGTATCTGAACGCCATTGGCGGCGCCGCGCAGTTCTACGCGCGATCGATCAAGCGCGTGGACGGCGTGTCCCTCCTCGAATTCGGCACGCCCGAAGCGATGTGGCACCTGAGCGTCGAGGAGTTTCCCGCGATCGTCACCATGGATGCGCACGGCAACAGCCTGCACCGAGACATCGAACGGGAGTCGGGGGAGCACCTAGCCTCACTCGCATAGTGACGGCTATCAGCTATGCGTCGGGAACTCTTTGAGCGGTGGGCGGGAGTACCCGCGTTCCATAGCCGCCATGTCCAGGTCCATCGTGTCCAGATCGCCGATGGCGACAAGCGGAAACGGCGAGAGGCCGGACACGTCGAGGATCTTCAGATAGGCGCCGCAGGCGCCGCAGACTTCGAGGCGCCTGTCCTGGCGCGCTTCGTTGGGGACCGAAACGACGAATCGATTTCCGGATTCCAGACAGTACGCGCAGCCGCTGGAAGGTCGTTCCCAGGCCAGCGCGCAGAACGAACAGCGCAGCACCGAGCGGAGAGAAGTGGTTTCCGCGAGGGCTGGCCACGAGCCGCACAGGGGGCAGTATCCGTGATGCCACGCGTCGAGAACCGCGCGTAGCTCGGACTCGGGCGTTGCTGACGCAAGCACCGAGTGCTGGAGGGCGTGTGCGAAGGGACTCACCGCAAGCTCCGCGACGAGCCACAGCAGGTCCGGGGCCAGTCCGCGATGGAGGGCTCCCTGGCGAATCGCGCCTTGGTCGCGCCCGAGAGACGCGCTCAGCAACGAACCCGCGTCCAGGCGCGTCTCATCCAAAGAGGTGCGAATATGGTCGGCCGCCTCGCCGGCGCCTCCCCGCCCGAGCGCTTCGCAGAGCTGCACGAGCGCCGGTCTGAGCACAGGAACCGGCAGCGGAACGGGCTCGCCGGTCAGCGCGGGCACGCCGGTCCTCAACTTGGCAGCCAGATACCTTGGCGGCAGCGACAACCGTGGCAGGCGACCCTGCGCGATCGTGTCGGACAGGGCGATGACGATCCCGATAAGCTGGCGCTGAAGCGCGACGGCGGGCTCGAGCTCGGGTTTGTCGGCCAGAATGGCGTGCCACCGGTCGGCCGCGAGGGCCAGCCGCGCCGGGCGAGTGGCCGGCGCGAGCGGGATGTAGGTCATGGAACGTGAATGGTATAATGTGGTGTTACCTAGGAGAAATCCACGATGATCAACGTCTCACAAACAGCGGCAGCCAAAATCTCCGAGCTTCTGACCGAAGAGAACAAAGCCGGCAGTGGTCTGCGGGTCTTTGTCCAGGGCGGCGGCTGCTCCGGCTTTCAATACGGCCTGATGATCGAAGACAACGGGCAGGGTGCGGGCGATCAGGTGTACGAGTCCAACGGCATCAGGCTCTATGTCGATCCCATCAGCGTCAACTACCTGAGCGGCGCCGAAGTTGACTTCGTCGACACGATTACCGGCGGCGGATTCACGATCAAGAACCCGCAGGCCACGTCCACCTGCGGCTGCGGCCAATCATTTACGGTCGACTAACGAGCACAGTGGACCCTGCGGGTCTGCGCCCGGCCGGCGGCAAGCGTTCAAGCAAGCGCGACCGCATCCTGAATATCTTTCTGCGCCAGAAGGGCCACCTCAGCGCAGACGATCTTTGCGACCTGGTGCGTCGCGAAGATCCGGTAATCGGTCGCGCCACGGTCTACCGCACGCTGCAGTGGATGGTGACCGCCGGCATCGCGCGTAAGGTCGATTTCGGGGAAGGGCGCTCGCGCTTCGAGCCGTCGCACCGCCACCCTCGCCACTTTCATTTCGTCTGCACCGAGTGTCACCGATCCTCCGAGTTCCTGAGCTCGGACGTGGAGGGGCTCGTCGAGGAGATTGCCACGGCGCGCAATTTTGCCGCTTCGCAGGTGGTCGTCCAGGTGTTTGGGATCTGCGAAGACTGTCGAACCGGGACGACCGCGACGCCGATGGACGGCGCGACGACCGAGCTGGTGTTCGCCCGCGACGCCCTGCGCCTGGCGATTGCCACCGAGCGCAGCGGGCTGGAGTTCTACACCCGGGCCGCGAGCATGACGACCGACCGGCGCGGCCGAGACGTCTTCAGCCGGCTGGCCGAAGAGGAGAAGGCGCATCTGGGCACGCTCGAAGCCCGCTACCGCGCCCTGCTGGCCAAGGACGCGCAGCTCGAATGGCGCCCCGCGTTCCTCTTTTTCAAGGGTGCCGCCAACGGCATCTTCGCCGAGGGCAGCGAGAAGCTCCGGACCGGCATCGACGATCTGCAGGCGCTGCTCATCGGGATCAAGTGCGAACGCGATTCGCACAGGTTCTTCAAGCGATACGGCGAACGTTTCGAGGACTCTGAAGGCAAGCAGGTGTTCATCGAGTTCGCCGAAGAGGAACGCGCGCATCGCGACCTCCTCATCCGGGAGTACCGCGCGCTCCGCGAACGCCTCGGTTTCCCTCGTCCCGGGAAGCGGGCTGCTGCCGCGCGCTCCACCGATTGATAGACCTTCACACTCACACGAACGCGTCCGACGGCCGATGCACGCCGGAGGACCTGGTGGCGCGCGCGGCAGCAGGCGGCGTGCGGGTGCTGAGCGTGACCGACCACGACACCCTCGCCGCGTGCGGAGCGGCAGCCGACGCGTGTGCGCGCCAGGGCATCGAGTTCGTGACCGGCGTCGAAATCACGGCCGTCGTCGGCGGGACCGACGTGCACGTGCTCGGCTACTTCCTGGATCCGCGGTCCGAGGCGCTCGTCGCCTTCCTGGGCGAACAGCGCCGCCGACGAATCGACCGCGTCCGGGAGATGATCGATCGCCTCGCCGGCCACGGCATCGTGCTCGACCCCGCCGCGATCCTTCAGCCGGGCCTCACCGATTCGGCGAAGGCCGTCGGTCGGCCGTGGATTGCCCGGGCCTTGGTTGCGGGCGGGCACGTCGCGAATACCAGCGAGGCGTTCGACCGATGGCTGTCGCAGGGGCGTCCGGCCTTCGTGCCACGCATTGGGGCGTCGCCTGAAGACGTGATCGCGAGGATTCACGCCGCGGGCGGCGTTACATCCCTGGCGCATCCCGGGCTGCTGAGGCACGACGACTGGATTCCCGCCTATGCGTCCGCCGGGCTCGACGCCGTCGAGGCCTATCACTCGGAGCACGGGCCCGAGGAGACATCTCGATACGTCGGTCTCGCGGCCGACTTGAAGCTGGCCGTGACCGGAGGATCTGATTACCACGGCGATGCCGCGCATGGGGGCGAACCGGGCAGCGTCTCGCTGCCCGCGGCCGACTACGAGCGGCTGAAACGCCTGCGCGCCACCAGGCGTGCCAGCGCCTCGGGCGCCGCAACCTCCTCGTAGAACACGATGTCCAGCGCGGCAAACTGGTTTCGAAGCTCTCCTGGTTTCAGCAGGTGCTCTGGTGAAGTAGGCCCGCGGCGCAAGGCGCGTTGCGCCTCGGTGAACGTCTCGTAGAGAATGACGCCCCCAGGAACGAGAGACTCGCGCAGTGCCGGGAAGAGATCCCGCTGCAAGTACCGGGTGACGACAACCAGCTCGAAGCGCTCCGCGGGCAGCGGATGATCGGTCAGATTGGCGCACCATGCTTTCAACCGCCACCCGCCGGCCAGGGCTTGCGCCGCCGCGTGCTGCACCGCTTCGAACCGCACGTCCACCCCGAAAACGCTGAAGCCCTCGTCGGCAAGCGCACGGGCATGCCGGCCTCGGCCCATGGCGACATCGAGTGCGCGACGAGGCGGCGGGAGGCCAGCGGCGAGCACCGCCGCCCAGTCGGCGACAAACGGCGATGGCGGATCGAGGGTCGGATGCTCGGTCATATACTGGGAGGCGGTCGAGAAACGTGGCTCAAGCGCTCGTAACCGCAGTTGGAATCGGTCTGTTCGGCTTGGTGGCAACAGCCGTGTTCGGCCTTCGTGGCCTCGATTTGTCGCGCCACATCTCGTTCGGCATTTTTTCGACGATGGTGACGCTGCTGGCTCACTCGATGATGATGTTCTATCTCATCGGCAAGGGTAAAGCCGTGAAGGATGCGATGGCCGAGGGCCATCTGACAGGCGACCACTATCGCCGCATTGCCGCGGCACGCAAGCCCGTGTTCTCGATCGGCACCTTGGCCATGGCCGCGACCATCGTGACGGCACTGTTGGGGGCAAGCGTCGATACGGGCATCCTGCCACCGATGGTGCACGGGCTCGTGTCCTACGGGGCGATCGTCTGCAATCTCGCTGCAGCGAAAATCGAAGTCGATGCGCTCAGACAGTCGAGCCGCGTGGTCGCCGAGGTCAACCGTCTGCTCGGCTCGTGACGACCCTCGTTGTCGAGCTGTCTGGTGTCTCGAGGAGCTACGGCGCCCTGCGTCCGCTTCGGATCGAGCATCTCGCGGTTGGGGAGGGCGAGCG
Source organism: Vicinamibacteria bacterium (assembly GCA_041485305.1). Lineage (GTDB taxonomy): Bacteria > Acidobacteriota > Vicinamibacteria > Vicinamibacterales > CAVVIG01 > JBGPJH01. The sequence continues at coordinate 5,268 of JBGPJH010000017.1, read as the reverse complement.
AGTGGCCCTTGTCGGTCTCGACCAGCCCGCCGCGGAGACCTTCATCAGCCTCGTGACCGGAGCCAGCCTACCCGACCTCGGGGATGTGCGCGTGTTCGGCAGATCGACGAAGGACATCGCCGACAGTTCCGACTGGCTCTCAACCCTCGACCGGTTCGGCATCGTCAGCGATCGCGCGGCCCTGCTCGACGCGCTGTCGGTCGTGCAAAATCTCGCCTTGCCGTTTTCGCTCGAGCTCGAACCGCCGCCCGACGACATCCGCCAGCGGGCGCTCGAACTGGCGCGCGATGTCGGCATCGCCGAAGCCCTGTGGGAATCCCGCGTCGCGAACCTCGGCGGTGAAGACCGGTTTCGGGTGCGGCTTGGCCGAGCGCTTGCCTTCAGCCCATCGCTGCTGCTGCTGGAACATCCGACCGCTGCGGTTACCCCGGGAGAGACGACGAGGCTCGCGCGGACGGTCCGGGCCGTTGCCGATCGCCGACGGATGGCCGTCATCGCCCTCACCGCCCAACGGGAGTTCGGTGCCGCCGTAGCGCCCAGGGTTCTGACACTCCAGCCCGCGACAGGGCGTCTCGCCAAGGCATAAGAGCTGTGATCAAGCTCATCCTCTTCGACATTGACGGAACCCTGGTGCTGAGTGGCCGAGCCGGCGCGCGGGCGATGGCCCGGGCTTTCGCTGAAGTGCTCGGTGTCTCGGACGGGTTCCAGTCGATTCCAATGGCCGGCCGGACAGACGCCTGGATCGTCGCCCAGGTGGCGGCCCAACGCGGGCTGCCTTGCGACGATCAAACGCTCCGCCGCGTTCACGACACCTACATTGCCCATCTTGAACACGAAATTCAGCGGCACGGTCCGCAGAAGGGCGTTCTGCCCGGCGTGCGCTCGCTGCTCGAAGCTCTTGCGCCGCGCCCCGATGCGTTTCTGGGACTTCTCACAGGTAACTTCGAACGCGGCGCGCACATCAAGCTCCAGCACTTCGACCTGTGGCGCTACTTTCGGTGCGGCGCCTTCGGCGACGCCGCGCAGGAGCGAAACGGCCTGCTGCAGACCGCGCTCGCGCGTGTCGAAGCGTGTGGAGGACCGCTCGTCGGTCCCAAGGACGTGGTCATCGTCGGCGACACGCCGCTCGACGTCGCCGTGGCCGTGGTAGGGGGCGCGCGGTCCCTCGCGGTGGCCACGGGCAGCTACGACGCGGAAACGCTCCGTGCCAGCGGGGCGGATGTTGTGCTGGAGAACTTGAGTGATCTGAAATCGGTGGTGAAGGCGATGGGGCTGTAGAATCCGGCCCGGATTACCCGGGCCGGCCTGAAAGGTTGGCCGTGTCTCTCAGCCTTCGATCAAGCGAACGTCGCCGGCCCGCGGACCCTTCCCCGACTCTTCCGGCGTAAAGTCGACGCGCTGTCCCTCGCGGAGCAACTCAAACACCGCACCGCGGACCGAGCTGCGGTGGAAGAAGTGTTCGATGCCGCCCTCGTCGCGGATGAAACCGAATCCTTTGTCTATGAGCAGCCTTGCGATTGTCCCGGTCGGCATACCCGAAGCCCTCCGTTCCGACTCCCCCAGGGACATCCCAGGGGCGGTGAGCCGGCAGGGGCGCTTGCGACAGACAACAAGCCTTTCAAGACGCGCGACCGGCCGCACTCGGTCCAGCCACAAGATGAGCTGGAACCCCGGGCCAGTCTATGCAGGTTCTCCGGCGGAAGTCAAGAACAGATAGCGGGTTAGAGTATGTGACCGAGGCTGACGACCTGCCAGGTTTCCGGTTCGTCCTCCTCGCCCTCTTCCTCTTCGTCGTCTTCGAAGTCGTCCTCGCGCGGCTTTTCGACATCTTCGTCGTCTTCGAAATCTTCGTCCAGGTCGTCGTCGTCGCCGTCACAACGGAGCATCGCGATCCTCGGAGGCCCCCTCAGGACGCCGGTCCGGCGGCCGGCTTGACTTTCTCCCGGTTCGGTAGTGGGTAGGTCGACCAGAAGTGCCGCCCGCACTTGGGGCACACCCAGAACTGATCGGGCATCCAGGGCCTGCCAGGGAGAGGATCCCGCAAATCCATCTGTGTGCCGCATCGCTGACAGCGGATTTGGAGGTCGATCTCGCTCATGCGGCGATTCTATCCCAGAACGGCAGCCACGCTTCGGTGTCAACCGCGAGACGAATGGTCGAGAAGATCGGTCTACAATCGACGTGTGATTCCGGCGGTGATTCTGGCGGCGGGAAAATCCACGCGCATGGGTCGCCCGAAGGCGATGCTGACGCTCGCTGGCGAGACATTTCTTGGCCGCATCGTGCGCTCCTTTCAGCAAGCCGGCGTGGACGATGTCGTTGTCGTTCTGGGTCATGAGGCCGTACCGATCGCCGAACGTCTCCGGCAGGACGCCGTGACCGCGCGTGTGGTGGTCAACGCGGGCTACGAGTCGGGCCAGTTCTCATCCCTGTTGGCGGGCCTGCGGGCCGTGGACCGGCCGGGCGTCCGCGGGTTCCTGCTGACCCTCGTGGACGTGCCGCTCGTCGCCCCCTCGACAGTCCGGTCCGTGCTGGAGCGATATCGAGAGACCGGCGCCCCCGTCGTACGCCCCGTCCGCGGCGAAGCGCACGGTCATCCCGTTCTCATCGATCGACGGTTGTTCGATGCGCTTCGCGCCGCCGATCCATCTGCGGGCGCGAAGCCTGTGGTGCGCGCCCATGCGTCGGCTGAGGGCGACGTGGCCGTCGATGACGAAGGCGCGTACCTCGATATCGACACGCCGGAAGACTATGCGCGGGTGATGGACGCCTTACGTGAGCGCAACGGATAGCCCATGCCAGGAGAGATGCCCATGCGTCGATTGGTCTTCCTTGTCGGGTTCCTGACGTCGGTGACAGTGATTGCACAGGCTCCTCGCGAGGTCGACTGGGCCGGCCGGGAGGACGAGACCCTCCAACACTTCCAGGCTCTCCTCCGGCTGGATACGAGCAACCCGCCAGGGAACGAAAAGCTCGCGACGGATTACCTGCAGCAGGTGCTCGAGCGGGAAGGTGTCCCCGCGCGGGTGTTCGCGCTCGATCCCAGCCGCCCCAACCTGGTGGCGAGGCTGAGCGGCAGCGGCCGCAAGCGGCCGATCTTGCTGATGGGGCACACCGACGTCGTGACGGTCGACGCCAAGAAGTGGACGTTCCCGCCTTTCAGCGCCACGCGCGATGGCGGGTATATCTACGGCCGCGGCTCCCTGGACGACAAGCCCCACGTGGTGGCCGGCCTGATGATCATGCTGGAGCTCAAGAGGCGGAACGTACCGCTCGATCGCGACGTCATTTTCCTTGCGGAGGCCAGCGAGGAAGGCAGTGCGAGCAAGCCACAGGTCGGGATCGATTTCATGGTGAACGAGCACGCTCCCGACATTGCGGCCGAGTACTGTCTGGCGGAAACGGGGGGCGTAACCCGCGTCGGTGGCCGGGTCAAGTTCGCGTCGGTCCAGACGCAGGAGAAGAATCCTCGGAATATCGAATTGACCGCCCGCGGGACGTCCGGACATGCCTCGGTCCCGCTTGGCGACAATCCTGTCGTGCATCTGTCCGCCGCGGTCGCGGCGCTCGGTCGGTGGCGCGCGCCGATTCTGCTGAACGAAACGACGGCGGCGTACTTCAAGCGGTTGGCGAACATTTCCTCGCCTGAAGAGGCCGAGCGCTACCGCAACGTTCTCATGCCGGACTCGCCGAAGACGCGGGCTGCCGACGACTACTTGTTCGCCCACGAGCCCCGCCATTCGTCGATGCTGCGGACATCCGTGTCGCCTACCATGATGAGTGCCGGCTACCGGATCAACGTCATTCCCTCCGAGGCAAAAGCGACCCTGGACGTGCGCCTGCTGCCCGATGAGGACCCCGCGAAGTTTCTCGAGGCCGTCCGCCGGATCGTTAACGATCCAACGGTAGACGTGAGCTACGGCGAACGGAACTCGCGGCCCATTGGCAGGAGCGCCCGGCTGGATTCCGAGGCGTTCAAGATCATTGAGGCAGCGGTGAAGAAACACTACGACACCGTCACGTTGCCCGTGATGGGGACGGGTGCCACAGATATGGCGCAAGTGCGGGCGAAGGGTACCGAGTGCTATGGCATCGGTCCGGCGACCGATTCCGAAGACGGGCCCAAGGGCTTCGGCGCCCATAGCGACCAGGAACGCATCCTCGAAAGCGAGCTACACCGGTTCGTCCGGTTCCAGTGGGATATCGTCCTCGACCTGGCAGCGGCCCAGTAGCTTGCTGATGGCTGTCAGCTGAGAACTGTCCCCGAGCGCGTTCTTGACAGGAGGAAATAAATGAGCGACCATTAACTTGATGGGGCGACCCGTGCATGCCGACGGCCGACAAACGCGTCAGGCCATTCTCGACGCGGCGCTCAATCTGTTCGCCGAGAAAGGCTACTTCGGGACCAGCCTGCGCGACATCGCTGCCGCCGTGGGCGTGCGGGAAAGCGCAATCTACAACTACTATCCAAGCAAAGAGGCGCTCTTCGAAGCCTTAATCGTCGCCGACCACGAATACAAGGTCGAGCGTTTGGCCGCGCTGCTGGAAGAGTCGATCGGCGACGTCCGGCACACCCTGGAGCGGCTGGCCACGCTCTCGCTCGAAGGCTTTTGTGCACCCCGTCAGGAACAGCTCTTTCGCATGGTGATGACGGACGGGATGCGTCTCGCCAAAGAGGGACGCATCAATCTGCTCGAACGCCTGAGCAGTGGCCAGGCCCCCTTGCGCGAGCTGATGCAGCGGCTGGTACGGGAGGGATGGCTGCGCAAGGTCGATCCGGCGCTCCTGGTCATGGAGTTTGTGGGTCCCTTGGTGCTGTGGCGGCACCATTACGCGCTCCGCTTGGATCACCCGCTGATTGCTAACCGGGACGACTTCGCGCGCGGTCACGTCGATCACTTCCTCCGAGGCGCGGCCGCCCGACCGCTCGGACGGTCCGCGGCACGTTCCGCGCCCGAGTCTCCCACCCGTCGACGTCGCCCCCGCGTCGGGTTCCAACAACGCCGAGGACAGTAGCCGCGCGATGGCCACCCAGACGAGAGCCAACGCGTGACCGAGGACAGACCTTATGACACCCCAAGCTCAGACTGCCGTTCTTCCGGTTTCCCGTCCGACGACTCAGTCTGCCAGCTCCACCCCAGCGCTCTCGCGACCTCGCGGTCGTCGCGCGGTGATCGCCATCGCACTCGTCGTCGTCGTGGCTGCGGCAGTCGTGGCGTGGCGAGGATTCTTCGCGACCACTCTGCCGGACGAGGTCATCGTGCTGAG
>JBGPJH010000016.1:0-20777 GCA_041485305.1 Vicinamibacteria bacterium | reverse complement strand
CTCGTCGTCGTGGCGATTCTCGGCGAGGTTGAAGTGGACGCGGCCGACCAGATTCCAGGCCGGGCTCTTGCGCTTCAGAAAATCCTGAACCGAGGCCTTCGACTCGGCGAGTTCGGACCTAAACGCCGCATCGATCGCGTCCCACAGCGTCCCTAGCACAGAGGACGTCAGATACTCCGCGCCCCTCATCGGTGGCGCGGCGGAAGCGATCGTCTCGAGGCCTTCGATCGGCAGCCCTGGAATCGACGGCTGCTCGCGGCCCTCGATGGGCGGTCGCGCACAGACGGCGGTGACGTAGCGCGCGCCAAACTCGCGCCAGTAGGCGAGTACGGGCGGCAGCGCGGTTTCCAGTTCCGCCGAGCCGAGCTGCAGCAGGCCGTGGCCCGAACCGCGCGCAAAGGACTCCTGGAGCCTACTCGACAGATCCGGCGGCAGGGCAGGCGCGCCATCCACCGGTGCGAGCACCAGACGACCATGAGGCGTAAGGACTGGGGCGAGCGCCACTCGCGCGTCGTCGGGATGGTCCATATCGGCTACCTCTCGCCCTTGCCGCCTGCCTGACGGCGGCTATGGGTCGAGGCCATCGACGTCGACAGCTTCGCCTTCGGTTTCAAGAGATGGCCTCCACCATCCGATGTCGTTCCGACGGCCAATGTTACGTCGCGATCCAGAACCCACTCCAAATTCCGGTGCTCGCAGACGGGTTGTTCGTGCATTCCACACGGCCGACTGGTCCTGTCGATCCCTTTGAGGCGGACGTGCAGCTCCCGAACATCAGCTGCAAGAAGTGCACGTTGCAGGTCGTGCAGTTCATGGCGGAGCACGCATTCAACAACCCCGGCGGTTACTCGTATCACCACTGCGCAGAGCTGCAGATCACGGCGGACCGGTCGAAGCCGCTCGACCAGGGGTGGCCCGCCGAGCGCTGACCCGATCACGGTTGTAGCTTTCCCTTCCGTAGCGCCCGCACCTTCATGATGTAGAAGATGACTGGGGTGATGATCAGGACATGAATGGTCGACGTGATCATCCCCCCGATGATGGGCGCGGCGATCGGCTTCATGATGTCTGACCCCACGCCAGTGCTCCAGACGACGGGCACGAGGCCCGCCATGACGACGCTCACGGTCATGAGCTTGGGGCGAAGGCGAAGGACCGAACCCTCAATCGTCGCGTCACGCACGTCGGCGGCGGTGATCTCGCCGCCGCGTCTCAACCGACGATCCAGTGCCTCGTGCAGATAGAGGACCATGACGACGCCCGTTTGAACCGCCACCCCGTACAGCGCGATGTAGCCAACCCACACCGCGACCGAGAAGTTGTAGCCGAGCAGCCACTGCAGGATGACCCCTCCAGTCATGGCGTAGACCACCGAGAGCATGACGGTCGCCGCTTCCGCGACCGAGTGGAAGGTCATGTACAGCAGCACGAAGATGATGAAGAGCACGAGCGGGATGAGGATCTTCAGCCGCTCGCGCGCGCGGACCTGAAACTCATACTGGCCCGTCCACTGGAGCGTATAGCCCGGCGGAAGCTGGACGCGCTCCGCGACGGCGCGCTTGGCGGCGGCGACGTAGCCGCCGATGTCTCGCGTCGCGGTGTCGACGTAGATGTAACCGGCAAGCTGCCCGCCCTCGTCGCGGATCATGGCGGGGCCCGGCGCGAGCGTAATCTCCGCCAGCTCGGCGAGCGGGACCTGCGCGCCCCGCGGAGTCTTCACCAGGATGCGCTGCAGGTCTGGCAGATCCTGGCGGAATCCGCGCTCGTATCGAACGCTGACGGGATACCGCTCGCGGCCCTCGATGGTGCGGGTGACGTTCTGGCCGCCAATCGCTGATTCGATGACGTCCTGGACATCGCCGACCGTCAGACCGTGACGGGCGATGGCACGCCGATTGATCTGAATGTCCGCGAAGTAGCCCTGCGCGACCCGCTCGGCGTAGACGCTCCGCGTGCCGGGAACCGGCTGCAGCGCCCGCTCGATCTGTCCACCCAACCGTTGAATCTCGTCGAGATTCGAGCCCAGGACCTTGATGCCGACCGGCGTCTTGATCCCGGTGAGCAGCATGTCGAGGCGGTTGCGGATCGGTTGCGTCCAAACGTTCGGGAACCCCGGCAACCGGAGTGCGGCATCCATCTCCTCCTGGAGCTTGTCGAGCGTCAAACCTGGTCGCCACTGCTCCTGCGGCTTCAACGTCACCGTCGTGTTGACCATGCCCATCGGCGTGTTGTCGGTGGGCGTCGTCCCGCGACCCACCGATCCGAAGACGGTGTGCACTTCCGGAAACGTCCGCAGAATCTTGTCCTGCACCTGCAGGACGCGCGTGGCCTCCGTAATCGACAACCCTGGCGGGGACGTCGGCATGTACAGCAGCGACCCCTCGAAAAGCGGCGGCATGAACTCGCTGCCGATGCCGAAGAGTAGCGGGACGGTCAACGGCACGACGGCGAAGTTGAGCACCAGCGCCGTCCATTTCCAGCGGAGCACGAATCGGATGACCGGGTCATACAACCACGTGAAGGCTCGCGACACCGGATTCTGCGACTCTGGCTTGAGCCGCCGGCCCCGGACGAAGATCGTCATCAGGACCGGCACAAGCGTGATCGACAAGATCGATGCGAACGCCATCGCGAACGTCTTCGTGAACGCCAGAGGCCGGAACATCCGGCCTTCCTGCGCTTCCAGAAGGAAGACCGGTGCGAAGGATACGATGATGATCGTGAGCGAGAAGAAGATGGCGCGTCCCACTTGTTTGGCGGCCCCGAGGATCAGCCGCGGCTGATCCTCGTACGCGACGGCGGTTGTCCGGCCGCGAGCGGCCGGGACGCTTGCATCGGCATCCGACTCCGACACGTGGCGGTACGCGTTTTCGACCATGACGATTGACGCATCGACCAGAACACCGATCGCCAGCGCCAGGCCGCCCAAGGACATGATGTTCGACGACACATCGAGGTAGTACATGGGAATGAACGCGGCAACGACGGCGATCGGCAGCGCGAGGATCGGAATCAGCGCGGATCGGAAGTGAGCAAGGAAGATGATGATGACGAGCGAGACAACAATGGTTTCCTCAATCAGCGTGCGCCGAAGCGTGCGGATCGACTCGCCGATCAACCACGAGCGGTCATAGACCGGCACGATCTTCACGCCCGCCGGCATCGACGCTTGCACCTCGCGGAGCTTGGCCTTGACGCGATCGATGACACGCAGGGCGTTCTCGCCGAACCGCATCACGATGATGCCGCCGACGACCTCCCCCTTGCCGTCCAGTTCCGCCACGCCTCGCCGGATGTCCGGCCCCAGCCGAACCTTGGCGACGTCCCCCACGCGAATCGGCGTTCCCCGAGGGTCGGCACCGAGCGACACGTCCTCGAGATCGCCGATGGACTTCAGGTATCCGCGCCCACGGACCATGTATTCGCGACCCGAAAACTCGAGGAGCCGGCCTTCGACGTCGTTGTTGCTGGCCTTGATCGCCGACACGACGTCCTTGAGTGCGATGTTGTAGGCTGCGAGCTTGTTCGGATCGACGTTGACCTGATACTGCTTGACGAAGCCGCCGAGGCTGGCCACTTCAGCCACACCCGGCACGGAGGCGAGCCAGTAGCGCAGAGACCAATCCTGGAAGCCGCGCAGCTCAGCCAGGTTGTGCTGGCCGGTCTCGTCGACCAAGGCGTATTCGAACACCCAGCCAACGCCGGTTGCGTCCGGCCCGATGACAGGGCCCGCGCCTTCGGGAAGCTGTCCGCGGATGCCCTGGAGGTATTCCACGACGCGGCTGCGCGCCCAGTACATGTCTGTGCGGTCCTCGAAGACCACGTACACGTACGAGATGCCGAAGTCGGTAAACCCGCGCACGGCTTTCACGCGCGGCGCGGAGACGAGCGCGGACACGATGGGGTACGTGATCTGATCCTCGATGAGATCCGGGCTGCGTCCCATCCATTCCGTCGACACGATGACCTGGACGTCGGAGATATCGGGGACCGCGTCGAGTGGCGTCTGGGTGATCGCCCAAATGCCCCAGACCGAGAGGACCGCGGTGCCCGTGAATACCAGGAAGCGATTCGAGGCACACCAGTCGATGATGCGTTCAATCATGATTCGCGCTCCGTCGCCCGACGATCGGCTTGCCGCCCTGGCCTCTCAGCATCACGTCGCATTGTTGTCACCGGCCCTTTGCACGCTGCACCACATGATGCGAATCCTGCGCCGCCCTCTCGTTACCGCGCGACGAGCGGCAGCTGCTTCGTTCCGAGGCGCTGACCACCTCGCGTGACTGTCACGGTGGTCTCCCACCGGCCGGCCATCATCACTTGCCCCGTACCCCGATAGACGCCGGCTCCCGCGGGCGACAGCCTCACTTCGTTCCGCATCGCGGGCATGTTCATCGTCGGCATCGCGGGCATGAAGAACTGCACCGAGACGTCGGCGTCGTCGATCGGTCTGCCGCTCAGGTCCTTCACGACCGCCTCGAACTGGTTCTCACCGGATCTCGGCGGATCCGGTTGGCTCCGCAGCGTGATGTCGAGCTGCTGGCTCGGCGTGGAGGCCGCGGCGCCAGGCGGCGCCGGCTGAAAGCCTTGGAGCGAGGCCCGCAACTGACTTTCGGAGTCGAGAAAGAAGGTGGCCCCAGTGGCGACGACCTCGCCGTCCTGGACGCCCTCGAGGATCTGGACGTCGTTGCCGAGCCGACGCCCGACCTTGACGCCGCGGGGTTGAAAGTAGCCGTTCCCTTGATCGACGAAGACGATCTGTTCTTTCCCTGAGTCGAGGAGCGCGTCGGTCGGGATCGTCACGCCGACGCCTGCCGCGGTCGCGATTTCGACATTCGCGAACATGCCAGGCTTGAGACGGCCGCTCCGATTCGCGAACTGGTACCGCACCTTGTTCGTGCGCGTTTTTTCGTCGATGTAGGGATAGATGTAGAGAACGCGGCCGGGAAAGCGCTCGCCAGGATAGGCATCCAGAGTCACGATCGCGCGGCCGCCGACTTTCACGAGCGGTATCTCGCTCTCGTATACGTCCGCCTCCACCCACACGACCGACAGATCCGCGATCTTGTAGAGCGTTTGCCCGGCCATGATGTGCGCGCCTTTGAGTGCCTGTTTCTCGATGACGAAGCCCTCGGCCGGCGACCGGAACGTGACGGAGGGATCCGGAGTGCGGTTTTCTTCCAATGTGGCGATGTGCTCAGGCGTCAGGTCCCACAGGACCAGGCGTTGGCGCGCTGCCGCGACGAGGTCGCCGGCACGCTGACGGGCGTCCGCGATCGTCGACTGCTGGATTTGATCCCGCGTCTTCAGTGCAAGCAGGTATTCGTGTTCTGTGTTCAACAGGTCGGGGCTGTAGAGCGAAAAGAGCGGCTGCCCCTTCCTGACGAGCTGACCGGTGAAGTCGACAAACAAATCCGTGATCCAGCCTTCGACCTTGACGTTGACGTCGACCTGCCGGGTTTCGTCATAGCGCACGATGCCCAGCGTTCGAATCGTGGCGGCCAGGTCGACGCGCTTCGCGGTGACCGTTCGCACGCCAATCAACTGCTGCCGGCGCGGATCGACGGAGATGTCAGCTCGTGTGGTCACGCTGCCGGCAGAGGCCGGCGTGTTCGCCGCTGTTGGCGGCGCATCCACCGCTGGGGTGGGCGCGGCACCCGTCGCAGGAATCGCAAGCCGTTGACCCGCAGAGAAGGCCTGGCCCAGGCGGCCACCGTACCAGCGGAGCCCGACGGCCGTCGCGACCACGACAGCCGCCACGATGAGACTGGGCGCGGTCCAGAGCGATCGGCGTTTCATCACTTCACCTCGCTGGCGTTTACGGGCAGGGTCATGGTCGGCGCGAGCTCCGTCCCGAGCGCGCCCTCGAGGTCGGCCAGCGCCTGCTGAAGGTCGGTGACCGCGCGGTAGTACTCGAGCTGCGCGTCAAGGAGCGTCCGCTCGTTGTCCAGGAGCGCGAAGAACCCGACGCGATCCGTTTGGTACGCCACGCGCGACACGTCGAAGGTCTGCCTCGATTGTGGAAGGATGGTCGTGCGCAGCAGCGCTGCCCGCTGTTGGGCGGCGTGCACCCTGATGTACGCGTGCTGCACGGCAAGGCGCACCGTGCTCTCCGCCGCCCGTTGTCGGGCCTTGGCCGTCTCCACGGCCGCTGTGGCTTCCGCGACGCGCGCATCGATGCGTCCGCGCGACCACGGCGCACGTGGCCAGGTGACGCCGATTTTGCCGAGCCAGGCGTCGGTTTGATGCGGCATGACCAAGTACCCACCGGTGACGGAGAAGTCCGGCGCGAAGTCACCCTTGGCGACGGCCAGTTGCGCCTCCGCCTGCTCGACGTGTGTCTGTGCCGTCCGGAGCTCGGGTTGGTGTTCCACAGCCAGATGCTGGAGTTCTTGGAGGGACACCACTAGCAACTGCTCCGCGTGCTCAGTCAGCCGTCCAAGGGGTGCGTCTGGGTCACGGTTCAACAACACGTTCAGGCGGGCTCTTGCGAGATCTGCCTGCTGCTGGAATTTGATCAGGTCGTCGTGCAAGCGGGACAGCTCCAAGACCGCCTTCAACACGTCTTGCTGGGAAATGCGGCCGGTCGAGTACTTCGCTTGGGAAACGTCAGCAAACTGGCGTAAGAGATCGACGCTCGCCAGATAGATGTCGATCGCGTGGCGAGCGATGAACAGATCGGCGTACGACTGCTTCACCTCGTCGATGATTTGTCGTGCGCGGGTGGCCACCTCGAGGTCCGCGAGCTTCACGTCGTGCTTGAGGACAGCCGCGCGCAGGGTGCGCTTCCCTCGTCCCGGCAGCTCCTGGCTGACCATGAACATGAACATGTTGGTATTCCATGGATTGAAGGTGTTCAGTGGCCACTGCCAGATCTGGGCTTCGATCGTCGGGGGCGACAGCGACCGTTCTTGCGCGGGTCGCAGCCGCACCGCGTCAAGTTGGCGGCGCAGCGCCAGCAACTCGAGATTGTTGGCGAGTGCCTCATCAAGGGCGGCCTTGAGCGACAGTGGAGCCTCGTCCTGTTGCTGGCCTTCCGTGTGTTGGGCGTTCGCGAGGTGTGCCGTGGATGCAAGCGGCGCCGCGTTCGCGACTCTTGCGGTCGTTAGCGCCAGCAGCGCGATGAGGAGGACGCGAGCAGGTCGTTTCTTCATAGACAAGGCACCCGTTCAGCAGCGGCGTGCCGTTTCCGGCTCAGGCCGCGATGAAAAGCATCAGGTTGGTGGAGCCGGCCGCGATCTCACGCGGGAAAGCGGTCGGCATCGGCCCAACGCAGAGATTCACTGCAATGGGACGACTGCGATGCAGGAGAAGGGCGCTGTCTAGATCAGGAGCGCGGAGAAGGCGATATAGGCGGGAGGACCTGCGGTGATGGCTTCGTCGCGGGGAGCCCGGTCGACCACGAACGTCGGAGCGGCGTCGACGACGACGGGCTGGGTGGGTGTCAGCGTGAGCAGCAGCACGCGGATCGGCGCGCTAAAGGGATCGGGCTTCGCCAGAACCAGTCGCTGCGACTGCGGCGCCGTTTTCTCGCAACAGTTCGTGGCCTCGCCCGATGGCCCGCACGCGTGATGGCCGCCCTGACAGCAAGCCATCTGCTCGTTCTCGGCCGTCATCGATCCCAACGTGCACGTCGCCAACGTTGACGTCAACACGACGGTCACGGCAGCGGCCGCCACGGAAGCGCGGAGCCATCGGCTCATGATCGCCATTGTCCGCCGCACGCCACTCCATGTCAAACGGCGCCTTTTGCTTCTTCCAATAATTTCCACGGACTGCTGGATCGCTGTACCATGGCTCCCTGGGGGATGCGGCTTCGGCCATGCGGCTGGCCGCTCTCGAAGGGTGGACTCTCGGTTCGATTCTTGATAGAAGAGGTCCTCTGCACCTACGATCCGGGACGAAGGCAACAGGAGGTTTCAGATGAGGCACCCAATTACGGCTGCGGTGAGCGTGCTGGCGGCGTCGATCGCGGTCGTGTCGTTGGCCGCGGTGTCCGTCGCGGGCCAGGCGCCCTCGTCCGGATCGAAGAAGAAGGCGGCAACGAAGGCTGGAACGGCGCCCCGTACACAGTGGGGCGACCCGGACCTGCAGGGCACATGGTCGTACGCCACCTTGACGCCCCTTGAGCGGCCCGCCGCCGTGGAGGGACGAGAGTTCTTTACGCGCGAAGAAGCCGCGAAGCGAGAAGCGGACACCGAGGTGGACGCGCCACCACGACCCGGGGATCCGGGCACATACAATTCCTTCTGGTTCGACCGGGGGAAAATCGCTTCGAATCTGCGAACGTCGTTGATCGTGGATCCGCCGGACGGCCGGCTCCCGCTGACTCCTGAGGCGCGAAAAAGAATCGCGGCGCTGGGGGAGCGCCGGCGCGCGCACCCTGCCGACTCCTGGTTGGATCGCAGCGCCTGGGATCGGTGCATCACGTACCACGGTGTGCCACCGATTTCCACGGGCTACAACAACACCTATCAAATTTTTCAGACTCCTGACTACGTCGCCATTCTGGTGGAGAACATCCACGATGTTCGCATCATTCCGCTCGATGGGCGTCCGGGTCTCACCGAGAACATCCGCCAGTGGAACGGGGCCTCCCGCGGTCACTGGGAGGGGAATACTCTCGTCGTCGAGACCACGAATTACAGCGATCAGACAGAGCTCCGATTCCCCGCGTCCAGGAACACGCGTGCGGTCGAACGCTTCACCCGGGTCGATGGCGACTTGATCGACTACCAATTCACGATTGACGACCCGACGATGTACACCAGGCCCTGGACCGCCGTGCGCGCGATGCCCCGTCTCAGCGATTACCAGATCTATGAGTACGCGTGTCACGAGGGGAATTACGCCATGTCTGGCATCCTGGGCGGTGCTCGCGCCGAGGAGAAGGCTGCCGCGGACGCCTCCAAGAGGACAGCCGCGGAAAAGTGACGTCGAGGCTCTGACCAAGCAGAAGAAGTAGGAGCGACCGACCTGCGCAAGCTCTATTGGGTGGGCCCGGCTACGGTGGTGGCTTCGGTGCTGGCCGTCGTGATCGTGCAGTTGGTCGCGGTATCGGTGCTCAGTCCGCTGCCGGAATTCTTGCGGAACTACGGAGTGCCCATCGTGTTCACGGTGGTGCTGGTGTCGGCAGCCGTGCTGGTATTCGCGATCGTCGGCCGTTTTGCCCGCAACCCGGTTCGAACATACCGCCGCATCGCGCTCGTCGTGCTAATCGTGTCCTTTGCGCCCGACATTCCCATTGGGATGGGGATGACTCCGGGCGGAACCTGGCCGCTGGCGATCGTCTTGATGGTGATGCACGTGGCCGCTTGGGCCGTGACCGTGCCGATGCTGACACGACTGACCGCGGCGACCGTTCGATAGACGTACCATCCGCCTTCTGGCTACGGCTGCGACGTCGAGCGTCCGCCCTTCCGGTGCGCGTCGAAGAAATCGAACACCGCCCTGAAATTCGGCGCCACCACGTTGCCATGGTTGCCGCCCGGCACCTCGATATACGTCACGTCGATGCCGAGCTCCCTGGCCTTGGCCACCATGCTGCGCGACCCCTGGACGTCGACCGTTGGATCGGCATCGCCATGCACGACGATCTCCGGAACGTTCCGGATGCGTTCCAGGGTGGCCGGTACGCCATTCCCCGCGAACGGCGCGATGGCCGCCCAGATATCCGGGTACTTCGCGGCGATCTTCCAGGTGCCGATGCCGCCCATTGAGTGGCCGGCCAGATAGATGCGGTTCTCGTCGATCTTGTACTGCTGGCGGACGAGCTGCAGAACCTGCATCACGTCCTGCTCGCTGAAGTCCTGCGTGCGCCGCACCGTGGGATCGGCCGGCGGATTCCCGAGTCCCCATCCGTACGATCCGTCGACGCGATAACCGAGCGGGGCCGCGACCAGATAGCCGCGCTGCTCGGCCAGCTCGGGGAACTTCTTCTCGTAGCCGTCGAAGAAGGAGTCTTCGGTGCCGCCCAGGCCATGGAGCGCGACGATGAGTGGAAAAGCGCGCGATCCGTTGTAGCTCGTCGGCACGTACATGCGATACGGCATGATTTCGCTCGCCGCCTGCAGCAGGTAGTGCCGCTTGAAATCGCCCGTGCGCTTCTCGTATGGATTCTTGTTGGCTCTAACCGCCGTGGCGATGGCCTGTGCTTCGGCAAAGTCTCTGTCTGGATCGAAGGTGCGGAGCTCCAGGCGGCCCCGATTGACGCTGTGCGCACGGTCGATCGGAAACAGGATGTCCGCGCGCAAGGCCTCTGGCGCGCGCTTCGCGTCGGCGTCCAGGCGAGCGGCGTCCTCGTCCAGGCTCTTGCGCAGGCTGACGAGCAGCGTGGCCGTTCCAAGCGGCCGCCCATCGTCGATCACGTCGATGGCGAGCTGGTAGGTGCCATCGGCAACGCTTCGGACATCCAATTCCATCCGGTACGGTGAATCGCGCAGGTCGCGACCGACGCCGTCGAACGTCCCCAGGTCCTTCACTACTTCACCCGGCTCTGGCGCTCCGCCGGCCGAAGGCGGCGTGGGGCGTTTCCTCAAGACGGCCCGAGCTGTCGGCGCGCGCTCGAGTTGAAGAGACGAGCGGTAGATCTGCTCGAGCCGTACGTCGTAGGGTCTGCCCGAATCGGCCACGACATGTTCGGTTCTGATGACCAGAGAGTTGGCGAAGTCGAGTACATCGGTCCACGGTCTGCCCGCGAGCAGCGTTTGCCCCTTTGCAATCAGGCGGCGAACCTCGCCGTTCTGCCCGAGGCGCGTCGCTTCAGCCAGCTGTCGATCGACTTCATCAATTTGCGCTTTCATCTCGCCCTGGGGGCGAACGGTCACCTTCCGTGTGTTGTAGGACACGCGCAGGGATGACAAGCTCGTCAATGCCTGCGGAGCGGCGGTGGCGGGAACGAGGATGCAGGCGGCGGCCGCCAAAAGAACGCGAGATCTCATCGTCGTCTCCTTGCTGGTTCGCGAAGGGCTCAATTTCGGACGGAACACCGTGCGGCACGGGCCGTGGAATTCGTGACGATGTTATACGAACCCGAGGGCATGTCGGGGCTTTTTCGGGTTGGAACGGTGGCGCGCCCATGGTAAGTTTTCGGCGAGTCGGAAGCGAGGAGGCTGCTGATGCCGCGTAATGTGTCCGTGCTGTTCGGCGTCCTGATGGTGGTGATGACGACTGGGAAGCCGTCCGCCCAGAGCGTCACCCTCGCCGGCGACCTCATGAAGGACTGGAAGGCGCAGAAGGAGACGATGCTGAGGATTGCCGACGCGATGCCCGAAGACAAGTTCGGCTTCAAGGCGACTCCCCCGCAGCGATCCTATGGCGAACAGATCCTGCACGTCGCGGGCGCTAACATCATGCTGATGAAGTTTCTCGGAGCGAAGGCGTCCGCGCCGCCCATTAACGATTCCGATCTGAGCGTGTTCGGCCTGAAGGCGACCTCGAAGGCCGACATCCTCAGAGCGCTCGGCGATTCCTACGACTACGGCGAAGCAGTGCTGAAGGAGTTCGCGGACGCCTCGTTGAGCCAGACCATCAAGGGACCGCGCTGGATCGGTGAAGCCACGCGTGCAAAGATGGTCTATTACACCCTTGGGCACACGCAGGACATCTACGGTCAGATGGCCGTCTACCTGCGGTTGAATGGGGTCGTTCCACCCGCGAGCCGGCGGGGCGGCGTGTAACCTCGACGTCGTCAACACGCGGGTTTCGAACCTGGAGGAGGCCTTCCGTGAAACGCTTTTTCATCGTGTTGGTCGCGCTGCTCCCGTTCTTGGGCCAACCCGGGCCGCACGCTCAGCAGGCGTCGATGCCGCCGGACATCCCGTTCGAGTCGGTCCCGAACTTCTTCAAGTACCCGTTCGACATGAACCTCGGCGAGATGGGGTCGGTGGCCGTCAACTCCAAGGGCCACGTGTTCATGGCGTCGCGGTCGAACGTCACCGGTCCGCTCTATGGCGCCATCGCGACCCAGATCCTCGAGTTCGACCAGAACGGGCGCTACCTGCGCGAGTGGGGCAAGAACCTGTACGGCTTCGGGTACTCGCACAGCGTCCGCGTCGACAGAAACGACGACCTGTGGGTTGTCGACAAGGGCACGAACATGGTCATCAGGTTCAATCAAGAAGGCCATGCGACGATGGTGTTCGGACGGAAGGAAGAGGCGCCCGACGATCACCATTACCCGAGCCTCGGAGGGGCACAGCGCCCGCCGCAGGTGGACAACTACTTCAACCAGCCTACCGACATCGCCTGGGACAGAGACGGCAACAGCTACATCAGCGACGGATACGTGAACTCACGGATTGCGAAGATCGATAAGAACGGGGACTGGGTGAAGTCGTGGGGCGTCCGCGGCTCCGAGCCGGGTCAGTTCAACACGCCACACAACATCGGCATCGACAACGCGGGGAACATCTACGTCGCCGATCGCGCCAACGCGCGGATCCAGGTTTTCGATCTCGACGGCAATTTCAAGCGCGTCATCAAGATCAACGTGCCACCACCGCCCGGAAAGCGGTCAGTGCTCGGGAACACGCCGCCTTCGCCGCCCGAGACAGGACCAATGGCTCCGGGCGCCCCGTGGACGATCTGCATCACGCAGGGACCGACCCAGTATCTCTACACGAACGACGGATTTCCCGGCCGCTTCTATAAGCTCAGGCTGCCGGAGGGTCAAGTGGTGGGCATGTTCGGCACGTCCGGGCGCCAGCTCGGACAGTTCAACTGGAACCACGGGATCGCGTGTCCGTCCGAGAACGAGCTGTACGTTGCGGACCTCAACAACTGGCGCGTGCAGAAGCTGCTGCTCCATCCCGATCGGTCACGCCCGAGCACGAACGGACGTTGAGAGGGGCCGAGGCCGACCGGGCGCCTCGCCGTCGTCGCATAGGTCCTCACACCCTCGCCGCAACTGCCGCCGACAGGCGCTCGACGTCGGTCATGTCGTTGTAGACCTGCGCCGACAGCCGCACCCACAGGCGCCCTCGCGATGCGTGAAGCTGCACCTCGATGCGATCCTCGAAGAGCAGCGCGTCCCTGAGCCGGGCGGCGTCCGCTCGGATCGACCCAAAACGCTGCGGCAGGGGCACGGTGGCCATCGCGCCAACCAGCGTTTCACTCATACCGAGCTCGGTGCCCCAGCGCTCGCTCAGCAGCCGTGCACCGTCCCACGCCAGCGCGTGGTTGTAAGCACGGACGTCTGGCTCGCCCAATTCGCGCATGAAGGCGATGCCCTCGGGCGCCGCGAGGTAGGGCGAGGGGTCCCGCGTGCCCACCCAATCGAACTCGGTGGTGAACCCGTGGCCAAGTCCCCACGAGATGACGGGCGGATGAAGAAACTCCTGCCGATCCCGGGCGGCCCAGAGAAAACCGCAGCTTCTCGGCGCGTACGCCCACTTATGCAGGTTGCCGGTGTACCAGTCGACGCCGAGAGCGGGGATGTCGAGCGGCAGCGTGCCGGGCGCATGTGCGCCGTCCACCAGCACGAAGACCCCGCGAGCGTGGCATTCGGCCGCGATCGCCGAGACCGGCATGATGAGTGCGCTTTCGGACGTGATGTGATCGATGACCACGATGCGCGTCTGCGGACGGATCGTATCGGCGACGGTACGAACCAAGGTGCGTGGGTCCGTCACGGGATAGGGCAGCTCGACTGTCCGGACGCGCGCGCCTTTCTCCTGCGCGGCAAACGCGGCGACGTTGGCAATCGCTCCGTAGGCAAGGTTCGTGATCAGAACCTCATCGCCCTCCCGAAGGCCGACCGACCGCAGCACCGCGTTCACCCCGGTGGTCGCGTTATCCACGAACGCAAGATCCTCTGCGCGGGCGCCCACGAAGCCGGCGACCAAGGCGGCGGCCTGGCGCAGTCTGGATGGCCCTCCCGCAGGCGCACCCGGAAAGGTCACCAGCTCGCGGAGCAGAAAGCGGGCCGGTTGTCGCTCGATCTCGTCGCGGATCGCCTGTTGCGACGCGAGCACTCGCCTGGGCACGGCACCGACGGTTCCGTGATTGAGGTACGTGATGGTCGGGTCGAGCATCCAGTGATCGAGCATGTAACGGCCAAAAGACATGGGACCTTCCTCGAGCCTTGCCGGCCTGGCCGGGCGATAGGCGTGAGATCATGATGACATGCCACAGCCGCTCGACAGTGTGCGCCACCGTGACTCGAACGGCTCTCGTTCCTCGGCTTCCACGTCGGACAGGTGGGCTTGCTGCGCCGGCTGCTCGGGAAACCTGGTGCGATTCCGTAGGTTGGTATCGACAATCGCCGGCCGCTGAGGTATAGATTTCGCCATGGCTGATCAACATCACCCCACGAGTTCGCCAACCTGGAACCGCCGGGCTTTTTTGAGCGCCGCGCTGGCTGGTGCGGCCCTTCTGCCCGCGCGGGCCGAGCAGCAGGCGCCGGGTCAGGCGCCAGCGATTCCTCCTCAGCAACCGCGCGACTGGTCCGGACAGGACCCGGTTCGCTATCCAGACCCAGACGTCGTCGCGCTCGACAACCGGTTCCGCCGCTATATCGTTGGAAACACCAGTATCAAGCGGCTGTACACCGGGGCGTCGTGGGCCGAGGGGCCGGCGTGGAACGGCGTCGGACGCTACTTGGTGTTCAGCGACATCCCCAACAACCGCCAGCTGCGCTGGATCGAGGACGACGGGCGAGTGACTGTGTTCCGAAGCCCGTCCGGCTACAGCAACGGCAACACCTTCGATTTCGAAGGCCGGCAGATCTCTTGCGAGCACGGGGGCCGGCGGGTTGTGCGCTACGAGTACTCCGGAGCTGTCACCGTCATCGCCGAGAAGTTTCAGGGCAAGCGGCTCAACTCGCCCAACGACCTCTCCGTGCACCAGGACGGCAGCATCTGGTTTACCGACCCGAACTACGGAATCCGAGGCAACTACGAGGGGTTCCGTGGCGAGAGCGAAACCAAGCCCGCGATCTACCGCGTCGATCCGAAGGCCGGTCAGATTGCGATGATCACCGACGAGATCGACGGCCCCAACGGGCTGTGCTTCTCGCCCGACTACAAGAGGCTTTACGTCGCCGACACCGGCAGCGGCCGCGACGTTCGCGTGTGGGACGTGGATGGAAAGGCGGCACGTAATGGCAAACGGCACGTCCAACTGACGGTTCCCGGCTCCGCTGGGATACCGTCGTTCGCCGACGGCATCCGCTGCGACATCGATGGGAATGTCTGGGCGGGCGCCCGCCCGGGCGTGCAGATCATCGCGCCAAGCGGTGAGCCGATTGGCATGATTCGGTTGCCGGAAAATTGTGCGAACGTCTGTTTCGGGGGAAGCCGGCGGAATCGGCTCTTCATGGCCGCGAGCCAGTCGCTGTACGCCGTCCACGTCGAGACGCAGGGGGCCGGAGTCGCATAACGTCTGCACCGCCCTTGCGTCGTGGCGCGTCGTGATCAGCCATCAGCCGTCAGTGTGAAAAAATCCTGTGGTGCTGGCCTTCAGGCCAGCCGCGTCTGGCGGACCTCAAGGTCCGCACTACATCTGAAGCGCTGATGGCTGTCAGCTGCAGGCTGTCAGCTGAGAGCTGACCGCTGAAAGCTGACAGCCTTTCGTCAGTAGTTCACTCGAACCCGGTACTTCAGCACCGCTGCGGCGTCCGCGGCGACAGGCACCGCGAACTGGGCGGCCCATGCGTCGGTCTTGGTCCCCTGGTGGGTCGACCGCAGGATTCTCCAGGTTCCACCGATGGGCTCGTTCACCTCTACGCTGACGGGCACGGCCTTGTGATTGCGCAGCGTGATCTCGTACTCGACCTCGTAGACGCTCGTGGCGATTTTCTCGAAGTCGATCTGCTTCCGCTCGGCGACGACGTCGAACGCGTTGCCGATTTTCAGATTGAGCGTCTCGTCTTTCGGCGTATGGCTGATCCGATCCTCGCCCACGAACTGAATGCCCCCCTTCGAATCGGACTGGTAGACGCGGACGACGCCGGCCGGCATCGGCATGCCCAGCCCGCTGCGCTCTTCGTTCTTGAATTGGTAGTACACCTGCACTACCTCTTTGAGCGGAGCGCCAGGGTGTTGCGCGTTGCGATAATAAAACGCCTGGCCGTCGACGACGTAGCGTTTTTGGATGGGAATGCCGGTTCCGCCGAGCATGCTCACCTGCTTGGTCTCGCTGTTGTTGATCGTCGTCTTTCGACCCAGCGTGTAGAGGTGGTAGTCGGAGAACGCCTCCTGGACCATCGGCGCAGCCGCGAGGGACTTTTCCGCGCGGAGCTCGTCGGCCGCCATCCGGCCGAGGACCTGGCGGACGCGGTTGAGATCTCCGGCCACGAGCTGAAGCTTCGCGTTTCTGAATGAGGTACCGCTCCCGTTGGTCAGCGTGACCCACCCGTCGATGTCGGCCGCTCTGTCGTCGCGCGCGACCGTCAGCACGTAGTCCGCGTTCCAGGAGAGCTTGCCGGCCAGATAGGAGGTCTCGACCCGGTGACGAGCCGCGCCGTCGTTGTTCAGCGACCAGATGAGCGTCGGCCGCGCGTACAGGTTGTTCGGCAGCTCCGGGAAGCGGATGTGATCGGCGTGCATGCCCGTGACGATCTCGTTTCCGATCTGCCAGACGGGAGCGCCGTTGAAGCTGAGAAGCCGCGCCTTGATCTCTTCGGACTTCGTCACGCCCTCATCCTGCCGCAGGCGCACCAGCGTGACATCGCGACCGACGTACTTGCGCAGCAGTTTGTCCGGTTCCAGCAGGTCGTACTCGTAATTCTGCTCGAGCACGCTGACGCGCGCCGGCTCGCTCAGCGATCGGAAGTGTACGGTTGCTGGGTTCACCGTCGCGGCGATGTCCATGAAGTGCAGGTCGAAGGTCCCGCGGGGTAGTTGCAGGCTTCGGACGTCGCGCACGAGCGCGATGTCCGAGTTGGAGACCGTTACCGCCAGCTCGAGCTGATCATCGAGCGTGGAGCTCTGCCCAGCCGCCGCCGCCGGCGCAGCCCTGACGGCAGACGAGAGACAGGCACCGACGCAAACGTGCGGGAAAAAATGGCGCCGGCCGCGAGAACCGACGCTGCAAGCCACACACGTGCAGGCATGGGAATGCTCCCTTTCCAAGAACCCTCAACCACCCCGCCGGAGCGGCGGGCGAGAGGGCCTCTGTTCTTAGAACGGGGCCGCTCGAAATACTTGCACCTTGCGATAACGGTTTGACCGCGCGCTAGCGGGGGGCCTCGGTCCAGGTGGAACCGCCGTCGGCCGTGTTGAAGGTTCGACCGTCGGCGGTCGTGACGACTGCGGTCCGCGCGTCTGTGGCCCGGACAGCCGCCAGGTCCGCGCTCTCGGGGAACGGCAGGCGGGCGAAGCGCCGGCCGTCTGTCGTGAGCAGCACCGTCCCGGCACGTCCAACCAGCCAGCAGACAGATGACGATGGCGCAGCGCCCGCCGTCAGGTCTGCGACGAAGTCGGTGGACAGCCCTTCCCATGTTGCACCTCGGTCGATGGAGTACTGGACCAGCCCTCCTGCGCCAAAGCGCCAACGGACCGAGGTGTCGGGAGACTGGATCTCTCGTGCGGGGGCGACCGCGGGCGCGGAGAGCGCCGCTGCCTGGTCTCGTCGACCGACGGACGACTGAGCGGCGTTTCCGGCGACAACGGCCGCCGTGGGTGCCGCCGCGGGCGCGGCTTTCTCCAGGGCGTCGGCTTCCTTCAGCTGCGCAGGAGCGCTCGCCGGTCTCTCGTCCCGCTTGGCCCGGCGAGTCGGTATTGCCCCCTCCCGCTCCTCCTTGGATTCGTTCCGTCCGGTCGCGGCCGGTGCCGCCCGCTGCTGGCGTGGTGCGAGAGGCTCGGCTGGAGCCGCCGGCTGCTGGCGCTGCACGAGAGGCGCGTCCGATCGCGCCAGTCCAGACTGTTCCTGCCGCTTCGCCGACTCGTCCGCTCGGCTTTGTACCTCCCTCTTGTCGGACAAGCCAGGGCTCGGCGGGTTTGGCAACGCGAACCAGAAAGCGACTGCGATGGCGCCGGCCGTCAGCGGCACCAGCCACCCGAGGTTCAAGCGGCGACGCCACCAGGGGTCGGGTGCTGGAGGTGCCGCGGACATCTTCATCAGGGTTGCCACCGTGGCCTGACAGCGCGCGCATTCGGAGGCGTGCGCCTCGGCAACAGCGCGGTCGCGCTGGTTCAGGCTCCCATCCGCCCAGGCAGCGATCGTCTCGGCATCGAGGCACCCGCCGGTCAGTGCCGAGCCCGCATTTGAGCGAAGCGACTGTCGTAGCAACCGTTCGAAGGAGCGGTCGCCTTCACGCTTGGTGTCCACGGCGTCCTTCCCCTCTTCCCATAGAACGATCCCGGCCAGATTCCTTGCCGCCCTCGCCCGTGCCCAGTACCCGTCCGAGGTCGATCGGCCCGGCATCTTCCACGACCGACGCGAGGCAGTCCGCAACCTGAGCCTCGCCGAGGCCTTCGCCGACCCGGAGCTCGCGTTCGATGTCCTTCCGAAGCGCCTGCCGCGTGCGCGCGAGATGTCGCGAGACGGTCGCCTCGTGTTCGCGAAGCAGCCGGCCCACCTCGGCCAGCGTCAGGTCTTGCGCGTAGTAGCAAGCCAGTCTCAACCGATCGCGGGCATCGAGCCGGGACACGGCTCGCTGAAGTGCCCGCTCGACCAAGGCGGCGTAGCGCAACCGGTCCGGATCCGCCGCTCCCGACGATGTCGCGGGAGCCACCGCCGCTTCGTCGTCCGGAAGGGACTCGACGCGACGTTGGGCCCGAAGGCGATCGATGTGCCGCTGGGCCAGCACCGAGCGCAGCCATGTCGTGAGGCTGCTCCGTCCGTGGAAGTAGCCAAAGAGCGACTGCCGATCGCCGCCGCGGTCCTTCAGGCCGTACAAATCCGCATACAGGGAATCGGCGAGCTCGCGAGCGCCGCCTGAGGGATCGAGGACGTCGGCGGCTCGATACAGCAGCGGCCGCTGCTCGCGCACGAAGTGCTCCCATGCCGCATCGTTGCCGGTGGCGCAGGCACAGGCGACCGCCAGATCTTCGAGATGCAACGACTCCAGATACTTCTCGAGCTCGTGTGCCCCGGGGTCTTCTCCGGCAAACCTTCTCGTGGCGCTCGCGTGGAGCGCCTCGGCCAGCACGCCGATCGGCAGATGCCAACGTTCGGCCCTGGCGCGATCATAGAGCCGTCTGATCAGGACGTCGTCGATCTGTGGCGATCGCATGCCTTCCCATCACGACTCTGTCAGATGGCGGATCTCAACCGCAAGGGCTTCCGGCCCCTCTTCGTTCATCCTGTTGCTGACGACCCCTCAGGCACGCGATAATCGGCGCCGGGCGTACCGTGCGGGCCCAGCGTCATGTTACGACGTGGGACTCTGGAGGATGACATTATGGCGGTGCAGGATTCTCGTGTGCGACGACTGACCCGTAGAGAAGCCATCGGCCTCGTCGGCGGCGCAGGCGCTTTCCTGCTCACGGCCGCCAGGCTCGGCGATGTCGACGCGGTTGCGGCTTGGCAGGCCGGTTCCACCGCCAGGAAGCTGACGTTGCCCAAGGGCTCGATCATTCGTACGCTGCTCAGGGACATCCCGCCGGAAAACCTCTCGGGTGGGGCGACGCTGTTCCACGAGCACTTCTCGATCGACCTACCGCCGGTGACTCCTCGCCCCGCGAACGCCCCGCCGCCTTTACCGAATCTCACGAAAGACCTCAATCTGATGATCGACGAGGCCAAGGCGGCCTTGAAAGATGGGGTGGCTTGCATTGTTGACGGCGGACACCCCGACATGGGGACGGACCTGGAGTTCTTGAAAAAGCTGACGACACAGTCCGGGCTGCCGATCGTGGCAAGCGGTGGGTACTACATGCAGCGAGTCTATCCGGCGGAGCTTGCCACCAAGACCGAGGATCAAATTGCCGACGATCTCGCGCGCGAGACGGCGAGGAACCGGTACGGAGCGTACGGGGAGATCGGCGAGAACCCTGACGCGCCGATGAGCGACTTGGAACGAAAAGTCTTCCGCGCTGTCGGCAAAGCGCACCTCCGCACGAACGTGCCCGTCTTCACGCACAACGCCTACGGAACCGGCCCCAACGTGCCCAAGGACGCCGGCTTGCGGCAGCTGGATGTCTTCGAGTCGGTGGGCGTCAAGCCGCAGCGTGTCGCTATCGGCCACACGTGCTGCCTGGACGAACCAAACGCCGATGTCATCAAGCAGATCGCCAAGCGCGGCGCGTTCGTTGGCTTCGACCGCGTCACCGGTGGCTTCGTTCCAGACGACAAGAAGGTGACGATGGTCCTGGCATTCCTCGACGGCGGATACGCGGATCATCTGCTGTTGTGCTCCGACTTCACGGGACGGCGTTCCGCCGCTCGTCCCGGGTACGCGAACACCTTGACGGTCTTTGTGCCGAAACTACGGCAAGCGGGTGTGAAAGAAGACACGCTGCGCAAGATCGTGTACGAGAACCCCCTGCGGTTTCTGGCCTTTGTCCCAAAGAAGGCGTAAACCAGGCGTCCCTTCAGCGCCGTTGAGAGGAGCACGATGCGTCGCGTGATGATCGTCGGTTTCGGGCTGTCGCTGCTGGCTGGTGCCGGACTGTACGGGGCCGATCAATGGCCCCAGTTCCGGGGCCCGTTGGCGGGCGTCGCGCCCGACGATCCGAGATTGCCGGACGCGTGGAGCGAAACCGAGAACGTCGTGTGGAAGACGACGATTCCAGGTCTCGGTTGGAGCTCGCCGGTCGTCTGGGACGACCATATCTTTGTCACCTCCGCAGTCAGCGAGGGGACCGAGGCGGCGCCTGTCAAAGGCCTTTACG
>JBGPJH010000015.1:0-21006 GCA_041485305.1 Vicinamibacteria bacterium | reverse complement strand
GCCATGCTCGAGGGCGACGCGCTCCGCACGGCAGTGGCCGCCTTGCGGCGCCTGTTCAGGCAGATGCCGATCAACACCGCCGCGCTGCGACAAAGGCTGGCCAATGAGGCCGTCGCCCGGGGACGCTACATCTTCTGACCTTCCGTCGGTCTCCCAGGGAAGACTGGGCGGGACTAAGGGCCCGTCAAAGAATAGCGTTTGCATTCTGGGCGTCGAGGCGCCCGCCCGGCAAGGCGCGAGGAGCGCGCATACCGGGCGTATGCAAGCGACGAGCAACGCAGCCCGGCGGGATGCATCGGTGGCCAGAATGTAGACGTTATTCTTAGACGGGCCCTTAGGTCATCTGGGTAAGATAGTGACGTGAGGACGTGTATCCTCGGAGCGACACTGACACTCCTGGGCGCCGCGGCGGCGTGCAGCAACAGACCCCCTGACGACCCCAGAGACTACGTCGCGCGTATCGCCTCGGTGCGCGCCGACAAGGATCGATCGTTTCAGAGCTCCAACGACCCGGTCCCCGCGAACCGCAAAGCCGAGTTTCTTCCGCTGGCGTACTTTCCCATCGATCCCGATTACAGCGTGCTCGCCGCCCTGAAGCCCGCCACTGAGCAGACCAGGCTGATGATGCCGACGTCGAGCGGCCAGCAGCGTGAAATGCGCCGCGTGGGCTCGCTGACCTTCACGCTGAAGGGACAGGCTATGGTGCTGACGGCCTTCGTCGAAGCTGGCGCGCCCGATATGAACCGGTTGTTCGTGCCGTTCAGCGACCTGACGAGCGGAACCGAGACATACGCGGCCGGCCGCTTCCTCGATCTCGACCGCACGGCGACCCAGATCTACGAGTTGGACTTCAACAAAGCGTACATCCCGTACTGCTACTACAACGCGGCGTACGAGTGCCCCTACCCGCCCCCCGAAAACCGTCTCCGCGTTCCCGTCCGCGCTGGGGAGCGAATGAAGGACGCCAGGAAGAGTTGATCCGCGCCGTCGTGTTCGATTTTGACGGCGTCATTGCGAACAGCGAACCGCTGCACTTCCGGGCTTTCCGCGATGTGCTGGCCGAGCTCGATGTGACGCTGACCGAACAGGCGTACTACGGGAAGTACCTGGGATACGACGACATCGACGCGTTCCGGGCCATGACGGCCGACGAGGGTGTGCCGCTGACCGAGCGGCAGATGTCGGATCTCGTTGCGCGCAAGGCAAGGCGGATGGCCGCTCTCGAACGCGGCGAGGTCATCCTGTTTCCCGGCGCCAGGACCGCCATCGAACGACTCGCCGCGACGTGCCCGCTGGCGATCGCGTCGGGCGCCCTGCGCAACGAAATCCTCGGTGTGCTCGAGCGCGAGCAGCTCGCGTCCTTCTTCGTCGCGGTCGTCGGAGCAGAAGACGCTCAGGCCGGACCTGCCCCCGACCCGTACCTCCGAGCGATCGAGCGGCTGTCGGCGGCCGCCGGCTCGGCGCTCGACACCCGAACATGCGTCGCGGTGGAAGATTCCCGGTGGGGTTTGCAATCGGCACGCGCCGCGGGCTTACGAACCGTAGGGGTCACACACACATATGGCCCAAAAGAGTTGGCGGACGCCGATGCGATCATTACGCATCTCGACGAACTGACGTGGGAACTCTTGGGTGCTCTGTAGGCTTCTTCCCTCAGCTTTGCGCTATCCTGCTTGAAACAGCCGGCTCCTGAGCTGTCGGCGGGGCGACGAGTGAGCTGGTCGCCCTCGGCAGCATCGGATGCACCTCGCGGCGGGGGACGAGTGATTTCCGAGCACCTTGTCGAAAGCTTCACGCGACTGGCGCTGAGCCCAGACCCCGACCTTGCGGTCGCAGCGCTCATGATGGCCCGCGTCGAATACCCGCGGCTCGACGCGCGGCCCTATCTCGATCAACTGGACGCTCTCGGGCGCGAGGCGGCCAAGCGGGTAGCCGCGGCACGGTCGGTCCGAATCGACGCGCCGCCCCGAGTCGATCCGGACGCGTACGTGCAGGTGGCGGCGTTGAACGAGTACCTCTTCGGCGATCTGCAGTTCGTCGGCAACGACGTTCACTACGAGGATCCGCGGAACAGCTTTTTGAACGAAGTGCTCGATCGTCGAACCGGAATCCCGATCACTCTGGCGCTCGTGTACATGGAGGTCGCACGGCGGGCTGGCGTGGCAATCGAAGGCATCAACTTCCCCGGCCATTTCCTCCTGCGCTACCGCACCGCGCCCGGCACGCGGTACCAGCAGGACCTGATCATCGATGCGCACCACGGCGGCGCGCTGCTCACCGAGAGCCAGTGCCAGGAGCTGCTACGCCGGCACGCAGGCGATGGCGCCGAGTGGGACGTCCACCTCCTCCGCCACGCCACGAAGCCCCAAATCCTCGCGCGCATGCTGCTCAACCTCAAGCGCGCGTACGTGGGCATGTACTCCTTCCCGCAGGCTCGGGACGTGACCGCGCTCCTCCTGTCGGTCGACCCCTCGGCGCTCGTCGAGCTCCGGGACCGCGGCCTGCTTGCCTACCACCTCAACGACTTCTCCGCCGCGCTACGCGACCTGCAGGCGTACCTGCGGCTTTCAGCCCGAAGCGGGCTCGACGACGAAGAACGCAAGGAGCATGCGCAGATCTGGGAGCACGTCAAGTCCTTGAGGCGCCGGGTCGCATCGCTCAACTGAGCCTGCTGACCTCGTCGTAGAGGTAGGCCGACGCGATGATCCCGTTGTGAAAGTTCGAGACGTCGAGCTTCTCGTTCGGCGCGTGCGAATTTTCGTCGGGGAGTCCGACGCCAAACAGCACTGAAGGGAGTCCGAGTTCCTCCTGGAAGGTCGACACGACCGGGATCGACCCGCCTTCACGCGTGAAGATCGGCGCTCGGCCGAACCCTTTTTCGATCGCTCGTCCGGCCGCCTGCACGAAGGGGTTGTCGAACGAGGTCATCCAGGGTTTGCCGCCCTGCATCCTGGTGATCTTCAGCTCCATCGTCTTCGGCGCGATCTTCTCGACGAAGGCCTGGAACAGGTCGGCGATTCTTTTCGGGTCCTGATCCGGCACCAAGCGCATGCTGACTTTTGCCATCGCCACGGCCGGCAAGACCGTCTTGGCCCCCTCCCCGGTGAATCCCGACAGCAGACCGTTGACCTCGAGGGTGGGGCGCGCCCAGGTCCGCTCGAGCGTCGAGTAGCCCGTCTCCCCGAACAGCCTCGGGATGCCGAAATCCTTCCGGTACGCCTTCTCGCTGAACGGCAACGACGCCCAGGCCTGCCGCTCCGCCTCCTCCAGCGGTCTGACATCGTCATAGAAGCCCGGGACCCTGACGCGGCCGCCTCGATCCTTCATTTGCGCGATCATCTGCGCCAGGACGAATGCGGGATTGGCCACGGCGCCGCCGAAGGATCCCGAGTGCAGGTCGGTGCCGCTCCCGCGAAGGTCGATTTGGAAGTACACGAGACCGCGCAGCCCGTAGCAGATGGACGGCACGCCTCGCGCGAACATTGGCGAATCCGAGATCACGACGACGCTCGCTTTGAGGTCGTCCTTGTGACTGCGGACGAAGTCGTCGAGGTGCTCGCTCCCGACTTCCTCCTCCCCTTCGAGGATGATCTTCATGTTGACTGGCAGCCGGCCGAGCTGTTTCAGGTACGCCTCGACCGCCTTCAGATGCATGAACACCTGGCCCTTGTCGTCCGCCGAGCCACGGGCGAAGATCTCGCCGTCGCGGATGGTCGCCTGGAACGGGGGCGATTCCCACAGATCGAGCGGGTCGACCGGCTGCACGTCGTAGTGACCGTAGAACAGGATCGTCGGCGCGCCCGCCGCGCCCAGCCAGTCGCCGTACACGACCGGGTTGCCGGGCGTTTCGATCAACCGGACGTTCTGGAGGCCGATGCGGTGCATCTGGTCTGCACACCACTCTGCACACCGCCGGACGTCGCCGGCATGCGCGGGCAGTGCGCTGATGCTCGGAATCGCCAGCAGGTCGGTGAGCTCGCCGAGATAACGGTCGCGGTTGACGTTGATGAAGTCGATGACAGTGTCCATGGCACATCATACAACTCAGAAACTGTAGCGAAGCGCGAGCGTGCCGTGGGAGTTTCGCCGGTATTGGCCGAGGAAGTCGTCGGACCGGCCGGCGATGACCGCGGCCGTGACGATCGCACGCCAATGCTGCCCGCGCCCGTGCGAGTACTCGGCCTTCGCAAACACGCCTCGTCCGTTCTGGCGGACCGCCGTCTCGACGGCCACGCTGCGGTTGGTGTCGATCGTGTAGGAGGCTCGTCCGACGAGCGATCGCGTTAGTCCGCGGTCGGGGGCGAACATCAGCCGCCCTCGCCGATTTGTCACGATTTCTCCCGCGTATCCCCCGACCACCGCCCATTCGCCGCTCTGCCGCTCCAACTGCACCACGTAGAGCACGTACTCGTCGGTGTCCGGTGTGGAGGACGTGACGTAAGCCGCTTCACCCTTGATCGTGAACCATCGAGTCGGCATGGCGCCATCAGCGCCAAGGGATTGCACGCGAGGATACGTCTTGGCGACGCCCAATGAGAGTGAACCCGGTTCCGAACGAGCCTCGAAGTTCGGCAAGTGATTGAGCCCGTCGAAAAACGAGACGGAATACTCGTACCCCGTGCCAGTGTGGCCCCAGCGGACTCCCGCCTGCGATCCGCGCGGGAGCGGGGTATCCACGGGTGTGAGCGTCGTCGCCGCTGCCGCTTGCGGAACAGCGGTCCACCGTTGATCGAGAAGCGGCGTCCGGCTTGGGGTAAACAGAGGCACCCAGACGACGTCGATTGTGTTCGCTCCCCACTGAGCGACCGCCCGAGCGCCGGTCACGGGCAGGAACTCGCTGTCGATCACGTTCAGGAAATCTCGAGGCGCAAACCGGTCGGTCGGCGCAATGACATCCGCCTTGCCCCAGCGGATGAACTGCTTGCCGACGTCGAAGGTGACCGGGCCGCGGGTCGCGGTGGCGCTGAGACGGCGCAGCGAGAGTCTCGGCCGAAGGGCGCCGCGATCGCCCAGGTCCAGGCCCCAGGACGTCTCGACCTGCCCATGCGTATTGGCGCGCGCGTCGAGGCCAGCTGCAAATTGCACCCAGGAGGCGGGCTTCAGAAACGCTTCGGCACGCGCCAGAACGTCGCCAACGAGATTCGTGTCGTCGTTCGGACTATTCTGGGGGAAGAGCAGGCCGCGCGCCTCGATGAACCCGCGCTGGCTCAGCATTTGAGCTGTGGCCGTGCGGGACCAGCCCCCTGAACAGACCACGAACACGAGTCCGGCGAGGCATGCCTGTCGTGCCCGGCTCGCTTTCGCGCTGTGCAGCCGCTCCGGAGTCACTGACGTCGGATCGCCTGAAGGGTGAAGTCTTCCTCTTTCATCGATGCGTTGTACTGGAGCTTGTCGAGGGTCAGCCGGGTCCGACTGCCGCGGCGAAGGTCCTGCATGTCGAGCCTCGCGGCGGTCCAGATGCCCTGCACCTGCCGGATGTCGCCGTAGGTGAGCCGCCGCACGACCTGATCCTTCACGTAGTTCTCGATGCGCGCGAAGGCATAGTTGTCCTTGCGGATCCAGACAACGGATCGGGTGTACTGCGACGACTTGGCCTGCTTGGGAATTGATTGAATCTTCCAGCAGGCGGCCTGCTCGACCGCTTCCTCCCCGAGGAGTGCGTAGTTGTACTGGTTGACGTCCCGCTCTTCGAGATCTTCGAAGCTGAAGTCGGTTCCGAAAAACCGGGTCGAACGATCCTGAAGGGCGATCCGTCTGTCGCGTTCGATCGCCGGGGTCCACATCCACTGGTCCGACGCGCGGTCGGGATGATTGACGACCAGAAGGGCCACGCCCTTCACTTCGGCGGGAGCGGTGAAACGCAGGACCATCTTGCTCTCGCCGTGCGAGCCGAGCCGTTCGAGCGTCCACCGCTTGTCGGCGATCTTCCCCTTGCCATCGGCGACCTGGAGCACGCCCTCATAACGCTGGGACTTCGCATCGGTGCGGCGCTCGGCCTCTTGAACAATCTCGCGGGCATCGTCAGCCGCGCCGAGACGGGTCCCCGACAGCAGGCCGGCCAGTAGCCAGACGAGAACCGCCGCCAGGGTGAGCACTCCCTGTCGCCTCTCATTCATATTCCAGCGCCTCCACCAGCGACCCTCGCACAGCGGACTCGGCGGGCCAGATCGCCGCGATGAACGCCGCGGCCAGCATGGTCGGCACCAGCGCGGCCGTCACCGTGAGCGGGAACTCGTAGTCGAGCCGCAGCCCCGCAATGTCGTGGTGCACGATTTGCAGGATGTAGTAGAGGTTGACCGCGCCGAGCGCGTAGCCCAGCACGAGGCCCAGCACACCGATGCTGAGGGCCTCCATCCAGATCGTGCGGCGGATCTGCCCGTGCAGTCCGCCGACCGCCCGCAGCACGCCGAGCTCGCGGCGCCGATCTGTGATCGAGACCGTCAGCGTGTTCACAATGCCGAGTATGGCGACCAGCACCGCGACCGCGATCTGCACCGAAGCCAGGCTGAACCACTGGTCCGTAATCCGAAGGATGTAGGTCTTGAGCTCGCGATTGGTCAGCACGAACACTTGCCGCGCACCCGCATACCGCTCCAGGATGCGCCGTTTCACCTCGGGCACCCCGGCTCCGGGAGCGAGGTAGAGGCGGAACACGTTCACGGAATCGTCGTGCCAATAGCGCACGAACACCGAGCGGTCCATCAAGATAGTCCCGAGCTGGTCTGAGTAGTCCACAACGATGGCGACAATCGGCAGACGGATGACGCCGTGCGGAGCGGGAATCTCGAGGACGTCATTGAGCCTCAGCCCGTGGAGCTCGGCAAGGTTGTCCGACACCATCACGCCGCGGCCGGCCGCCGCCAGCCGGTACATCTCCGTCGAATCGCCCTCGACCGGGCGGCGATGGATCGTTTCGGCGAGGCTCGTCATCTCGGTGGCGACGATCATCACGGGCGCCCCTCGGAACACGATGCGGGCATCGCGAACCATCTGCACGCGCGACACCCCGGGGAGCGCCGCAAGCTCCGGCGCCATCTCCGGGGGAAATCGCAGGTTCCGGACCACGATGTCCTGGGCAGGCATCACGAAGAGATCCGGGTTCAGCGTGGTGTCCATCCAGTCGATGATCGAGTTGTAACTGGCCCGCGCCATTCCGGCAAACGCCACAACCAGCGCCAGCGACAGCATCACGGCGGCCACACTGGCCGAGGTTCGTCGCGGGGACTGAATCAGGCTGTCGGCGGCCAAGGCGCCCTCGACCGGACGGATCCAACTGAGGAGCGGACGCAACGCGTGCGCCAGCAGCAGCGAGACAAGCGGGCTCAACAGGAGCGCGAC
This sequence comes from Vicinamibacteria bacterium, assembly GCA_041485305.1. GTDB lineage: Bacteria > Acidobacteriota > Vicinamibacteria > Vicinamibacterales > CAVVIG01 > JBGPJH01. The sequence goes on along the minus strand of JBGPJH010000015.1, from coordinate 13,668 downwards.
GACAATCACCAGCACATAGCCGACGTAGAAGACAATGCGCGAGCCTCCTGCGACCAGGCAGATCAGGGAGACGCTGCCCAGAATCGCGGCGAGGACCAGGCGTACGCGACCCTCTCCCTCCGACAGCACCTGATACTTGCCCTTCTGCAGCGCCTGGACCGGATCGACGCGCGCGGCCTGTCGGGCCGGAATCACCGCGGCGACGATGCTCGTCGACACGCCGATGAGGAGGGCGAGGAGCACGAGCGCCGGGCTTGCCGCGACCGCGTCCGTACGTTGGGCCACCCCGTAGACGTCCGCCACCAGATTGCCAATGGAGGCCGCGACTCCCCGGGCGATCAGCAGGCCAACCAGTGCGCCAGCCAGCGAGCCGATGAGCCCGGTCACGGCGCTCTCGCCAAGAAACAGCCATCGGATCTGCCGGCGGGTCGCCCCCAGGGCGCGCAGAATGCCGATCTCGGCCCGCCGTTGGGTGACGGCGATCGCAAACGAGTTGTAGATGATGAACATGCCGATGAAGAGGGCGAACAGGCTCGAGATGCTGACCATCATCGAGTAGGCGGCGGTCATGGCCTCGAACTGCTGCCCGCGGGCCGCCGGCGGATCGACCTGATAGCCCGGGCCGAGCAGCTGCCGCAGCCCCGCCTGGGTGTCGGCGATGGTGTGCCCTTCCTTCACGGCGAGATCAATGCGGTCGAACGTGCGGCCGCGGCCGAACATCTTCTGCGAGGCGTAGATGTCCATAATCGCCAGGTTGCCGCCGAAGGCGCTCGAGAGGCCCGACGATTTCATGATTCCCCGGACGGTAAACCGGCGATCCCCTAGAACGGTGCCCAGCGTGATCTGACTTCCTACGGCGAAGCGGTTCTTGTCGGCGAACTCCTTGGTGAGGATGAGAGAATCGGGCTGCGCAAGAAAAACCAGCGGGTCGTCGACGACCGCCTCGTCGCCCGATTCGAGGTCGTAGTCGCGCAGGCTCCGGTCGCCTGTCATGTCCACGCCGAGAATCAGCAGGCTGCCCTCTCCGACAATCCTCGAGTCGACAACCGTTTCGATGATGGGCACAGCAACGCGAACCGCGGGCGCCGACTGCACCGCTTCCAGCACGTCCTCGCTGAACCCCGTCTCGCCCGACGTCACCTCCAGCTCGGTCTTGCCGGCGATGCGATCGATCGTGTGGTTGAAGGCAGCTAGCACGCTCTGATTGGCGGTGTGCATCCCGACAAACACCGCCACGCCCAGCACGATCCCGGCAATCGTCAACAGCGTGCGCAGGATGTGCTTGCGAAAGTACGGCCAGCTAATCAGGCGGAGAAGGATCATCGACGCACGTCCTCCACGACGCTGCCGTCACGGAGCGCAATCGTCCGATCGCAGCTCTCGGCCACCTTCATGTCGTGCGTCACGATCAGGACCGTCGACCCCAGGCGCGTGTGCAGGTCTCGGATCAGCGTCAGAATGTCCGCGCCCGTGTGCGTGTCGAGGTTGCCGGTCGGCTCGTCGGCGAGCAGGACCGGAGGGTAGATCGACAATGCCCGCGCAATCGCCACACGCTGCCGCTCGCCGCCCGAGAGCTCGTCGGGAAGATGGTGCGTGCGGTTTTCGAGCTTCACAAGGTGGAGGAGCTCGGTCGCGCGATCCTGCACCTTCGCACGCGGCCACCCCCGCAGGTGCAGCGGCAGCCCGACATTCTCGAGGCAGGACAGCGTGGGGAGCAGGTTGAAGAACTGGAAGATGAACCCGATCTTGTCGCGTCTGACCCGCGTCAGCTCGTCGTCTGACAATTGTGCCAGCGTCTCTCCGCCGACGCGAACCTCGCCCTCGGTCGGTCGATCGAGGCCGCCCACCAGGTTGAGCAGGGTCGATTTACCCGATCCGGAGGGCCCGATGACGGACACCAGCTCGCCTTGGGGAACCGAAAGGCTCACGCCATCGAGCGCGGTCACCTGGCGCTTTCCGGCGAACCGTTTGGTGACGCGGTCGAGCTCGATCATCGTCGTGGGGCTCGGCATGCGTGGCTCCTGCCGAGACCGATTATGTGAATACTTTCACAAACATGTCAAATCTCGCCGTTTTTGTCGGTAAATTGCCTCCTGTCAAGCTTAGTAGAATACCTGACCACTGTGCCCGCACCGCTCGCCACGCCAGACAGCTTCACCGCCGACGAAAAGCGCGCGCTGGCCCCGTACTTCACGAACACCGATGACCCGGTGTTCGCCCTGACCAACCTGCCGGAAACGGTAAAAGGGGCGTTGTTCGCCAGGTATTCACGATCCGCCAAGTCGCTGCGCCGGCTGTTCCTCGACGAATTCCTCGGCGAGGTGCCGGGGCCGGCCGCTCATCCCGCAAGCGACGGCGGGATCGGAACAACACGCGCCGAAACCCTGTATGCCCGCGTCCTCAACGAGTACGGAGACGACTCGGTGGCTCAGCTCGGCGCCGCGCATCTGGCCTGCGAGGGCGTCTCGAACGTCCTGACCAAGGTGCTGGAATGGGGACGCCTGATGGCGTACCTGGAACAGTCGACGCGCTACGTGCCCTATACCGATCGTCCGAACGGAGGCTGGAAATACCATGTCCCGGCTGAAATCGCGCGAGCGCCGATCGAGGCGGAATTCATGGCCACCATGGACTTCGCCTTCGAAACCTACGCTCGCTGGATCCCGGCCGTGCAAGCACATTTCCGATCGAGATACCCGAAGGCTCCGGAAGACTCCGACGGCGTCTACCGTGCGGCGATTCGCGCCAAGGCGCTCGACACCCTGCGGGGTCTGCTGCCGGCGGCGACAACATCAAACGTTGGGCTGTTCGGAACCGGCCAAGCCTTCGAAGCTCTTCTGCTCCGGATGTTCGCGCACCCGCTGGAGGAGGTTCGCTCGCGCGCGCAGCTCATGCTCACGGAGCTGCGGAAGGTGATTCCGGCGTTCTTGTCGCGAGTCGATCAACCAAACCGGGGTGGGCGATGGATCGAGTATCTGGTCGACACACGGCAGGCCTTCGAATCGGCCGCAAGGAAGGCCGTCGATGACACCGAGGACGACGGCCGCGACGAAGTGACGCTGACCGAATACGATCCGGACGGCGAAATCAAGGTCGTCGCCTCGGCGCTCTACTCAGCCTCGGCGCTCCCTGACGATCAGCTCTTGAAGATCGCGCGCGGGATGTCGCCTGCCGACCGCACGGCGCTCCTCCGTCGTTACGTTGGCGAGCGCGCCAATCGTCGCCACAAGCCTGGACGCGCTTTCGAACGAACGCGGTACCGCTTTGACGTCCTCGCGGACTACGGCGCCTTTCGAGATCTGCAACGGCACCGTCTCCTCACGCTCGAATGGCAGCCCCTCAGCCCACACCACGGGTACGTGGAGCCCGCCGCGATCCAGGACACGGGCGCACTGGCAGACTGGCGCGCGGTTATGGATCGGTCAAGAGCGTTGCACGCGCGCCTGATGGCGCACGGTCTGCCTTGCGTCGCACCGTACTCGGTCGTGATGGCGTATCGGGTGCGGTTCTACATGGACATGAACGCGCGGGAGGCCATGCACGTGATCGAGCTGAGAACCGCTCCGCAGGGACATCCGTCGTACCGGCGCATCTGTCAGGCGATGCACCGCGCCATCGACGAGGTGGCGGGTCACCACGCCATCGCCGAGGCGATGCGGTTTGCCGACCACTCGGAGGTGGAGCTCGAACGGCTGCAGGCGGAGCGGGCGATGGAGAAGAAGCGAAGCGCCGAGTGACCTAGTGGAGCGTATCGCTCAGACGTAAAGCGCCCCACCGGGTCCTGTCCGCGAACAGCCCCACCGCGTGCTCGGCAGAAAAGCGCTTGTCACGGGCGACGCCTCCGCGCGCAGCGGGGCGGCCCCGTTCGCAGCCACCCGGAGAGCGCTGTACAAATCAGCGATACGCTCCACTACTCGTCGCGCTTCGTCCAGTAGCGGGAATATTCCTCGAGAAACGTCAGCGATTCGAACGAGCGCATCCGATCGACGAACAGAATCCCGTCCAGGTGATCCGTTTCGTGTTGGATGACGCGCGCGGGAAAACCCTCCGCCTGCAGCTCGATGGGATCGCCATGCCGGTCGAACGCGCGCACCGTGACGGCTTTTTCCCGCAGCACACGCCCGCGGATGTCCGGGATGCTGAGGCAGCCTTCCCAGTCGTCGACGAGGTTCGTCCCGGCCGGCGTGATGTCTGGGTTGATGATCGCGATGGGCTCGGAGGACGGCTCTTCCTCGTCCCTGGCGTCCAGCACAGCCACAAACAGGCGGACGCTTTCGTGGATCTGCGGAGCGGCCAGTCCCACCCCGTGGTACTCCATCATCGTTTCGATCATGTCGTCGATGAGGTTCTGGACCGCCGGGCTCCTGATGTCGCTGCGCTCGATGGCTCGGGCCCTGGTGCGCAGCACCGGGTGCCCCATGCGCGCCACCTTCAGGATGGACATACCTGAGGAATTATACTGAGTCCGTGCACTCGCATGACGAGCCCCACGCGTTCCGCTTCTGCCCGCGCTGCGGTCATCAGCTCGAACGCCGTCTCCTGAAGGCCACCGAGCCGGAACGACTCGTCTGCACCTCGTGCGCGTTCGTCTTCTACATCGACCCCAAGATTGCCGTGGGGACGATCGTCCGAGCCGTGTCGGGGCGGATCGTTCTCGTGCGGCGCGCCATCGAGCCCGGATACGGGAGGTGGGTGTTTCCTGGTGGCTACGTGGATCGAGGCGAGCTGCTCACGTCCGCGGCGGTCCGGGAAGCTCGCGAGGAATGCGGGCTCGAGGTGCGCCTCGACGGCCTGGTCAATATCTACTCGTACGCCGGGCGGACGCCCGTGATTGTGGTGTACGCGGCGACCGCGATCGGCGGTCAGCTCGCGGTCGACGATGAGTGTCTGGAGACGGCAGAATTCGAGACGACGGCGATCCCATGGGATGAGCTCGCGTTCAGAAGCACTGAAGAAGGACTCCGCGACTACTTGGCCGGGCTTCTGCATCCGGTTTCACGGTAGTTAGCTCTTCCCAAGAAAAATAGGCGGCACCCTCGTTCAGGGCGACAGATTTTGTACACAGATGGTAATTCTGTAACGATCATGAAGAGAGCCTCGCTACATCTTGTAGTCCTTGCTGTGTCGGCTTGTGTGGCTGGGTGCGCAGGTTTCGAGCGCACCAGCTCGACCGTCGCGCCTTCAAGCCTTGTAGGACTCCCATCGCTGCTGGGCGACTGGGGTTCGTCGTCGGCCACGGGCTCCGCCACGCCGAATTCCTGCTCGAACTTCCAGTGGCAAGTCACCGGTCAGAACACTACGTCGCTGAGCGGTGAGTTTTCAGCCGTCTGCGCCGGAATCAAAGTGTCGGGGACCGCGTCAGGCCAGCTCAGCGGAAACGACGTCCCGTATCAAATCAATGGTTCCGCTTCGGTGCCGGGAATCGTGTCCTGTCCGTTCTCGATTAGTGGCGTCGCCCACATCGAAGGGGACGCCATCCGTGTGCCGTACTCTGGAACGACCTGTCTCGGGCCAGTGCACGGCGAGGAAACGCTCAGGCGTCCGGGCTCTTCGTCACCGGCGCCCCCGCCTCCTCCACCACCCCCTCCGCCTCCTCCGACCGGGAACCCGAATCATGTGGCGCCGGGTCCCCTCTCGGCGGCCCGCGCCGAGCAGGTCGTGAACGCGACGGCCAACGAGTTCCCCGGACTTCTCACGCCGCGCGCGACCGATTCTGAGAGCTCGGCGGCGGGAGAGGAATTGCTGCGGCGCATGATCTGGCACCTGCAGTTGGCCGGATTTCAGTCGGGCCGGCAGCAAAACCCGTCAGGAGCTATTTCGGGCGACAAACTGACAGTCGTCGCGGACGGCGCATGGCACTCCTACGACGTATGGACAGAGGGCGGCGCGGGCCGGGCGATCCGGGTGATCTTCTTCGAAGTGTTTCCGGCCAACCCGGTCGGGGACGCGGGCATTCCAGATTGAATCGGGGAGACTGAGCTTTCAGCGCCAGCCTCAACAAGGGCCTCTCGCCGAGCACCCGGTGGGCTGTTCTTGGACAGGACCCGCCACGGCTAATTTCGCCCAGATACTGGATGCTAGAATATTCCAATCACTCAGAATGACTCTGGCAGATGATTGAGCGCGAGAGGATGCCATGGCGGTCCAGCAACTGACTTCGAACATCGAAGAGATCCTTGGAGCGGACGCTCCCACCCTTCTCCAGCACCAATGCAAAACCTTTCCCAAAGAGAGCCTCCATTTGCCGGGGCCGGATTACGTCGATCGCATCTACGCGGGGTCGGACAGACCGACGCGCGTGTTAGCGAGTCTTCAATCGCTCTTGAACCATGGGAGGCTTGCGGGAACGGGCTACGTGTCCATTCTGCCAGTCGATCAGGGAATCGAGCATTCCGCCGGCGCGTCATTCGCGCCAAACCCGATGTACTTCGATCCCCAAAACCTCGTGCGGCTGGCGATCGAAGGGGGGTGCAACGCCGTGGCATCGACGTTGGGCGTCCTCGGTTCGGTCGCCCGGAAGTACGCGCATCGGATTCCATTCCTGCTCAAGTTCAATCACAACGAGTTCATTTCCTATCCCAACGCATACGACCAGATCCGCTTTGCGAACATCCGTCAGGCGTTCGACATGGGTGCGATGGGTGTCGGTGCGACGATTTACTTCGGCTCGGAAGAATCGAAACGGCAGCTTCAGGAAGTGACGGGGATGTTCCACGAGGCCCACCTGCTCGGCATGTTCACCGTCCTCTGGTGTTATCTCCGGAATCCGGCATTCAAGACCAAGGAAGCCGACTATCACGTCGCCGCTGATCTGACGGGCCAAGCCAATCATCTTGGCGTGACCATCGAAGCCGACATCATCAAACAGAAGCTGCCCGAGAACAATGGCGGGTTCAATGCCCTCAATTTCGGGAAGACGCACAAGAAGGTCTACTCCGACCTCACGACGGACCATCCGATCGACTTGACCCGCTACCAGGTGGCGAATTGCTATATGGGTCGCGCTGGTCTGATCAACTCGGGCGGTGCTTCGTCGGGCGACAGCGACCTGAAAGAGGCAGTGAAGACGGCAGTCATCAACAAACGCGCCGGCGGGATGGGACTCATCTCGGGCCGAAAGGCGTTCCAGCGCCCCATGCCGGAGGGCATTCGCCTGTTGAATGCCATTCAGGACGTCTATCTCAGCAAGGACGTGACGGTCGCCTAGTCCGGGAAGGCGCTTGAGTGTGGACGTCGCGCTCAGGATGACTGGATGTCTCGCTCCGGAAACCTGAACTCCTCCACCGATGACGCCGAAATTGCCCCGTCCACCATCTCCGTGATCGCCAGCGCCAGTTCGGCCCGTGCCACGTCAGCGGCCGACGCGCGAGTCGCCGGATGCCGCGGCGTGAAGAGCTGGCAGCAGTCCTGGTCGGGAATGATCGAGATGGGGAGCGTGCCGATCTTCTCCGCCTGCGCCGTGATTTCGTCCTTGTCCATGCCAACGAGCGGCCTCAACACTTCCATGGTGGTGGCCTCGGCTATGACCGTGAGGTTCTCGAGCGTCTGAGACGCGACCTGACCTACCACTTCTCCGGTCACCAGCGCACGCGCGTGCCACCCCCGGGCGAGCCGCTCGGCGATGCGCAGCATCAGGCGGCGATAGACGACCACTCGGAGCTCGGAGGGAACCGCCAGGACCACTTTCTGCTGCAATTCGCCGAAAGGCACCATGACCAGGCGAGAGCGTTGCTGATATCTCGTCAGGAGCGCGGCGATCTGGCGGACTTTTTCCTGAGACGCACGCGAAAGAATCGGATAACTGTGAAAGTGTATGAGGAGCACCGAACAGCCTCGACGCATCATTCGGTACGCGGCCACCGGCGAATCGATGCCGCCCGATAGCAGACACGCGAGACGCCCCCCCGTCCCGGTCGGCAGCCCACCTGCGCCGGGTTCCTTGCCGAAGAAATAGAACGCCCGATCCGGCAACATTTCGATGTGGATGGTCAACGCCGGATGCTTGAGATCCACGCGCCATCCCAGCGCCTCCTTGATCCGGCCCCCCACTTCCCGCTCGATCTGCGGAGACGTAAACGGAAACCGTTTGTCCGATCGCCGCGCGCTGGCGCGGAACGACTCCGGTCGCTGGCCCTCGAGGTCGCGGAGAATCGCCGCCGCCAGCTCGTCGAACTGGTGTGGCGCCTGCCCGGCGCATGAAAAGTTCGCGATCCCGAAGACGTACCGGAGACGATCGCGCACATCGGCCCACGCCGCCTGGTTGCGGAGCTCGATCTCGACCCGACCCATCACCGAACGGACGGAGACGATCTCGAGGCCGGCGAGTGCCGTCCGGATATTGCGGACGAGCCACTGCACGAACCACGGCCGGTTCCTGCCCTTGAGGGCGAGCTCCTTGTAGTGGACGACGATCGAGTTCATGAATGGAACGCCGCCTCAGCGGCCGAGTGCCCGCTGCGCACGGCACCTTCGATCGTAGCCGGCAGTCCCGTGTCGATCCAATCACCGGCCAGGAAGAGCCCCCCGACAGGGGTCCGTACCGGGGGCCTCGGCGGCTGGCCCGGCGCGAGCGAGAACGTGGCGCGGGGCTCTCGAACCACCGATGCATGCAGCAACCGGGCGGGGCGGGCCGAGGGCACGGCGTCGACGAGCTCCGTCAGGGCTGTCTGCACGAGCTCAGGATTCGTGCGGCGCAGCACGGCCGAGGCGCCGCTCGACACCATGGACAGGTACGACGCCATCGCTCCCCAGGCGAGGCGCTTGTCGAACGCCCACTGCATCGTGCGGCCGGGAAGCCCAAGAAATGGCTCGTCGAGAATGGGCCGGTCGAACCAGAGGTTCACCGTGACGATGGGGGAGGGAGCTGTATTTCTCGCCGCCGATATGATCGGCTCGAGCGAGTCGACTTGCCCATCGAACGTGTCGGGCAGCGCGAACCACGGGACGGCCGCAACAACAGCATCGGCGCGCCACCGATCGGTGCCGCAGGCCACCTCCGCGGTCGCCGCCCCCTTCGCGAGGTGGATCCGAGCAGCCGCACCCGTTCGAACGGTTCCGCCACGCCGCTCGATGTACTCGCGCGCGGGTTCCGCGTACATCAGGTTCAGGGGACGCGTGGGCAAGGCGACCGCCGCCGCCTTCGGGTCGTCGCCGAACATCTCTGCCAGCACGCGTGCAAAAGACGGGGCGGCCGCCTCGGCCGGGGTCTGATTCAGCGCGGCGAGCGCGAGCGGGTGCCACAACATCTCGCGCAGACGCTTCGTCTGGCCGTTGCGAATCAGCCAGTTTTCGACCGTCTCGTCAGGCGACGCAGCCAGTCGCCGGTTGTCCCCTTCGCGCTGACGCCGGGCCGTCCGCAGCGGTCCCGCCATGCGGAGCACGGACCATCGATCCTTCCAGGTGAGCGCGTCCCAATCGAACACACCGGCCACCAGGTGCAGCGGCGGCGGCAACGCCGGACATTCGATGCGCGAGCGGCGTCCGGCGCGATCGATCATGGTGGCCGCGAGCCCTGACGGTAGGGGCAGGTACTCTTCGGACCCAATCTCGCGAAGAAAAGCCCGTGTTTCCGTATAGCACCCCAGGAGCACGTGCTGGCCGTTGTCCACCAGCTCGCCCGTCGCACCGTCCTGAAGCGCTGTGGCCCGTCCACCGAGGCGGACCCTGGCCTCCAGCACGAGCACGCGCGCTCCGTTGCGCGCGAGGCGGACGGCACCGCTCAGTCCGGCGAATCCGCCTCCGACGACGATCGCGTCGTAACCTGTCATGGCTGAAGCAGCCACTGCCGCAACGCGATGAGCGCTTGCATGGGCCTCGGCACGCGCACGCGGGCCGAAAACACGTCGTACCCGCTGCGCTCGATCCGCGTGAGCGTTTCGAAGTACACGGCCCGCATGATTTCCGCCGCCACCAGGCGCTGCCGCTCCTCGGCCGGACGCGCCGCGAGCGCGCGCTGATAGAACTCCCGTGCGCGCCGGCATTCGAAGGCGAGCAGGCGCCGAACCGGATCCGACAGGCGCCCGGCATCGAGGTCCTCCACCGTGCAGCCTTCGGCTTCGAGGTCCTCGAGCGGCAGGTACAACCGCCCGCGCTCCAGGTCGCTCTTCACGTCGCGCAAGATGTTCGTCAGCTGTAAGGCCACACCGAGGTTCAGCGCGTACTCGCGCGCCTGTTCACTGCGACAGCCGAAAATGTGAAGGCAGATCAGGCCGACCGCCGACGCCACGCGGCGGCAGTACTCGAGCAGCTCCTCAAACGTGCGGTATCGCGTCGTCTCGAGATCCATCGCCACGCCGTCGATAACATCCTCGAAGGCCGGCCGTGGGAGGCCGAACTGCCCAATGAACGGCTGCAGCGCGCGGGCCTCTCGCGTCTGCGGCGTGCCGCCGTCATAGGCGCACGCGAGCTCCGCGCGCCAGAACGCGACGGCCTCGTGGGGCGACGGGCCGCCCGACTGCCCACCCTGTTCGTCGACCGCATCGTCGACGACGCGACAGAAGTCCCACACGGCGACAATCGCGCGTCGCTGCTCGGACGGGAGCACGAGAAACGAATAGTAGAAGCTCGTCTTGCGCGCCATCAGCTCGCGGCTCCCCGCCAGCGCAGCGCGCCCCAGAGGAGGACGAAGAGGTCGGCGGCGCCGAGCGTCGGGCGTTCGTCGAGCAGCGCGAACCGGGCGCGCTCGACCCGATCGAGAATACGCCGGCCGCCGAGCCAGGTCAGCCGCAGCTCCACGCGCAATCGACCTCCCACCGCGTCGCAGATCGCACGGCCGTGCTCGAAGCGGTCGCGGGTGACCGCCACACATGTCTCCAGGGCTCGCCCCCATCCCGGCGTGAGGCGTGCAGCCTGAAGGTCCACCTCGCTCGCCCCGCAGGCGTCGGCGACCTCTTGCGGCACGTACAGTCGACCCGCGCGCCAGTCGCGCCCGAAATCCTGCCAGAAGTTCGTCAGCTGCAGCGCGGTGCACAGGGCATCGGACGATCGATCGAGCGCCTCGTCACGATACCCGGCGATGCGCAGCACGAGTCGGCCGACCGGATTGGCCGAGCGACGACAGTAATCGAGCACGTCGCGCCACGAAGCGTAGCGAGTCGTCGTGGTATCCTGACCGAACGCGCTCATGAGATCGTCGAACAGTGACAGTGGCAGATCGAGCGATCGAATCGTGTGGCCGAGCGCGACGACGATCAGATCGTCGCGGCTGCCTGGTCGGCCCTCGTCGGGCGTTCCCGCCACCTCCTGGTGGAGACGATGCTGCCAGTCGCGCAGCCGAGCCTGCCGGGTCGTCGCGCCGTCGACCCCTTCGTCTGCGATGTCGTCGGCCACGCGCGCGAATGCATAGACGGCCGTCACGTGAGGCCGCATCTTCGAGGGCAGCAAGCGCGACGCGACGGGAAAATTCTCGTAGTGCGACCGCACCAGCGCCTCGCACGCGGCGTACGCGCCTGCCAGGGGATCGACCCGCGACGACACTGAGAAATTCTAATGCGTGACCTCGCCGCCGGGATCATCGCCGTCGGCCTGCTTTTGGTGGCGGCAAGCCTGGCGACGACGCTACAGGCCTACCGCCGGCGGCAGCGACGGGCGCGCGAATCGGAACGGGCCATGGGCCGCAGGATCGTCGCCGAGCTTCCCACAGCCGAAGAGCTGGTGCTTTTCTCGGAAGACGACCGGAACTTCTACTATGGCCCACAGGCCATCGACAAGGACCTCATCGCGGCCGTGCGCGTGCTGATCAATGGCTCGCCCATCGCCGCGGCGCTGTCGCCGCGCCATGCGACTCGAGCCGTGGCGCAGGCCACGAGCTTCGAAGACAGGCCGGAGGGAATCGCACGCGATCGCTGGGACGTGGCGGTCGAAACCCTCGCGGGCACCGTGCTGATTGAGTGCGGGGCCATCCGCGAACGCGTTTCCCAGGAGCTGGCTCGCGCAGTGTTCGAAGCCGTCAAGCGCGACGTGGAACGCCCCACCGCGGCCTGATCACCACTCGGTCTCTGGGAGACCGGCGCGCTGATTTGCGGCTCGGGCTAGCACGAACAGGAGGTCGGACAGGCGGTTGATGTAGCGGACCAGGACCGGGTCGACCGGAGGCGCGAGGGCGACGATCCGTCGTTCGGCGCGCCGGCAGACCGTCCGCGCGACGTGAAGCGCCGCACCACCAGCCGAGCCGCCGGCGAGAAGGAACTTCGTCAGGGGGCGGAGATCCATTTCGTACCGGTCGATCTCGCGCTCGAGACGAGCGACATCCGCGTCGCTGACGAATGCCTTCACGACGCGGTCGGCGAGCTTGTCGGCCGGATCGGCGAGCTGGGCACCGAGGGCGAAGAGGTCGCGCTGGATCTGAACCAGCGTGTCGACGATATCCGACTCGGCGAGGGTGGCCCGTACGAAGCCGATCCAGGCGCCGAGCTCGTCAACCTCGCCGTAGGCGTCCACGCGCGGGTCGGCCTTGCTGACCCGACTGTTGTCGAACAGAGACGTCTCGCCGCTATCGCCCGTCCGCGTGTAGAGTTTCACAGCCGTCCGACAGGAAATTATACGAGATGCGTGCAAAACAACCGCTCCGCCGACCGAAGCCGAGGGAATCTCTGCCCATTCCTGCGCCAGCCGACAGGCGCTGGTTCCGGCAGCGCCTCCTGGCCTGGTACCGCCGTCACGGACGCGATCTGCCATGGCGCAAGACCAACGACCCCTATCACATCCTGGTTTCAGAGATCATGTTGCAGCAGACGCAGGTCGACCGCGTGCTGCCGAAGTACGCGGAGTGGCTGGGGAAGTATCCCTCGCTCGACGCTCTGGCTGCCGCGCCGGAACACGACGTCACGGCGACGTGGTACCCGCTTGGATACAACATTCGGCCGAAGCGGCTCCAGACGATCGCGCGCGAGGCCGTAGCGCGATACGGCGGGCGGCTGCCGGCCGATGAGGACACGCTGCTGTCGTTCAAAGGGATCGGTGCCTACACGGCCGGCGCGATCCGGAGCTTCGCGTTCGGTCAGCGGGCGGCGATTCTGGATACGAACGTCGCTCGGGTGCTCTTCCGCGTGTTCGTCGGCCGGGGCGACCAAAAGAGTCATGCCATGAAACGGCATCTGTGGACGCTCTCGGAGACGCTCGTCCCCAGGCGCCACGTGTTCGACTTCAACCAGGCGTTGATGGACTTGGGCGCAATGGTCTGTGTCGCGCGCAATCCCAAGTGCCTCGTGTGCCCTATGGTGAAGCACTGCCGCGCCTACCGCCTCGCACCCGATGCCACACGATGAAGACGATCGTAGTCGCCGCGGCTGTCGTCGAGCGTGACGGCCGTTTCTTGCTGACCCGACGTCAGAAGGGCACCCACCTGGCGGGGACGTGGGAGTTTCCCGGAGGCAAATGCGAGCCGGCCGAGTCGCTCGCCGCCTGCATGGCTCGCGAGCTGCGCGAGGAGTTGGGCGTCGAGGCGACAGTCCACGAGGAAATGCTGGCAACGACCCACGACTACCCGGACCGCCGAGTGGACCTGCATTTCTTGCGGTGCACGATCGCGGTGGACCCCTCGGCTCGGCTCGGGCAGGAAATACGCTGGGTACCCAGAGAAGAGCTGGGGCTGCTGGAGTTTCCGCCCGCCGATGCCAGGCTGATTCGTCTGCTCGTGGATGGAGCCGTGAAGTGAAGGTGGGCAGGCTG
>JBGPJH010000014.1:0-21726 GCA_041485305.1 Vicinamibacteria bacterium | reverse complement strand
TGACTGGTCCGCACTTCGATCTCCGCGACGGCGTTGTGTCCGTGAGGATGCTTGCAGACGCCATCGTAGTCGAGCAGCCGGTGGCCGTAACAGAAGTCAATGCGTTTGGTGACGGAATACATCACGGGCAGTCTATCAAAAACAGAAGAGTGCTTAGGTGCAGGAGTGCTGGTGTGCTTAGGTGCAGGAGTGCTGGTGTGCTTAGGTGCGGCGGGGGGGGGACGTTCTTGCTATCGCGTGACGGCCCGAGACATCCTTAACCAGACTAGTCCGAGGACATGGTTCAAGCACCTAAGCACTCTTTCATCCGAGCACCTTTGAGAATGCGAACAGCCGTTCTTCTTTCTGGCGGGCTCGACAGCGCGGTACTTCTTGCCGAAGAAGCTGTCCGAGCCGAAGTGCAACCGATCTACGTGAGTGTGGGCCTGGCGTGGGAGCCGGCCGAGCGTGCGGCAGCCTCCAGGTTGCTGTCGAGCGGGATGGTCAGTCCCGAGATTGGGCCGCTCGTGGCACTCACCGTCGACATGACCGACGTCTATCCTGCTGCGCACTGGGCTCTGCAGGGACGACCACCCCGGTACCACACACCCGATGAAGATGTGTATCTGCTGGGTCGCAATATCGTGCTGCTTGGGAAGGCGGGGGTATTCTGTGCCGCGGCCGGCATCGAACGGCTCGTGCTGGGTACGCTCGATCACAACCCGTTCCCTGACGCCACGCCGGCGTTTCGCGACGCGATGGCATCGGCGCTCTCCCTGGGCCTCGCCCATCGTCTGCACATCGAGGCGCCATACGCCCGATCGAGCAAAGCGGACGTGATCCGGAGAGGTCTCGCCGCCCGGGTTCCACTCGACCTGACGCTCTCCTGCATGAATCCGATTACTGGAGACGGGTTCCCGCGCCACTGCGGGCTGTGCAGCAAGTGCCGCGAAAGACACGACGGGTTCCTGGGCGCGGGCGTCGACGACCCCACCGACTACGCCGACACGCGCTTCATGGTCAGCGGCCGGACAGGCTAGCCATGCTGAGCCAGGGGCATGCGTTGCGCGGTCAGCTTTGAGCTTTCAGCTCTCAGGCCTGTGAAAAAATCGCTCTCACGCAAGATTCATCAGCTCGCCGCTCTGGCCGCGGGCGTAGACAAGGCGGCCGCCGACGTAGGTCTGGACGACCGACAACTGTGGATCGAGGACGGCGAAGTCGGCCACCGCATCGCGCGCGATGAGCCCGTGGCCCACGAGCCCCAGCTCGCGGGCAGGCGTAGTCGAACACATCGCCGAAGCGTCAACCAGCGAAAGGCCGACCCGTGTCAGAAGCAGTTCAAAGGCGCTGTTCATGGTCACCACGCTCCCCGCCAGTGTCCCATCGTCGAGGTAGGCAGCCCGGTCGCGGACTGATATATGCCGACCGCCCAGCCTCCCGCGGCCTCCCGGCGGCAGCCCTGCGCAAGCTGTCCCATCGGTGATGGCCATCAGCCGCGAGGGGCGCTTCGCTAGGACGGCCATTCGAATGACCGCCGGATGCACGTGAACGCCGTCGCAGATCAGCTCGGCCGCGACGTCCTCGGCTTGCAGGACCGCGCCCGCAAGGCCAGGGGCCCGATGGTCGAGCGGCGGCATCCGGTTGAACAGGTGGGTCGCATGCCGCGCGCCAGCAGCCATAGCGGCAAGCGCTTCATCGAAGGTCGCTGCCGAGTGCCCGAGCGATACGCGATGGCCTCTCGCGGCCAGCCAGGCCACCAGGTCGAGGCCCCCATCGAGCTCCGGAGCGAGGGTGACGATTCCGATATCCGGGGATGCGCACTCGATTTCGCGCAGGACCTCGGCCCCGCTAAACTCTGATTCCGACTCGGTTCGCCTTCCCGCCAATGCCAGCCTTGGACTGCGCAGACAGGACAAGGGCTGCGCCCCTCGGTACTGCGGGTTGATGAAATTGCTTTCGAGATGAGCGGGCAGGACACGGGCGGCCCTTGCCGCCGGCCCTTGTCGGGCGCGTTTCACCTGCGCCAAGACCCGGCGCAGCTCTTCAGGCTTGCAGGCAACCGTCGTCGGACAGAACGCCGTCACGCCGTACTTCGGGAGCGAGGCGGCTATCGCCGAAATGCCCTCGCCGTCGTCCAGCGCATCAACGCCGTCGACGCCGTGCACGTGCACGTCGATGAAGCCGGGAACGATGTAGTGTCCGCGGAAGGCAAACGCCGAGGTGCCCGAGACGCCAAGTCCCGCGCTGGCACGAATTTCGACAATGCGTCCCTCGTCGATGACGAGAGTGCCTTGGCTGACGATCCGGTCGGGCAGAACCAGCTCGGCGCCTGATAGCACAATCACAGCCCCGCGCCCCCAGATGCGGCAAGGACCTGCGGAGGCGCGACACCAGCGAATGACGTCATCCCTCGCGCGCCCAGTCGGTATGCACCTGCAGCTTGCGACCGGCGAGGGGCAGGGGCTGGCGGGAGGGCTCGGAACCGCGGAAGAGCACGCGATCGACGCGATCGACCAGTGCCAGAAGCTGGCGCTCATCGGGCGCGTGAATGACGAGCACGCCGCCACCCTGGGCGGGAGGGAACCGCCGGTCGTCGAGATAGTCGCGGTCCATCGTAATCAGGGTCCGGTGAAGCTGCTGCGCGAGCCGATAGTGCCGGACATCGGGCGCGCGGCGCAGATCCGCGTCCTCCAACACGAACAGCACGTCCCAGTCCAGGCGATGGCGCATGTGAGCTACGAGGCCCGACGGCACGTTGGCGTCGGCGTAGATGCGCGGCCGGGGCGACAAGCGGTCGGCGTGGGGGGCCAGTTCGCCTGATAACGTCCGCAACTTGACGGTCCTCCGTCGAAGTGATCGCGTCTGACGCTCTATGGCAAGAGCTCAGACCCGAGCCTTCCTCTTTTCAGCGGCGGCCTTCGCTTCGCGCGTAAGCTCTCTGACGAGCCGATCGCGCTCGTGCAAGAGTGCCTTCCGCTCTCGGCGGCCGTTCGACGAGGCAATGACGTACTCGCAGAACAGCGGAAAGGCAATCGTCGAGTCGCAGTACGCGACGACGGTATCGGGCAGCCCGCCCGGATTGATTTTGCCCCAGCTGACCGCTTCAGCCGGTGTTGCGCCCGAAAGCCCACCCCAGACAACCTGGTCGGTCGTCAGCTGGATGAAGTAGTCGCTCCCGCCTTTCGGAATCCCGTACACCTCCCACAATGTGGGCTGTGCCTGGAGGTAGAAGTTTTTCGGCGACCCGCCGCCGAGAATCACGCAACCGTTCTGCTTGCCGGCAAGCACGAGTGCGCATACCTCATTGACGTCCTTGTTGGGATCAATCATCAGCCGTCCGCCGTTCATCAGCTCGTGGTACGCGACGTTCATGCCGATCGAGCTGTCGCCAGGCGACGAGGTATAGATCGGCACGCCGGCCATCGCCGCATGGGCGACGACGGAGTGCTCCTCGCATCCGGGGAAGCGATCGCGGAGGTCGCAGCCGAGCCGGTAGTGGAACTCGGAGGTCGCCACCGGCTCGTTCAAACCGGAGCGGACGATGAAATCGCGGATGTAGGCATCGGTTTCGAGCAGCACGGTCGCCGGGAACAGCACGTCGTAGATACGGATCACGCCCTGCTCGTAGAGCTCCACATCATCGAGAAACGGCGAACCTCGTCGGAGGGTGAAATTCAGTGCATAGTGCAGATCGTGATAGAGGTTGGCGCCGGTCGAGATGATGAAATCGACGAGGCCGCGATCCATCAGCTCAATCACGCATCCGCCCAGACCTGCGGGCGTCATCGCACCGGCGAGCGTCAGGCCGATGGTCGTGTCATTTTCGGGGGCCAGCATCTTCTCGCTGAAGATCTGGCATGCTTCGGCCAACCGAGCGGCGTTGAACGCCTGAAACCCATTGTCGATAAGCTGTTTCACCTCGGCGCTGCCCTTCGGACGGTAGTACTGAATCGGCTTGCCTGACAAAAACGACTGACGGGATCGCTTGGGCGAGCCTGGGGCGCGATGCGGCAATTGGTGGACTCCTTCTGAGGAAAATAGCTTAACATCGACGATTGTGGGTGGCGAGCTTGCAACGATCGTTGTCTTGCTTGCGGTGGTCGCGCTGGGCGTCGGGGTCGTGTGGAGGAAGAGTCGGCCGTTCGCGCCCGGCGACGTGTTTTGCGCCAGTCGCCTGAGCCGGGGGAATCGTCTGTTTCCCATGCAGGTGTCGATCACACCAGCCACGGTCGTCCAGTACACGCCGCGGTGGATCGGCCGTCAGGAAGAGTCCATCCACGTTGCGCACATCGCGTCGGTAAAGATCGACACAGGCATGCTGCTGTCGGACGTGCTGATCGAGACCAGCGGCGGCGCCAGCCCCATCCGCTGCCACGGTCACTCGAAGCGGGACGCGATCCGCATGAAAGCGCTCATCGAGAGTTACCAGAACACCTACTACCAAGCCGCGGGACGCCCACCGGGCGGCTCTGTCGGATCCGACGCACCCAACCGATAACGTAAACACCAGAATGGACGACCTGACCTTCAGCGCGCGGCGCGCTGTGGCGGCAGCCCCGGCACGAACGGCTGAGGCGCCCGACGTTGATACACGCTTTCGCACGCTGGTGCAATCACCCCTGCGGGCGGGCATCCTGCGCTACCTGAATTCGCAGCCCGGGGAAGGCTTCGACGTCGAAGCGCTGATGCAGACCTTCGGGCGGATGCGGCTCGATGTCGAGAACTGCATTCGCGAGCTGCTCGACTGTGGGGTAGCCCGCGTCAGTCCGGGCGACCCGGCCCGCTACACCGCGGCACGCCCTGCGCACAAGACGCTCGCCGACCTGCTGGACCACTTCCTCGAACGGCGCGCTGACGTCAGCATGGAGGACCAGTCGCCGTCCGTCCAGCGCTTCCGCGAGATGATCGGCCGCGACGAGAAGATGCTGATCGTCTTCGAGTGGATCCGCACGGCCGCCAAATCCAACATCTCGGTGCTGATTCTCGGGCCGACCGGATCGGGGAAGGAGGTCGTCGCTCGCATGATTCACGAACTGAGCCGCCGCTCGGCGGCAAAGTTCCAGGCGGTGAACTGCGCGGCGCTGCCCGATACGCTGTTCGAATCGGAGATCTTCGGCTACGAGAAAGGCGCCTTCACCGGCGCATACGAGCGCAAGCCCGGACGCCTGGAGCTCGCGAACGAGGGCACGCTGTTTCTCGACGAGATCGGGGATATGTCGCTCATCGCGCAGGCCAAGCTGCTGCGCGTTCTCGAGGACCGGCGGTTCGAGCGTCTCGGCGGCCAGAAGTCGATCTCGGTGGATTTCCGTCTGATCTCGGCCACCAATCGGCCGCTCGAGCAGTTCGTTCGCGACGGACGATTTCGTGAAGATCTCTACTACCGGGTCAACGCGTTTGCGATTCGCCTGCCGTCGCTGCGCGAGCGGAAGGTCGACATCAACGTCCTCGCGCAGCGCTTTCTGACCCGGTACTGCGCCGCGCAAGGACTGCCGCTCGACAGCAAGACGTTCTCCCGCGAAGCCGTCGACTTGATGGTCATCTACCCGTGGCCCGGCAACATCCGGGAACTGGAAAGCACTGTGGCGCGAGCGGCCCTCTCCGCGCCCGGACGGACCATTCGGGCCGAAGACATCGAATTTCTTCATGCCAACATGCCGGTGCCCCCGCCTACCAGCGATCGCCTCCCGTCGCTGGCCGATGCCGAGCGCGCCCACATCGTCAGGGTGCTCGAGGCGGTGCACTGGAACAAGAAAGAGGCGGCCCGGGTGCTTGAAATCAGTCGGGGCACGCTCTATCGAAAAATCGTCGAATTCGACCTGGAGCCCGAGCCGCGGAAAGGCCCTGGACGACGGACTCAAGACACCGAGATCTGAACGTTTAGATCTGCAGGAGATCGGCCCGCACGACCCGCATGGCACACTGCCGCGTCAGCCCCTTCCGACCTTCCCTTTCAGGCGCCGCCACCTTCGGACGCCCGGCCTCTAGACGAAGCGTCCCATGAAGGCCCTTCCAATTCCTGCCCGAACCGTCGCGGGCGTGATGGCCGCCGGAGCAGGGTTGTGGGCCTCGGGCTACTGGGTCGTACCGGCGGCTGCAGCGTTGCTCTACCTGACATACCGGACGTGCGCGGCCTACCTTGGGCGCGTCCGGCGGCGGCAAGAGCATCTTCAGCACGTGTCCGATCTCCATCTGGCCACCATCGAGGCGTTGGCGCTCGCCATCGACGCCAAGGATCAGACTGCTCAGAGCCACATCCGTCGGGTACACGGATACGCCGCGGCTCTGGCGAAAGCCCTGGGAATGACCGACAGCGAGATCCAGGGAGTGAAGACGGCGGCCCTCCTTCACGACATCGGCAAGCTGGCCGTCCCCGAGCACATCCTCTCCAAGCCGGGTCCGCTGACGCAGGAGGAGTTTCAGAAGATTCGCATTCACCCGCAAGTCGGCGCCGAAATCATCAGCAGTGTGCCGTTTCCCTATCCCGTAGCACCGCTGATCCTCAGCCATCACGAGCGCTGGGACGGCAAGGGCTATCCGGTGGGGCTCGAGGGCGAGGAAATCCCGCTCGGCGCGCGCATTCTGTCGGTGGTCGATTGCTTTGACGCTCTGATGTCGGACCGGGCGTACCACAAGGCGATAAGCGTCGACGCGGCGGTCGCCGTGCTGCGCCAGGAGGCCGGCAGGGCGCTCGACCCCGCCGTGGTGCAGACGTTCCTCGACATCTGTCCGAGGCTGGCGGTGGAAGCCGCGAGCCAGCCACCGGAGCGGCGCGCGACGCCGGAGCCCCTACAGACCTCTTCGGCACAGCCAGCCGCGGGACTCATCAGCGAGCCGTCCTCGGCGCGCACGAACGTGTTCGACGACATCGCACGAGCGCACCGGGAGATATACGCCCTCTACGAGATGGCAGAGGCGATGGGCAGCAGCCTCGGCGTGTCGGACACGATGGCGCTCATCGCGTCGAAGCTGACCAATATCGTGCCGTTCTCCTGCTGTGCGCTGTACCTCTTTCATGAGGATTCTGACACTCTTCGGTGTCGTTTCGCCAAAGGCGTGGACGCGGAGTTCATGCATCACCTGACGATCCGGAATGGCCACGGGCTGATCGGATGGGTGGCGCGCAATCGCCGCCCGCTCGTGAACGCCAGACCGGGCGCCGATCTGGAAGCCGCGGGATCCTCGGCCCAGACCACGCTGCAGGCCGCGCTGGTGAGCCCGCTGGTGTTCAACGAACGATTCATCGGCACGCTGGCGGTCTATCACACGGCCGTCGCCGCCTACACCGACGATCATCGCCGGCTCCTCGATCGCATCAGCGAACAAGCGGCTGCCGTGATCTCCAACTCCCTCGTCTTCGAGCAGACACAGGAAGAGTCGCTCACCGATCCGCTCACCGCGCTGCCCAACACGCGGTTCATGTTGATGCACCTCGCCCGAGAGCTTGCGCGAGCCACTCGCCTGAAGTCGGAAGTGGCGCTGCTGGTCATGGATCTCGACGATTTCAAGACGATCAACGACACCTACGGCCACCAGATCGGCGACCGCGCGCTGCGCGAGGTGGCCGGCGTGCTGCGCGCGGCCATTCGCCCGTACGACATCTGCGTCCGCTACGCGGGCGACGAGTTCATCGTGGTGCTGTCGGCGTGCGGCGAAGAGGAAGCCGAGCGGCGGCGGCTCGAGTTGCAGCGGGTGGTCGACAGCTTGCGGTTTGAACCGCGGCCCGGTAGAACCGCGAGGCTCACCATCAGCGCCGGGGCCGCGGCTTTTCCGCAGGACGGCGACTCGCAGGAGATGCTCCTCGCGACAGCCGACAGCCGCATGTATCGCGACAAGGCGCGACGCAAGCGCCAAGCGGCCGAGCCATCCGATGATCAGCCGCCGGGTCTCTCGATCTCGGCAACCGGCGAGGGCGACCCTCAGCCCACGATCGACAAGGTGCTCCAGTAGCCGGGCCCCGCGGTAATGGGCGACGCGGGCGCGAACGCCGACCCCTCAGTGCTCGATCCAGTCGGGGCTCGGACCCTTCAACCCGGACCAGAAGAGCGCCAGCCCTGTGGCGCCGGCGACCAGACTCAATCCCTCGACCCACCAGGGCACATCGATTGAGGCAAGCTCGATCCACGCGGCGGGAACGGCCAGCCCAAGGCCGAGCAGGATGCTCAGCGACCGCCTGCGAACGAGCCGCAGCAGTGCTCCCCGGGCGCGACCCAGAACCGGCATGCTGTGCGATAGCATAATGCCCGGTGCTGCTGACGCTGCCGATTCGTGAGGTTCGTCCGGCGACACCTCGAGCACGCATCGTGCGGATCGACCTGCGAGGCGCCGCATTTTCCTACCGTGCCGGCCAGGCGGTGCTCATCGCCTCTCAGGGCCACGAATCACGGCGCCCCTACTCAATCGCCGGAGCGCCGGAAGACGCGCGGCGAGACGACTGCCTCGAGCTGCTGATTGGCGTCGACCAGACCGGCCAGCCCGGCAATCACCTGACGCTCGAGCCGGGCACGCTGGTGGACATCGAAGGACCGCTCGGACGCTTCACGTTCCCTGACAATCCCGAGGAGCGTGGGTTCTTGTTTGTGGCGGGCGGAATCGGCATCGCGCCTCTGCGCGCGATGCTCAGGCACGCGCTTCGATTGCCTCATAAGCACATCGGGCTGATGTACAGCGCACGTACGCCGGGCGATTTCGCCTACCAACAGGAGCTGCAAGCCCTGGCGGAGCGAGGGCGTATCGACTTGAAGCAGGCGGTCACTCGGGCGGTCGCCTCCGGGGATTGGAGCGGTCGGCTCGGCAGAATCGGCACAGCTCAACTGGCGCCGCTGCTTCACGACCGTGCGACGCTGTGCTTCATCTGCGGTCCGCAGGCGCTCGTGCAGGAAGTATCGGGGCTGCTCGGCCAGCTTGGCATTGGGACGCAGCAGATCAGGACCGAGGAGTGGTAAGGGCCCGTCCGCGGTGAGCAGCTCTCAACTGACAGTCGTCAGCTTGTGCATGAGGAATTTCCAACCTAACTACACGCCGACGATGTGGAAGCCGGCGTCGACCATGAGGACTTCGCCGGTGACGGCTCGCGACCTGGGCCCGAGCAGAAACATGGCCGCGTCGGCGATTTCCGACAGCTCGACGTTGCGCCGAAGCGGGGCACGGTCTCGATACACCTGCAGAATGTTCGAAAATCCTGAGATCCCCGAGGCGGCGAGCGTCTTGATGGGACCCGCCGAGAGCGCGTTCACGCGGATGTTCCGCGGCCCGAGATCGCTCGCCAGGTATCGCACTGAGGCCTCGAGCGCGGCCTTGGCAACGCCCATGACGTTGTAGTTGGTGAAGACGCGCTGACTACCGAGATGCGTCAGCGTCAACACGCTGCCCCCGCCGCCTCGTTCCATCAGTGGAACGACCGCGCGTGTCAGGCCAATCAACGAAAACGCGCTCACATCAAGCGCCACGCGGAACCCTTCGCGCGATGTCTCGACAAACGGCTTCGACAACTCTCCCTGAGGGGCGAACGCCGCGCCGTGGACGAGGAAATCGAGGCCGCCGAACTCGCGGTCGAGCGAGGCGGCCAGCGCCGCGATTTGCTCGTCGCTCGCAACATCGCATGGGAGCACGAGCGGGTTCTCCAGCTTCGTCGCGAGCTCGCGGACGTTTTCTTCGAGGCGCTCGGTTGGATAGGTGAGCGCGAGCCGTGCCCCAGCGGCGGCAGCCGCCTGCGCGATGCTCCAGGAGATCGAACGCTTGTTGGCGACGCCAACGATGAGGCCACGTTTGCCGGAGAGATCAGACATGGTTGTCAGGAAGCGATCGGGCGCGCGCGTCGCGCCAGGCCCGTCCGATGCGACAGATTGGGGACACTACTTGGAACGTTTCCGACCTGGGCCGTGACGCTTGGCCAGGTGCGGCGTCGGGGGACGTCCGCCAAGCGGCCGAGGTGCCCCTCGCATGGCGCCGCCGGCCGCGTTGCTTTTTGGATACCCGCCGTGGAGGGGTCCGCTCTGCTGGGGGCGCGGACGAAATCGGGTCGGCCGACCCCCTGGCTGTCGAATAGTGAAATCCGGAGCCGGTCGCAGGGGCGCCTGTTGCCGCTCCTGGCGCGGCAATTGCGCGCGGATGAGCGGTCGATGCACCGGGCCATCTTCGAGTGCCGAATCTGCCGCGGCCCCGGTGTCGCCGGTCTCTGTCGTGCCAGGCATCGAGTTCGCCAGTGACGCGCCGGGCGCCTCGCCCGGGCTGGTGCCGATGCTGACAGCGCCCTGTTCGACGCTCGGCTCAGCCGGTTCGAGGATCTGGGGCGCCGCCGGCTCCGGCGGTTCGTGGGCAACCTTCTTCGGTGCCGCGGAGGCGAGAACCTGCGAGTACAGCGCTGCAGGTTCAGACTTCCTCCGCTGTCGAGGAAGCCTCGCGTGCTTGTAATCGTGCTCCGCGTCGCAGGTGGCGCAGCGCGTCTGCTTCACCTCCGAGCCAACCATCGCTACAACAGCGTGATTCGTGAGCCGCCGCTCTCGCGGACAGTAATCGTCCAGGACGTCACCAAGCCGAAGCTGGCGCTGCTTCATCAAACAAGCTCCCGACGGATCCTCGCGGGCGGGGAAGACAGTCGCGAAAGGCGAAGCAATCTTAGCAGAGCTCGTTTTCTGGTGGCAATAGGGATGCGAGAGGGCCATCGACCACTGCAAGCCACCCCTCCAGCTCCGCAAGCGCGTCCTGAACGGCGGAGGGGGCCGTCGACTGCGGCGTGCGTTTTGCGGCCACCGACGCCTGCGGAGTAATACGTTGCACGACATCGGCCTCGAACAACTCACTCGCCTGGCGCCATTCCTCCAGCTGCAGCGCCCCGAACTCCCGCTCCTCGGCGATAAGCTTTCGGACGAGCGCGCCGACGATCTCGTGGGCGCGTCGGAACGGAACGCCGCGGCCAACCAGATAGTCCGCAACGTCGGTCGCGAGCAGGAGTCCGGAGGCTGCCGCCTCGGCCCTGGCCCGGTTCAACCGGAGACCTTCGACGACCGACCGAACGACCGCCAGGCAACCGGCGAGCGTATCCTCCGCATCGAAGACGGCCTGTTTGTCTTCCTGCAGATCCTTGTTATATCCGCTCGGCAATCCCTTCATGGTCGTGAGAAGCGCCATCAGGTGCCCGATCACCCGCCCCGTCTTTCCTCGCACGAGCTCGAGCGGGTCGGGGTTCTTCTTCTGGGGCATCATGCTGCTTCCGGTGCTCAGCGCATCGGCAAACTCGAAGAACCCGTGCTCGGGTCCACAGAAAATAACCACGTCTTCGGCCAGGCGGCTCAGGTGCACCATGGCCACGGCGCAGGCGTACAGGAACGTCGCGGCGAAGTCTCGGTCCGACGATGCGTCGATGCTGTTGGCGACGACGCTCGAGAACCCGAGGTCTCGCGCCAGCGACCCTACGTCGACTGCGTAACTCGTGCCCGCGATGGCGCCCGATCCGAGCGTCAGCGCATCGGCCTCGGAACGAGCAGCAGCCAGGCGGTCGTGGTCCCGACGAAGGGGTGCCGCGTGCGCGAGCAGGAAGTGGCCGACGAGCACCGGCTGCGCTGGACGAAAATGCGTGAAGGCCGGCATCAGCGCATCGCCCGCCGAGCGGGCCTGACCGAGGAGGGCGGCCATCACACCGCGCACTGCCGCCTGCAAGAGCGGAATCCGCCGCCGCAAGTACAACCGGAGGTCGAGCGACACTTGCTCGTTGCGAGACCGCCCGGTGTGGAGCCGCCGCCCCGCGTCGCCCAGACGGTCGACCAGATGCCGCTCGACGAAGCTGTGGACGTCTTCGTCCGGACCGGCGACGAACGCGGGGTCTGAACGTCCCCGCTCCAGAATCGCCGCGAGCGCCGCGGAAATCGCCTGAGCTTCGTCCCGCGACAAGACGCCGGCGCCGGCGAGCGCTCGAGCCCAGGCCAGACTTCCCGTCACGTCGTCTTCAAACAGGCGCCGATCGAAGGCGAACGACGAACCCCATGCGAATGCGGCGGCGTCGGGAGCCGCGTCGAACCGCCCCGACCAGAGCGTGGTCATCGGCTTCCCGTCATCGCGATGTGTGCCGGCCTGCTCGCCGATCCGAGGTCGTCGGCAGGCGCTGGTCCCACGACGGCGAAGTCGCCTTTGAGCAACTTCAGACGCACCACTCCAGTGACGCGCTGCTGCACGCGCTCGACAAATGCATCGAGCGCCCCTCGCAGCGGCGTGAACCACAAGCCGCCGTTGACGAGGGCGGCGTATTCGCGACTCACCGCCCGACCGAAACCGTCAAGCTCCGGGGTCGACACGAGCCGTTGCAGCTCCCGGTGCGCCCTGTGCAGCACCACTGCGGCGGGTGCTTCACCGACGTGTCTGACTCGGGTACGCCCGTCCGCCTCAGTCAGACGGTCGATTCGGCCGACGCCGTGCGCGCCGGCTAGGGTCCCGAGGCTCGCGGTCAATTCCACAAGCGTCATCATGACGCCGTTGATGGCCTTCGGGACTCCCCGCTCGAAGGCAACGTCAATGTACGCGGGCTCGTCGGGACACTCGGAAGGAGACCTGGTAAGGGTGTAAACATCCTTGGGCGGATCTGGGGAGGGATGGCTGGGCGCGGACCATTGGACTGAACGTCCCCACAGGTTCGACTCGACCGCGTCGGGAAGTTCGACGTCCAACACAACCGGCAGATTGCGCGTCTTGGCGTAGGCCGCCTGTTCCCGCCGGTTCATGTCAAAGGTGCGCACGACCGGTCTGACGTCCAGCGCAGGATCGAGCTGAGTCAACGCGATTTCAAGGCGTCCCCGTCCGTGGCGGCTGCCGACGCACCCGTGCGCGACGGAGGTCGCCTTTTCGATGGCGGCAATCTCCACCAGCCGCTGGGCGATCAGCGGCCTGCCAAGCGCCGCCGCCATGGGAAAGCCGTCGTCGTCGAGCGCGTCGGCCTGGAGCGCCGGCAGGATGAAGTCGCGCGCGAATTCTTCACGCAAGTCGAGCACGTGGGCCCGCGCCGCGCCGCTCGCCAGCGCTCGGTCGCGAACCTCGGCGAGCCCCTGCCCCTCCCCGAGGTCCATCGTCACCGCAATGACTTCGGCCTGGCAATGCTCTTTCAACCACGGAATGGCCACGGTGGTTTCGAGCCCGCCCGAGTACGCCAGCACGATCCGCTGCATGTCTTCTCCCGAGCGCATTCGCGGTCACCGCCCGGCGTACGTTTCGAGCTGCCGGACGAGTGCCTCGGCGCGACGGCCGTCGCTGGCAATCACGAGAATCGTGTCGTCGCCAGCGATCGTGCCGACCGCACCCGGCAGCCTCGCCCGATCGATGGCCAGCGCCAACGCCTGGGCCTGCCCCGCGCCGGTCCGCACGACCACCAGCTGGCGCACGCGGTCGACACGCCGCACGAACTCTGCGGCAGCATGCTCGAGCGCGCCGAGCACGGTCGCTGGGCTCGAAGTCTCGGCGCCGGGTCGCTGGTAGGCTCCGTCGCCGGCGCGCTTCACCAGACCCAGCTCCTTGATGTCGCGGGAGATGGTTGCCTGCGTCGTCTCGAAGCCTCCCTTGCGGAGTCGGCGGCGCAGCTGTTCCTGGCTGTGCAGCCGCTCGCGGTCGATCAATTCGAGAATCAGACTCTGGCGGCGTGCTTTCATCGAGCTCGTCTGGCTCCCAGCGGTTTCAGAATACACGATCCCTGCATATCGCGTCATGCATTATGCATCGATTCCCGTTGATTGCCTCGGGCCGTCGGTGTATATTTATTCTTCCGGATGCATACAGTAACGCCTCCAGAGGCGGCCTCGGTTCGCTCGACCGGTTCGGCCCGCGTGTCGGTCGCCGTCGCCGGAGCCACCGGCTACACCGGTCAGGAGCTGCTGCGGCTGCTCGCGCGGCATCCGGGGGTGACCCTCACTCTGGCGACGTCCTCGGGTGCGACCGCGACGAGGCGGCTGCCGGCGCTCACGCACCTGTGGGACGGCACCATTACGCCGCTCGACGCCGATGCTCTGACCCGCGCGGACGTCGTGTTCCTGGCGCTGCCCGACCGAGTGGCGGCCGGGCTCGCTCCTCGGCTGATCCATGAGGGCGTGCGGGTCGTCGATCTGTCGGGGGCGTTCCGACTGTCCGATGCGACCGTGCGCGCCCGCTGGTACCCAGAAACTCCCGGTCTGCCCTCCGGTCTCGCCTACGGTCTGACCGAGCACCACCGGGAGGAGATTCGCGGCGCCCGACTCGTGGCCAATCCGGGCTGCTACCCCACGGCCTCCCTGCTGGCGCTGGCGCCGCTCGCGGCGGCCGGTCTGCTCGTGTCTGGTACGGACGTGATCGTGGACGCCAAGTCGGGGGTATCGGGCCGCGGCAAGACGCCAACCGAGCAAACCCATTTCTCGGAAGTGCACGGGAGTCTCTCGGCCTACGGGGTCTTCGGGCACCGCCACGGCGCGGAAATCGAGCAGGGTGTCGGCCGTGCCGTGACCTTCACGCCTCATCTCGTTCCCCTCGATCGAGGGATCCTCGCCACCATCTACGTGCGCGTCCCGAAAGGAACGACCGAGGAGGCGCTGGGCGACGTCCTGCAGGCGGCGTATCAGGGCGCCACCTTCGTACGCCTCGTGGGCTCGGCGCTGCCCGAAATCAAGCACGTCGCGCACACGAACTTCTGCGACATCGGATGGCGCGTCGATCCGTCGGGTCGGGCCATTCTCGTGTCCGTCATCGACAACCTCCTGAAGGGGGCGTCGGGCCAGGCCGTGCAGAACATGAACGTGATGCTCGGTGTGGACGAGCGGACGGGTTTGCTGTGATTGTGCTCAAGCTTGGCGGTGAGCTGCTCGAAGAGCGGTCGCGGCTGCAGGTGGTCGTGGCAAGCGTCACCGCCATGGCCGGCCACACGCCGCTCGCGATCGTTCACGGCGGCGGGAAGGAAATCGACGCGGCGCTGAACGCCGCAGGCATCGAAAAGCGCCAGGTCGACGGGCTGCGGATCACCGACGATCCCACTCTCGAAGTCGTCGTCAGCGTCCTGGCCGGAACGATCAACACGCGGCTGGTGGCCGCGTTGACGACGGCGGGGGTGGCAGCGGTCGGGCTGAGCGGAGCGGACGCCGGCTGCGGGCTCGCAGATCCCGCGCCACCGCACCGCACCGTCGACGGCCGTACGGTCAATCTCGGCCGCGTCGGCATTCCCAGCGACGCCGCCGACCCGAGGGTCGTCTCGACCTTGAGCGGCGCCGGGTTCGTGCCGGTGATTGCCTCTATCGGTCTTGGCACGGACGGCCGGCTTTTCAATGTCAACGCGGATACGTTTGCCGGTCATCTGGCCGCGCGTCTCGGCGCGCGCCGGCTCGTGATCGCCGGCACCACTCCGGGGGTCCTCGACGAGCGGGGGACGACGCTGCGCGTGCTGGATCGAACGGCGGTCGATCGGCTGATTCGCAGCGGGACCGCTACTGCCGGGATGGTGGCCAAACTGCGAGCGTGTGAGCTGGCGCTGGCGCGGGGCGTCGGCGACGTCGTCATTGTGGACGGACGGGACCGATCGGATCTGGAAGCTGCGGCACTCGAGGCGCCACCGGCGCGAGCAACACGGTTGGTTGCCGCGGCGGTCGCACAGGCGTGACGTGCGGGCGAGCACCCGCGAGACCGGACAAACAATGACCACAGTCATGGACGACGTTCAGGCACTCGAAGCTCGGCACGTCTTGCAGACCTATCGACGGCAGCCGCTCACCCTGGTCCGCGGAGAGGGCGTGCGCCTGTACGACGCTGAAGGACGCGAGTATCTCGATCTGCTTTCAGGGCTCGGCGTCGCCTCGCTCGGCCACGCTCATCCGGGTCTGGCGCGTGCGCTCGCGGACCAGGCGCGGACGCTGCTGCACACATCGAATTTGTTCTTTCATCCGCTCCAGGGTCTGCTGGCGGAACGTTTGGCGCACCTGTCCGGGCTGCCACGCGCCTTCTTCTGCAACAGCGGGACCGAGGCCGTGGAGGCGTGCCTCAAGTTCGCGCGCCGCTACTGGTATACGCTCGGCGAACCGCGCACCGGAATCGTCGCGCTCCAAGAGTCGTTCCACGGTCGCACTTTCGGATCGCTGTCAGTGACCTCGGACGAGCACTATCGCATGCCGTTCGGCCCGTTGCTGTCGGGCGTCACTTTCGTGCCGCCAAACGATCCGGCCGCGATCGCCGCTGCGATTACCCGTCAGACGGCCGCTGTCATCGTCGAGCCGATTCAGGGAGAAGGCGGCGTGCGGCCGCTGACACCGGAGTTTGCTGCGGCCCTCAACGAGGCGTGCGAACGAACCGGCGCGCTGCTGATTGCCGACGAGGTGCAGAGCGGGCTCGGCCGGACGGGTTACCCGTTCTACTTCGCCGCAATCGGTCTGAAGCCGCAGCTCGTGTCGATCGGGAAGGCACTCGGAGCTGGTGTCCCGGTCGGCGCGGCGCTCCTCAGCGAAGACGTCGCGGCGAAGATTGCGTACGGGGACCATGGCAGCACCTACGGCGGAAATCTTCTGGCATGCCGCGCGGCTCTCTGCTTCCTCGACGAGCTGGTGGGCGGCGGTCTCGTCGGCCGCGTCGGGCGCGTCGGCAAGTACTTCGAGCGACAGCTCCGGGCGATCGCCTCGAAGCATCCCATCGTCAAGGACGTCCGGGGCGCCGGGCTCATGTGGGGGCTCGAGCTTACCGAGGACGCCGCGCCGGTCGTACCGGCAGCCCTCGCCCACGGTGTGATCGTCAACCGCACGGCCGAGACGGTCGTGCGTCTGCTGCCGCCGCTCGTCATCACCGAAGCGGAGGTCGACGAAGGGCTCTCGCGGCTCGACGCCGCGCTGGGCGCCGTGACGGCGAACGGAGGCCAGGCGTGAGCGGGCGGAGGCGCATCACCTGTCGGAAGGGTGAGGCCGTCCACGCCGCGAGGATTCATGCGCTGATTTCGGCCAGCCTCGACGACGGGCATCTGCTGCCGCGTTCGCTGTCGGAGATCACCACTCACGCGGATCGGTTCGTCGTAGCGATGCGGGGCGACACGATCGCCGGGTGCGCCGAACTGGCCCCCTTGAGCCTCCACGTCGCGGAGGTGCGTTCGCTCGCGGTCGCCGGCTCGGCGCGCCGGCGCGGTGTTGGAA
Source organism: Vicinamibacteria bacterium (assembly GCA_041485305.1). GTDB lineage: Bacteria > Acidobacteriota > Vicinamibacteria > Vicinamibacterales > CAVVIG01 > JBGPJH01. Next base: position 4,642 of record JBGPJH010000014.1, on the reverse strand, counting down.
CGATGCTCGTGGAAGACGTGCGGCAGCGTGCCCGTCGGGAAGGCTTCGAGACGCTCTGCGCGTTCACGCATGCGCCGGGCTACTTCATCCAGATGGGCTTCTCCATCGTTCCGCATCTGTGGCTGCCGGAAAAGATCTTCACCGACTGCGTGCGGTGTCCGCGCTTCAGACGCTGCGGCCAGTACGCTATGGTGCTGCCGCTCGACTCCAGCGTCGACCTGGAGCATGCCGCTGCCGCCGCAGCCGTCCCCTGCGTATGAGGACCCCGGGCGTGCAGACTCTCGAAACGATGGCGGGCGGCGTCACATCGCCCGAAGGGTTCCGGGCCGCCGGCGTTGGTGCCGGCATCAAGACCCAGGGCCTGGACCTTGCGCTCCTCGTGTCGGATCGGATTGCGACCGCCGCCGGCGTGTTCACGACGAACCGTGCCCAGGCTGCCCCCGTGGTCGTCTCGCGCGATCACCTCATGCGGTCGGCGGGCGCCGCCCGCGCCGTCATCATCAACAGCGGCTGCGCCAACGCGTGCACAGGCGAGAGTGGCCTGCAGGCGGCGCGCGACATGGCTGCGGGAACTGCGACCCTCATTGGCTGCAGCGTCGAGCAGGTCCTGGTGGCATCGACCGGCGTCATCGGGGTTTCGCTGAACATGAACAAGATCCGGGAAGCGCTGCCGGCGGCGGTCGGGGCGCTGGCGGTTGATCAAGGGTCCGCGGCGGCCAAGGCGATCATGACAACCGACCCCTTCCCGAAGGAAACGGCGGCGCGGGTGACGATCGCGGGCCGCGAGGCCACGATTGGGGGCATGGCGAAGGGCTCAGGCATGATCGAGCCGATGATGGCCACAATGCTCGGACTTGTCACCACGGACCTGGCGGTTCCCCAGCGGCTCTTGGATCGGGCCCTGCGCGAAGTCGTCGACGACACCTTCAACGCCATTACGGTCGACGGCGAATGCTCGACGAACGATTGCGTGTTTCTGCTCGCAAACGGCGCGAGCGGCCTCGGCGTCGACACGGCGAGCTACGGCACGTTTGTCGAAGCCCTTCGGGTGGTCTGCCTGCGCCTGGCGCTCGGCATCGTCCGCGGTGGAGAAGGGGCCACCAAGCTCGTCACGGTCACCGTGACGGGCGCAGCGTCGAGCGCCGACGCCCGACGCGCGGCAAAAGCCATCGCCAATTCCCCCCTTGTCAAGACCGCGGTGCACGGCGGCGACCCGAACTGGGGACGGCTCATCGCTGTCGCCGGACGCTCGGGTGCCGAGTTCGCGCTCGGTCGCGCGGCGGTCACCATTGGACCGGTCGTCCTGTTCGAGGGCGGTCGGCCCCACGACGAGGCTGCGCCCGAAGCTGCTGAGTATTTGAAGGCCGGCGACGTGTCGTTGACGGTCGATCTCGGCGTCGGCAAGGCGTCGTCGACCGTGTGGACCTGCGACTTGAGCGCCGAGTACGTCCGGATCAACGCGGAGTACCGCACCTGAAGGCGGCGTCGAACCCGGCGAAGACGAGCGCCAAAAGCGAGAAGCAATGACAGCACCCGCAGTCTCAGGTACACGAAGGGATTTTCTCTCGGTCCTCGATTTCGAGCCGACCGACCTCGACCGGTGTCTGAACCTCGCGGCCCAGATCAAAGCGGATCGCTCCCTCGGCCGGCAGGCACCCACCGCCAACGCGCTCGATGGGCGACACGTGGCGATGTTGTTCGAGAAAGCCTCCCTTCGCACGCGTTCGACGTTCGAAATCGCCGCGCGAGAGCTCGGAGGATACGTAGTCGCGTTGCAGCCGGATGCGGCCCTCGGCGACCGGGAGCCCATCGCCGACGTCGCGCGCAATCTCGAGCGCTGGGTCGACGCGATTGTGATCCGGACATTCTCGCATCGGCTGCTCGAGGAGTTCGCAACCTCCGCGCCACGGCTCCATGTCATCAACGCGCTCAGCGACCAGGAGCATCCTTGTCAGGCCCTCGCCGACTTCCTGACGCTGCGGGAGCACTGGGGCACCGTCCGCGGCCGCACTGTGGCATACGTCGGCGACGGCAACAACGTGGCCGTGTCGGTGGTGCACGCCGCAGCCATGCTTGGCGTCAACGTACATGTCGCATGCCCCGACGGCCATCAGCTTCCGCACACGGTCGTGCAGCAGGCCACCTCCGTCGCGCGATACGGAGCGAGGCTTCGCCTGTTCACCCACGCGGCCGACGCTGTCGCCGGGGCCGACGCCGTCTACACCGACACATGGATCTCCATGGGTCAGGAGTCCGAAGGCGATCGACGGCGACAGGTGTTCGCGCCGTATCAGGTGAACGAGACGCTGATGTCGCTGGCGAAACCCAGCGCGCTCTTCATGCACTGTCTGCCGGCGCATCGAGGCGAGGAGGTGACCGCTGAGGTCTTCGAATCGCCAGCGTCGGTGGTCTTCGATCAGGCGGAGAACCGGCTTCACTGTCAAAAGGCGCTGCTGCTGATGCTGTTGACGGGCCTGCAGGCCTGACCTGGCGACGAGTCCGGCCTCATGATCGACTCCACACCGTGGCTGGCTCACTACGATCGCGGGGTTCCAGCGACGCTGGCGCCCTACCCCGACCGCACGCTTCTCGAATACCTTTCGGATCTGGCGCGCACGAGGCCACACGAGCCCGCCCTGTTGTTCAAGGGCGCCGCGCTCTCCTGGTCGCTGCTCGACCGCCAGAGCGATTGGTTGGCTGCCGCGCTGGCCGATCTGGGGGTGGCGCCAAGCGACCGCGTGGCACTACTGCTGCCGAACTGTCCGCAGTTTGTCGTCGCAGAGCTCGCTCTGTGGAAAATCGGCGCCATCGTTGCGCCGCTCAATCCGATCTATACAGAGCACGAGCTCGAGGGCCCGCTCAAGGAGCACGACGTCGAGACCATCGTCACACTCACGCGGTTCTACGATCGCGTCAAGCAGGTGCAGCGGCGGACGCCGATCCGCCGCGTGATTGCGACCAACATCAAGGAGTACTTTCCGAGACTGCTGCGGACGCTGTTCACCGCGTTTCGGGAGCGGCGCGACGGCGACCGGACGGCACTTGCTCCAGGCGACCACGCGTTTGCCGCGCTGCTGCGGCAGTATCGCGGGCGTGCCCCAGAGCGGCGCCGGCCGACACCCGACGACCCGGCCGTGCTCCTCATGAGCGGCGGAACCACCGGAACGCCCAAAGGCGCTCTTGGCAGGCACGCTGCCTACGTGTTGACGGGACTCCAGGTCGAGGCGTGGACCGCATCGGTTCTGGGCGGCGGCCAGAACGCCATCATGGTGCCGCTTCCGCTCTTTCACGTGTACGCCAACGTGGGAATTCAGGGGCTTGCGTTCGTCACGGGCAACCCGATGTCGCTCGTGCCGAACCCGCGCGATCTCCCCGATCTGCTCAAGACGGTCCGCCAGGTGAAGCCTGCCTTTTTCAACGGCGTTCCGACGTTGTATGTAGCTCTGCTCCACCACCCTGACGTGCAGCGCAAACGAGTCGACTTCAAGTCGATCAAGATCTGCTTCTCTGGCGCCGCCCCACTGATGGCGGACACCAAAGCCCGCTTCGAGGCCCTCACGGGAGGCCGCATCGTTGAAGGCTACTCGTTGACGGAAGCCATGATGGCGCTCGCCGTGAACCCGGTGAATGGGGCGAACAAAACCGGCTCCGTAGGAATGCCGCTGCCTGACGTCCACGTCCGGATCGTCGACCGAGACGAGGGCAGGGACGAGATGCCGCGCGGCGAGGTCGGCGAGATTTGTCTCTCGGCGCCACAGCTGATGGTCGGGTTCTGGAACCGGCCGGAAGAAACCTCGGGCGCGCTTAGGGACCATGTCGGACCCGGAGGCACACGCCGCTGGTTGCACACTGGCGATCTCGGGTATTTGGATGACGATGGGTACCTGTTTATCGTCGATCGCAAGAAGGACTTGATCAAGACGAGCGGCTACCAGGTCTGGCCTCGTGAGATCGAGGAGATTCTTGCGTCGCATCCGGCGGTCGCCGAGGTCGGCGTGGCTGGAGTGCCTGAGGAAGCCAAGGGTGAAGAGGTCAGGGCCTGGGTGGTGCTACGGCCGACATCCCAAGCGAGCGAAGACGAACTCCGAGCGTTTTGCCGACAGAAGCTCGCGCCTTACAAAGTTCCCACACACATCGAATTCCGCGCCGACCTGCCCAAATCGATGGTCGGCAAAGTGCTCCGCCGGGCGCTCAGAGAGAGCGCCTAGTGTCCTAGCCGGCGGCGCGGCGCGCGTCAGATCCACACACTGCTCGCCGCTGCGCGTTCAGCGGCAGCCGCTCGAGCATGTGGCGTCTGGCGTCGCCACGGAATCGGAGCACGGGGCCGCCCCCGGCAAGATACCATCCGGGCGATTCGTGCCCGCACGACATGCATTTCAGGAAGAGCCGATTTGGCTTGAACTGCGGCAGCATGTCGTGCCCCCGCAGGCAGCATAACAGCTGCGCCAGACGATCGAAAACGCGAGACTGTCTGTGCCCACGGGTCCGTGGCTGGAACAATGCGGTAACGTGATCTGGCAGCCAGAAGCGAGCATTGCCGTGCAGAACCGCTCGTTGATCTTGCATCCCTCGACGAGAGGGGCAAATCTCGAACCAAGACGCGATCGTTCTGGAGACGGGCGAATCGCCACCTAGCGTCAAT
>JBGPJH010000013.1:0-22221 GCA_041485305.1 Vicinamibacteria bacterium | reverse complement strand
GCTCGTAAGGACCGACCTCGCCGAAGCTCTTCCCGTCCGCGATGCGACGTGTCTGTTCGACAACGAACCGCACGACGCGCGCCTCGCCGGGAGCTGGAGCGATTGCGGACAGGACGAGACCGGCCGTCACCAGAACGATTGCTTTCTTCATGATGCCCTCAGTTTTCCATCCCCAGCGCCCATCTGATCGCATCGAGTATCCCTCCGACTCGGCGCAGGATTCAAGGGACCTCATGGGTTGCAGGCCATGCATCGTTTCGGGAACGCCCGCCCCGACAATTCACTGGTTTGCGGCAGTGGCGGTCAGCTTCCGAATCTGCTGCAAAGCCGAGTTCACCTTGAAGTCCACAAAAATCTTACCCAGTGCGGGGGAGACGATCTTGCGCTCCTCGGTTGGAATTTTGTCCTCGCGCACCCATTTGTGGTCGGTGTCGACACTCATGAGCTCCGCCGCGTCGTCAATTGGAGTCATGCGCGTACGGGGAATGTTTTGATTCAGTTTTGCGAGGTGGTCCTCCATCAGGGCTTTTCCCGTACGCGCCACGTCGATGTAGTACACACGGACGCCCTTCGGCCTCCAGTCGCGGTCCAGGTCCTTGGCGGCCCTTTACAGGGTGTCCTGGCCCTGGCTGTGATCGCCCATGATGAGGACAGTTTTGAAGCCCGTTCCGGCGAGACCCTCGGATCCTCGAACCGCAAGCAGCGCGGTGTTCACGACGTCCTTCGTCACGAGCGCGTACGTCTCAGGGGAAAGGCTGATCGTTCCCCCAATGACCGAACCCGATGTTGAGGCGCGGGCCATCTGCCCCGGAGCCTCCGCGTAGGGATTGATGGGCAGGACCAGGGCGTTGCCGAGCTCCTCGGCCACCCGCTGCGCCACCCGGGGAGCCACCCGCATGTGTTTTCCCACGGCGATGGCCGGGCCATCTGCGTGGAGGGCACCACCGCAGTAGATGAGTGTGGTCTTGCCGGCAGCGACCGCGGCCACGACCTCTTCCCCGGTGTAGTCTTCAATCCAGACCGATCGCGACTGCGCGAATCCCGACACGCCCAGAAGCAAGCCGATCGCCACCGCAATCAGGATCTTCATGGTTTCCTCCCCCGAATGTTCCGCCGGCATTACGTCCTGTGACCCCCCTGAGATTGAGGTAAGGGTCCTAAGGCCACGCCCTCGATGAAGCAGGACTACGATATACCTCGACGGAACGACAGGCAAAGGCCCACGCTCGCTATGGGGCCACGCCGACCTCCACACGCTCTGGGCGAACCTCGGCGAGTTCGGAGATGAGGTCCGCGGCCCATCGGTACACGTTGCGGGTCCTCACCGTGTGTCTCATCCGGCGCATTCGTGCTCGCCGGTCCTCCGCCGGCATTTCGAGCGCGATCCGGAGCGTGTCGGCCATTTGCTCGATGTCGTACGGGTTAATCAGCAGGGCATCGCGCAGTTCGCGGGAGGCACCCGCGAACTGACTCAGGATCAGCACACCGTTCTCGTCGTCGCGGCACGAGACGAATTCCTTCGCCACCAGGTTCATGCCGTCGTGGAGCGACGTCACCAGGCACAGGTCGGCCGCCTTGTACAACAGGGCAATTTCCTCGTGACTGTGCTGTCGTTTGACCAGAAGAATCGGCTGCCAGCGTTCGGTCTGGAAGCGGCGGTTGATCCGGTTCGCTTCGGCCTCGACTTCCACCAGCAGATCCTGATAGCGCGGGATTTGGATCCGGCTGGGGGCCCCGACCTGCAGGAACGTGAAGCGTTCGCGGTACTGCACATGCTTTTCCAAGAAACGCTCGATCGCGCGAAACCGCTCGACGATGCCTTTGGTGTAGTCGACGCGGTCCACGCCGACGCCAAAGAAGCCCTCGTTCACGCCGAGAGCTCGCCGGGTGGTCGCCGGATCCTGGGGCGGCGCGAGCATGCTTCCGGAGCGGTCTGGGAGATCCGTCAAGCCGACGCTGATCGGATGCGGCCTGACGATCGTGGAATGGTGTCGTCGAGTGACGGCAAACCGCTCCCATTCGACACGGCACTCGAGTGAGCGGTCGATCGTCTCCAGAAAATTGTCGCAGTGTGCCTGGATGTGGAAGCCAATGAGGTCGGCGCCCAGCAGACCGTCCAGCAGCTCCTGCTGCCAGGGGCAGATGCCAAACGCTTCGGGGTTGGGCCAGGGAATGTGCCAGAACATGGCCACTCGGGCGTCCGGTCGCTGTTCCTTGATCAATCGAGGCAGCAGCGCCAGGTGGTAGTCCTGAATCAGCAAGAACGGTTCGTCGGCGTCAGCCATCTCCTCCAACACCGCCTGCGCGAACTTGTCGTTCACTCGCTGGTAGTGTGCCCAGTCGGCGGCACGAAAGAGGGGACGCGTGTAGGCGATGTGGCAGAGCGGCCAGAGGCCCTCGTTGGCAAAGCCGAAGTAGTACCCGTCCTCTTCCGCTTTCGTCAGCCACACACGGCGGAGCGTGTAACGCGGCAGCGCAGGCGGGACACGGATGCAAGACCGGGCATCGGCCACCTCCCGATCGGCGTTGCCCGATCCGTGGCCGATCCAGGTACCGTCGCACGCGCACAAAACCGGCTCGAGCGCCGTGACGACGCCGCTGGCGGGCACAATGGCTTCGAGGCCCCTGCCCCGCCGGACATGTTCGTGGGGCTCGCGATTGGAGACCACAAACAGGCGGCTTCCGTGCAACCGGTCGCGCATGGCCACGCGCAATCGCTCCGGCGTCCACAGCGAGTCTCGGGCATCGCGCAGGCGGGCTTCCCCTTCGGCCGCCACGCGCGCGGCCGCCAGACTGTGAGCCAGACCCGCGACTTCGGACGAGATCGTTCGGAGGAAGCCGCCGTGCATCCCCCCGGGAAGCGGGGTGGCCCCGCCAATGCGCAGCTCCTTCATCCAGCCCGCGATCTTTCCTATCGGCCTCAAGATCGTGGACTCGACCACCAGCCCTGCAACCAGCACGATCAGGAGAACCTGCGGTACCACATTCGACACGGCGCTGCGCCACACTTGCGCGGTCCTCGCGGAAATCGCGCTCGCATCGTGGAAGGTCGTGAGCACGCCTGCCGCTTCCCCCTCGCCGCGCAGCGGCGCCGAATACGCGTACAGTCGTCGAACGCCCGACATGATGAATTCACCGCAGGCACCGTCCCGGGAGCCGCATCGAATGGTCGTCGCGCGTCCCCTGTTGAGGGTGTCGGTCAGCGTCGAGCTCATGGCGAGCGGCGCGCCCTGCGCGTCGTAGACCGCCAGACCCACCAGACGCTCGCGATCGCCAAGCTGCTCCACAATCTCCGGGAGCTGACGTGTGGATCCCTGGCGCAACGCCGCTTCGAGAACTACCCGGAGGCGGTCGGCCAGCACCTCGGCGCGTCGCTGCACTTCGTGCTGAAGCGCTCGTTGCTCCCCCCGCACTTCGCTCCAGGCCACGAGCAACGTGACCAGCGCGACGCCGCCCGCGACGAGCGCGATCAGTCGCACCCAGCGTTTGAATATGGCCATCGCTGCCTCCTTCAGGACCCGAACCGACCGACAGCACCCTGGATTGGCCAGCCGCCCACGCCAACCGCGCGAACGTCTCTGTCAACCTGCTTGCCAAACCCAAACTATTGCTGAGGCTCGACTTCGGATGGATGGCGCGCCGGGCGGGACGACAGTCCGACGATTGGGCGTGTAAGCGTAACGGTGCAGCTGGCGCCCATGTCCCGATGAGCTGTCGACGCCACGGCCGTCTCTTGAATTTGGTCACGTGGTCATTTGGTCATGTGGTCCTGTGATTGAAGGAAGGGGTCGGACCGCCCCGCTGACCGGATGATCAGATGACCAAATGAACACATTCGCTGTCGTCGTCTCGGTTCCCTCCCTGCCGTTGCCGAGCTGTGGCGGGCGCTATAGTTATCCTCGTGCGACAGATCGCCGCGGGCGCCGTCGTCGGGATCGCCGCGGCCGCAATCGTTCTCGGGGTCGACCTGCTCCTCACAACGCTCTCAAAAGGCGCCGGCGTGCATCCCCTCGAAGCAGCCGAGCTCAAAACCTACGACTGGCGGCTCGCGTGGACCGCAGAGCCATCCACCGCCAGACCCGACCTGGCGCTCGTGGAGATCGACGAATACACCCTCCGCAACCTGCAGCCAAACGCGGGGCGCTGGCCGTGGCCACGGGTCGTGCACTCGATGCTGCTCGACTACCTCGCCCGCGCGCCCGCCAAGCTCGTCGCCTACGACGTCAACTTCGCCGAAGCCGATACGCGTACCGGATTCGAGTTCGGCGGCTCCACCTGGTCCGGGGCGGAATCGGATCAGGCGCTCGTCGATTCCGTGAAGAAGTCGGGCAACGTCCTCCTGTTGTCCGACGCGACCTATGAAGGGAAGACGATTGAGACCGCTCCAGCGTGGTCCGATGCGGGATTCAGGCTGAATTCGCCCCTCATCGCCGAGCGACACGTGGTGTTTCCGCCCTTTCAGGCGCTCGCGGAGGCCGCCGCGGGCTTGGGCCACAATCTCTTCGTCCTCGATCCGGACGGACCACTGCGACACACCGTGCCCTTCGTGCGCGCGGGCGGCCAGGCGCTGCCCTCGCTCGGCCTGGCGGCCGCCCTTCGCGCCGCGAGCATCCGTCCCGACGCCGTTCACGTGGACGGCGACGCGCTCCGGATGGGCGATCGGTTGATGCCGCTCTCGCTACGTCGAACCAGAAGCGCCGACGGCGCGAGCGCCTACCAGTGGGGCCTCATCGATTTCAGGGGCCCGGCGCTGCTCGCAGACCTGAAGAGCCGCCCGTATCCGCGCTACGCGTTTTTCGATCTGCTCTATTCCGAAGAGCAGATTCTCGCGAACCAGACGCCAAATATCGATCCATTGGCCTTCAAGGACAAGATCGTGTTCGTCGGCGTCACGGCCGCTGGCCTGTACGACGTGTTCGAGACGCCATTCTCGGGCGGGAGGATGCCTGGCATTCAGGTGCACGCGGCGGTAGCAGACGACTTGCTCTCGAACCGCTTCATCCGGCCCGCCGGCACCGCGCTTCGCGTCGTTCTCGTCGTCTTGTCCGCGCTGACGATTGGCACGGTCGCTGCCACGGTGCCCGTCTGGTGGGCAACCGGGGCGGCAGTGGGATGGGTCGCGTTGTCGGTCTGGGCCGCCACGCGCGTGTTCGCGGGCGGGTACTGGCTCAACCTCTCGCAGCCGGTGCTCGCGTCATCGGTCGCGCTCTTTGGCGGCGTGGCGTACCAATACTTCGTCGAAGGGCGTGAGAGGCGCAAGTTGAAGCGCTTGTTTGGCCGATACGTGTCGAAGGACGTGTTCGCGCAGCTGGTGGCGCACCCGGAACTCGCCCGGCTCGGCGGTCAGCGTCGAGACATGACGGTGCTCTTCTCCGACATCCGCGGGTTCACGACCGTCACCGAACGTGGTCGGCCGGAGGACATCGTCGAGATGCTGAACGAGTACTTCACCCACATGGTCGAGATCGTCTTCCGGCACCAGGGGACGCTCGACAAGTTCGTCGGAGACATGGTGATGGCGCTGTTCGGCGCGCCGCTCGACGATCCCGGTCACGCCGACCACGCCGTCGAGGCCGCGCTGGACATGGTGGCCGCGCTCCAAACGCTGAACCAGCGATGGGCCGCCGAGGGTCGATTCGCCGACCTCGATATCGGCATCGGCATCAACACCGGGCCGATGATTGCCGGCAACATCGGCTCGGAAGCCATCATGAGCTACACGGTGATCGGCGACGCGGTCAACCTCGGAGCCCGCCTCGAGTCGCTGAACCGACAGTACGGCACGCGGATCATTGTCAGCGATGCTACTCGCCGGCGGCTGACCGGCCGATACATCCTGCGATCGCTCGGGGAGGTTGTCGTGAAAGGCAAAACCCATCCGGTCACCATTTTCGAGGTCGTCGGCCGTCTCGATGCGGAAACGGCGGGGGCACCCACGAGACAGGCACCAGAGGGGACGAACGAGGCGCGCGCATGAAGACGAGACTGCTCGTGGTTGCATTTCTGGCATTTCTGGCATTCCAGGCATTCCCCTCACCAGCCTCCGCGCAGATTGGCGGCCTGGGCGGGACGCTGAAGAAAGCACAGCAGGTCCAGCAGCAGAAACAGAACATCGACGACCTGACGTTTTCCGACGCGGAAGAGCGACAGATCGGCGAAGAGGTCAGCGAGAAGATTCGCCAGCGGTTCGGCGTCGCGCAGGACTCCGCCGTTCACAAATACGTGGCGCTTGTCGGCACCACGGTCGCGAGGGCCTCCGAGCGCCCCTCTCTCGCGTGGACGTTCATCGTGCTCGATACCGACGGCGTGAACGCGTTTGCGTCGCCCGGCGGGCTCGTGCACATCACCCGCGGCGCCCTTGGTCTCATAAGAAACGAGGCGGAGCTGGCCGGCGTCCTCGCGCACGAGATCGGTCACGTCACGCACAAGCACACGATCAACGCCATTCGAAAGAACAAGGCCGTGCAGCTCGGCACCCACCAGGCGTTGGCGGACCGCGCGCCTCTGCTCGACAAGATGGCGAACAGGGCCTACGAGCTCGTGCTAGAGAACAGCTTCGACCGCGGGGACCAGTTGGACGCCGACAAGGTCTCGGTCGAGCTGACCGGAAAGCCGGCTACGCCTCGGCATCGCTCGCCGACTTCCTGGCCCGCCTCGACGACCGCAACAAGAATCAGCCGGAGAAGAACGGCCTCTTTGCGTCTCACCCCGAGACGAAAGAGCGGATCGACAAAATCAGGCAGACGGCATCGGCATCGAAGAACACGGCAGTCGTCGAGGGGCGCTACAAGGCGGCCATCAAGTACGAGGCGGCGCCAATCACTTCCATAGCGCCAGTGGCCGACGGCGCGGCCGGCCTCACCGGATCGACGAAGCAGGACGACAAGGACGCCAAGAAAGACGAGCCGAAAAAGAAGGGGTTCGGCCTGGGCGCTCTGAAGCCGACCGTCGCACCCGAGAAGCAGAGCACGCAGGTGTCGGCCTCGGGGGGTGCACGTGGAGTCGGCCCCGACCGTGCGGCCAAGGGCGGCAACAACCCGGCCCTCGTGAAAGCGAGCGTCTCGGACGCCGAGCTCGCAAGTTTCAAACAAGCCATCGCATAAAACCAGAAACAGCTGACAGCTGTCAGCGTTTGCATGACGAGGGTCGGGATGAACGAGCTTCAGGCGGGGCTCTTTCGCTCGCGGCTCTTCCGGGGTGTTCCGGAGGGGCTGGTGTCCGCCACGGTGGCCGGCAGCGAAACCCGCGAGCTGGCGCCGCACGAAGTGTTGCTACGAGCGGGAGCCGACAACGACGTGCTCTATCTCGTGCTCGCCGGGCAGGTGAGCGTGCATGTCCCCGGATCGGATCGGCCCCACGTCCAACTGGGTGCCGGTGAGTGCGTCGGGGAGTTGTCGCTCATCGACAGCCGGCACGTCTCGGCCGATGTCGTCGCCGACGAGCCGACACTCGTGCTGGGTATCGACCGCGGCCAGCTGTGGTCGCTCATCGATTCGTCAGCCGACGTGGCGCGCAACCTGCTCGGCATTCTGGCAGGACGCGTCCGTTACGATGACGAGGCGCTCGAAGCATCGAGCTCCGAAAAGCGTCACTTCGAAGCTCTGGCAACGGTTGATGGGCTGACCGGCCTCCGGAACCGGCGGTGGCTCGACGATGCGTTCGGCCGGCAGTTGGCGCGGGCCGTCCGAACCGATCAGCCGCTCTCGCTGCTGATGATCGACATCGACCACTTCAAGCACGTCAACGATACGCACGGACATGCCCGCGGCGACCAGGCGCTCATTCGCGTCGCCCAGACGTTGGCCCAGGGACTGCGGCCCCAGGACCTGCTGGCGCGCTACGGCGGCGAGGAGTTTGCCGTGCTCCTGCCGGGGCTGGACCCACAGGCCGCGGCGGCGATCGCCGAGCGTTTGCGACGGGCGGTTCAGGCCCAGTGTGGCGGAGAAGGCGACCAGACGTCCGCAATCACGGTGTCGGTCGGCGTGGGCTCCAGGTGCGGCGACGAGCCGCTCGCGAGATTGCTCGAACGCGCCGACGACGCGCTGTATCGGGCCAAGCAGGCCGGCCGAAACTGCACGCGCGCGTGAGCTGGCCGTGCTTGTGCTCTCCGCATGCGCACAAACGAGTCAACGTTTGCCGTGCAAGCGTGGCACAGGCGCAACGGCTTCTGCGACCGTGCAGCCTGGTAAAGACGCTTCAACTCCCACTCGGTCATGTTGCCACGCGCCGGCATGAGGCAAAGCGGCGTGACGCGGCTTGGTGCGCGGTCGCGCCGACGCTCGGCGAGTCCGCGGTCTGACCTCTTTCCACGGTCGGCTTTCGGCGAGCAGCGCTTCGGCCATGTACGCGGGCAGGGGATGGCCAAAGAAGAACCCCTGCGCCTCGGTGCAGCCGAGCCGGGCTAGCTCGTTCACCTGACTCTCGGTTTCCACGCCCTCCGCGATCACGTGGGTGCCCAGGGTTCTTGCCAAGGTTACGATGCTCTCGATGATCGCCGGCCGCTCGCTGTCCGTGAGGCTGGCCACGAACGAGCGGTCGATTTTGAGCGAGTCGACCGGGAACCGGTGCAGGTAGCTGAGCGACGAGAACCCCGTGCCGAAATCGTCCAGGTAGATCTTCACGCCAAGGTGGCGCAGCTCGCGGAGCACCACTTCGGCGCGTTCCGGGTCGTCCATCAACACCGTTTCGGTGATCTCGAGACGCAGATCGCACGGCTTCAGGCTGGCGTCCCGGAGCGCATCCTTCACGATTTGGAGGAAGTCGGGGCGCGTCAGTTGCCGCGTGGACACATTCACCGTGATGCCCGGGAACGAACCGCCGGGAAACTGCGTTCGCCAGGCCGCGGCCTGGCGACAGGCTTCCTGCAGCACCCACGTGCCGAGCGGCTCGATGATGCCCATTTCTTCAGCCACCGGAATGAACTCCGACGGGCCAATGGCGCGGCCACTCCGTTCCCATCGCAGCAGGGCTTCGAACCCGGTCCACTGGCCCGACGCCAACGACACGATCGGCTGGTAGTGCAGCGCGAACTCGCCGCGCTCGATCCCGCCGCGTAGATCGTTTTCGAAGCCGAGGCGGTCGACCGCCTTCGCATGCATGCCGGCGTCGAACAGCTCGTAGCGCGCCTTGCCGAGGGCCTTGGCGCGATACATGGCGGTGTCCGCATCGCGCATGATGTCTTCCGGTCGGGTGTACTCGGTGACGCTCAAGGCGATGCCAATGCTCGCGGTCGCGAACAATTCGCGGCCGGCGACGAAGAATGGTGTGCGTAACACGGCTTGGATCCGATCGGCGATGACGCTCGCCTGATCCACGTGGCTGAGGTCGTTCAGCAGAATCGTGAACTCGTCGCCGCCGAGGCGTGCCAGCACGTCGCCGTCCCTCAGACACGATTCGAGCCGCCGCGAAATCGCGGCGAGCAGCTCGTCCCCGACCAGGTGGCCCAGGCTGTCATTGACGACCTTGAAGCGGTCGATGTCGAGAAACAGGACCGCAAACCGGTGCTCGGGATGCCGCCTGCGTCGGTCGATCACCTGCGCGAGCAGCTCCATGAAGAGCGCCCGATTGGGCAGGGCGGTCAAGGTGTCGTGCAGGGCGGCATGGCGGAGCTGTTCCTGCGCGGTCGCCCGCTCCGTAATATCGGTCTGGGAGCCGGCGATGCGCGTGGCGCGCCCATCGACTCGCCGCACCGCGACGCCGCGACACAGCACCCACCGATAGGTGCCATCCTCGTGGCGAATCCGGTGCTCGTGCTGAAAATGCGCCGACTCGCCGGCTATATGGGCCTCGAGCGCGGCATGGAGCGGCGCCCGATCGTCGGGGTGGATCCGCTCGAACCACTCGTCCGAACGACCGTAGCCGACACCGGCGGATAGCCCGACCATGGCTTTCCAACGGGGCGAAAAGGAGATCTCCTGGCGAAGCAGGTCCCAGTCCCACAGCCCGTCACTCGCACCAGACGCCGCCAGATATCCGACCGTCACGAACGCAGAGGCGTACCGCTCTTCGCTTCGCCTGAGCGCGTCTTCCGCGTCCGCCCGATCGGTAACGTCGTGCCAGAACACGGTGACCCCACTGACGAACGGGAGGACCCGAACCTGCAGGATACGGCGACCCGTCTTGCGGTGCAGCGTGAAATGCTCCAGGGCGCTGGCCTCCCCACTTGCAAAGACTGTACTGATGACCTGGGGCACCATAGTATCGGCCAGCGCCGGGACTGCCTCGACCAGCGGCCGCCCGATCACGTCCTCGCAGGAATAGCCCATGATGGGCTCGAGAGCGTCGTCCCAGCTGACCACCCGGCCGTCGCGATTGATGACGGCCATGCCGTCATTGCGTGACTCGCTCGTCTCGCGATGGCGATGCAGGCCGTCAAAGCGTCCGACGTAGACGCCGTACGCCCGATAGGTCATGTAGACGGGGATGGCGCCTAGCGCGATGAAGCTCCACATGCGGTGGTCGATCAATTCGGCCATCACTG
Organism: Vicinamibacteria bacterium; assembly: GCA_041485305.1. Classification (GTDB taxonomy): domain Bacteria; phylum Acidobacteriota; class Vicinamibacteria; order Vicinamibacterales; family CAVVIG01; genus JBGPJH01. The sequence continues at coordinate 11,741 of JBGPJH010000013.1, read as the reverse complement.
CGGCGACGCTGGCTGCGATGAAGTACCTCGAACCACTCCACAGAAAATTCTGCTGCCACACCCAGACGGAGGGTTGACCTGTGGCGGCTGCTGCCATGAGCGCGACGAGGCCGCTGTTCACCAGAAAGTAGCTGAGAAACGCGGCCACAAACGGCGCGAGATCCCACGGGTGCACAGGCTGTCCACTCGACCCGCCGAACGCCCGGTAGGCGAGACCGGCCATGTGCACCGTGATGGCGAGACAGGCGATCTTGAAGAGCGTCCGATGCAGCGGAGTCCGACGCGGTGCGCCAATGGTGGACTGCGCGAGCGCCCCGGCTGCCCCGATCAGCAGTGTCGGGTGCGGGCCGAAGACCAGCATCGACATGAAGTTGATGACGAGGGACGGCGACACACTTGCGCGGTTCTTCGTCAGGGGCAGGTGCAGCTTGAATGCCGGGGTCAGAATCGCCGCCAGAGCCAAGCCGACGAACTCCGGAAGCCGGTCGACCGCCGGCAACTCGCTGAAAAAGAGCAAGACCACCGCCCCGATCGTGACGGTGGCCGCGATACAAAAACGAGCGCGCACGGGGAGCTTTGTCATGAGTCGGACTTCACACTCGGTGGTGTCTTGTTCTGGACGACATTGGAGAACGTTGGGGCGAATACGCAAGGCCGGCGCCATGGTGTTCCGCTATAGACACTTGACGCACATTCGAGCAGCGCTGCGCCACATCCGCGATGCTGGATCGGTCCGCTACTGTCTGATTTCGGATCACAGGGCTCTCAGTTCTGGACAAAACACAAGGCGGGGGCAGAAGGGTCGCTGCGTGCATCGCCAGCATCGGTGCGACGCCGGGCCTTCACCACGGGCTGCTCTAGGCGGCTTGTCGCGTTCGCGGCGACCTTCGGCGTGCCGGGAGCCTGACCGTCCTTCCACAATTGGCTTTCGGCGAGCAGCGCCTCGGCCGTGCACGCGGGCAGCGGATGGGCAAAGAAGAAGCCTTGCGCCTCGGTGCAGCCGAGGCGGGCCAGCTCATGGACCTGACGCTCGGTTTCCACGCCCTCCGCGATCACATCGGTGCCGAGGGTTTTCGCCAAGGTCACGATGCTCTCGATGATCGCCGGCCGCTCGGTGCCCTCCTTCAGACTGGCCACGAACGAGCGGTCGATCTTCAGCGAGTCGACCGGGAACCGGTGCAGGTAGCTCAGCGAAGAGAATCCGGTCCCGAAATCGTCCAGGTAGATCTTCACGCCGAGGTGTCGCAGCTCGCGCAGCACCACCTCGGCGCGTACGGGGTCGTCCATCAACACGGTTTCGGTGATCTCGAGACGCAGACCGCTCGGCTCGAGCGTGGCGTCCCGCAGCGCGTCCTTGACGATTTGGAGGAAGTCGGGGCGCGCCAGTTGCCGGGTGGATACATTCACGGTGATGCCCAGGAACGGACCGCCGGGAAACCGCGTCCGCCAGATGGCGGCCTGGCGACAAGCTTCCTGGAGCACCCACGTGCCGAGCGGCTCGATGATGCCCGTTTCTTCAGCAACGGGAATGAACTCCGACGGGGCAATGGAGCGGCCGCCCCGCTGCCATCGCAGCAGCGCTTCGAACCCGGTCCACCGGCCCGAAGCCAGCGACACAATCGGCTGATAGTGCAGCGCAAACTCGCCGCGCTTGATGGCACGGCGCAGATCGTTTTCGAAGCCGAGGCGGTCGACCGCCTTCGCATGCATGCCGGCGTCGAACAACTCGTGCCGCGCCTTGCCGAGTGCCTTGGCGCGATACATGGCGGTGTCCGCATCACGAATGATGTCTTCCGATCGGGTGTACCCGGTGACGCTCGAGGCGATGCCAATGCTCGCGGTCGTGAACAATTCGCGGCCGGCCACAACAAACGGCGCGCGCAGCACGTCTTGGATGCGCTCGGCGATGACGCTCGCCTGATCCACGTGGCTGAGGTCGTTCAGCAGAATCGTAAACTCGTCACCGCCGAGACGTGCCAGCACATCGCCGTCTCGCAGACACGATTCGAGCCGCCGCGAAATCGCGACGAGGAACTCATCGCCGACGAGGTGGCCCAGGCCGTCGTTGACGACCTTGAAGCGGTCGATATCGAGAAACAAGACCGCAAACCGGTGCTCGGGATGCCGCCGGCATCGGGCGAGCACCTGCGCGAGCAGCTCCCCGAAGAGCGCCCGATTGGGCAGGGCGGTCAACGTGTCGTGCAGCGCAGCGTGGCGGAGCTGTTCCTGCGCGGTCGCCCGCTCCGTAATGTCGGTCTGGGAGCCGGCAATGCGGGTGGCGCACCCATCGGCCCGCCGCACCGCCACACCGCGACACAGCATCCAGCGGTACGTGCCATCCTCGTGGCGAACCCGGTGCTCGTGCTGAAAGTGCGCCGTCTCGCCGGCCATATGGGCCTCAAGCGCCGCGTTGAGCGGCGCGAGATCGTCGGGATGGATCCGCTCGAACCACTCCTCCGGACGACCGTAGGCGACACCGGCCGGCAACCCCACCATCGCTTTCCAACGGGGCGAGAAGTAAATCTCCTCGCGAAGGAGATCCCAATCCCACAACCCGTCGTTCGCACCAGACGCCGCCAGCGCGTACCGCTCTTCGCTTCGCCTGAGCGCATCTTCGGCTTCCGCCTGATCAGTGACGTCGTGCCAGAACACAGTGACGCCGCCGACGAACGGAAAGGCGCGCACCTGCAGGATCCGCCGACCGGTATCTCGGCGCAGCGTGAAATGTTGGGGCGTGCTAGGCTCCCCGCTGGCTAAGACCCTGCCGATGACCTCCGGAACCATGGTGTCGGCCAGCACCGGGACCGCCTCCACGAGCGTCCGACCCAGCACGTCCTCGCGGGAGCAGCCCATGATGCGTTCGAGAGCGTCGTTCCAGATCGTCACGCGGCCGTCGTGTTTGATGACCGCCACGCCCTCATTGAGCGACTCGATGACCTCGCGGTGCCGATGCTCGTCTTCGAGGCGTCCGACGTAGACGCCGTAGGTCCGAAATAGCACGTACACGGGCATGGCGCCCAGTGGGATGAATCCCCATATGCGGTGACCGATCACCTCGGCCATCACCGCCGCGACGCTGGCCCCGATGAAATAGCTCGGGCCGCCCCACAGAAAATTCTCCTGCCACACACGGATCACCGGTTGACTCGTGGTGAGGGCGATCGCGGACGCGATGGACACGCTGTTCACCGTGAAGTAAATGATGAGCGCGGCCGCAAGCGGCGTGGCATCCCACGGCCACACGAGCTGTCCGATCGTGCCGCCGAACGCCTGGTAGCCCCAACCGGCCATCTGCACTGTGCTGACGAGGCAGGCGGCGTTGAAGAGCAGCCGGTGGAGCGGATTTCTGCGTCTCACGACGATGGTCGATTGCGCGAGCGCCCCCGCTGCCGCGATCAGCAGCGTCGGACCCGAGCCAAAGACCAGCAGCGACGTGAAATCGATGACGAAGGACACCGACATGTTGGCGCGGTTCTTCGTCGTCGGCAGGTGCAGCTTGAATGCTGCGGTCAGAATCGACGCCAGCGCCAGACCGACGAATTCCGGGAGGCGATCGACCGGCGGTAGCCTCCCGAACAAGATCAGGAACAGCGCCCCGGCCGTCACCATCGCCGCAACGTAGAGGCGAGCAAGGACGGGTAGGTGCTTCATGAGCCGGATATCGGGATCAGTGCTGTTCTGTTATTGAACGGAATCCGCTCACGGTATTGGCCAGCAGGCAAGATCGGCGCCGACGCGACACTCTATGTGCGTAAACGCATATTCGAGCAGCGCTGCGCTACGCGAGCCGAGATTGGCTCGATCGGCTGTGTGATTCCGGGTCACTCGCTCCCAATCTTGAACATGAGATGACGACACGGATCCGATCAATCCCGTCTTTTGCGAATCGAGATTGCCCTTGTCCCAGTTCTACCCCCGCGTTTCAAATCCGAGCGAAATAGAGAACAGCCTTTGTTTTCAGTTGATTAGCCGCGTCGGCGCTGGCGACCGTGTGCCGGAACAGAGCATGTGAGCACGCGCTCAGAGCCAAGAGCGCAAGCATCGATCCTCTCCTAACACATTCAAAAGATAGCCACTTATCAACGCGACCGCTGACCTGGTCTCGCATTGGCTGCCGCTTTGCCTTTCTCGAAAGGCGAGATCACGTCAGTTGCCGAAGGAGGCCATCTTGAAATTCGTCTCAGTAGGTTCGAGCACGTCCTGCGCGCGTGGGAGCCAGGCGCGGCGGCGACAGTCGTGTGTCGCTCTCGCAGCTCTCGCCCTGGCCGGGCTCGGCCTCGTCGCCGGTCCCGCAGCAGCCAGCCCGAACGAAGACAAGAAGTTCGACCAACACCTGCGGCAGCGGCTCGACGCCGCGAGCGATGACGCTCCCTTAAAAGTGATCATCACGGTACGGCCGGGCGCCAAGCAGCGCGGGCTGCTTCAGGCGCTCCGGGCGCAAGGGGCCACGGTCAACGCCGACTTCACGGTCATCGAGGCACTGGCCGCCGAGCTCCCCCCGGGCCTGCTGCGCGGGCTGGCCAAGGACAAGGATGTCGTCGCCATCGCGACCGACGCGGTCGTGATGCCCTCGGACATCTGGAGCAAGGTCGCTGGAAAGCCAGCCAACTCCGACTACAGCGTGGGCTCGACGATAGGTCTGTCGGGATTTGAGTGCACTGGCGGCTCCGGCGTGGCGGTCATCGACTCGGGGCTTGCCAACGTCGTGGACTTCAAGGGGCGCATTAAGACCTTTCGCGACTTCACGCAAGGCGGGGTCAACGGAGCCGCGGTCCCGCCGCTCGATCCATATGGTCATGGCACGCACGTCGCCGGCCTGATTGCCGGGAACAACAGCCCCGTCCGCGGCATCGCGCATGCGTGCAACCTGATTGGCCTGCGCGTGCTGGACGGTCTGGGCACCGGCAGCACGAGCAATGTCATCAACGCGCTCCAGTGGGCCGTGGCCAACCGCACCACCTACGGCATCTACGTCGTCAACCTCTCGCTCGGCCACCCGATCTTCGAGCCTGCCGCTACCGACCCGCTCGTACAGGCCGTCGAAGCCGCGGTGCGCGCCGGCCTCGTCGTCGTGGTCGCCGCAGGTAACTTCGGGGTCAATCCGCTCACCGGCCTGCCCGGCTACGGCGGCACCAGTTCCCCGGGAAATGCCCCGTCGGCCATTACCGTAGGCTCGGTGCGAGATCAGGGCACGACCCGGCGGACCGACGATGTGATTGCTGAGTACAGCTCGCGAGGGCCCACATGGTACGACGCCTACGCGAAACCGGACCTCGTCGCGCCCGGCCATCACCTGCTGTCGTCTGCCAGCCTCTCTTCGTTCCTGTACGCGACCTATCCGGCCCTGCGCGGGCCCTCCGGCAGCTCGGGCCAGGCGACGCTCTATCTCAGCGGCACGAGTATGGCGACCGCCGTCGTGAGCGGCACGGCCGCGGCCTTGATTGACACCGCCCGGTACAACTTCAAGACCCCGATGACACCGAACGCCGTAAAAGCGATGCTGATGCACACGGCCTTCTCGATGGGTGCCACGGATGGCTCGCTTTACGACGTGCTCACGCAGGGCGCGGGCGGCCTGAACGGCGCGGGCGCGGTGGCCCTCGCCAACGTCATCGATCCACGCATCGCGGTCGGCAGATCCTGGTTAACGGGAAGCGTGAAGGAAGCCTCTACGATCGACAGCCAGACGATCAGCTGGGGCCAGAACATCGTCTGGGGCGACAACATCGTGTGGGGCGACGCCGTCTACACCAACCGCACCTCCTGGGCCACCAATATCGTCTGGGGCGACAACATCGTCTGGGGCGACAGCCTGCGGACCCTGACAAGCGCCACCAACATCGTCTGGGGGGACAACATCGTGTGGGGCGACAACATCGTCTGGGGCGACGCCTACTCCATCCATGGCACAAGCGGCCTGAACATCGTGTGGGGTGACAACATCGTGTGGGGCGACAACATCGTCTGGGGTGACAACATCGTCTGGGGCGACGTGCTCACGAGCGTCCAATAGCGGGGAGAGGCTAGGCCAGGAAGATGCTGAAACTGACTGAACGACTGAGAGAAGGACGCTTGTCATGCTGAGGATGCCGCTTTTTCCCAAACGCGACCGCCGGCCGCTCCCGCTGCGCCCAGAGGTGTCAACGCCGGCCCCGGCAGCGGTCGCAACGTCGGACTGGCGGACAGGCTTGCCCGTCCTGTGCGGAACGCGCGTGACCCTTCGGGAGCTGCGTTCCTCTGACGCGCCTTCGCTGTTGGCCATGCTGTCGACAGAGGAAGTCTCCAGGTTTATCTCCCCGCCGCCGACCAGTGTGGACGGGTTCGAACGCTTCATCGCGTGGACCCACCAGCAGCGGGCCGCGGGATGTTATGTCTGCTTCGCGGTCGTGCCCGACGGCCTGGACACTGCGGTCGGACTCTTTCAGGTCCGCGCGCTCGAACCGGGCTTCGCCACGGCCGAGTGGGGCTTCGCCCTCGGCTCGCCCTACTGGGGCACGGGGGTGTTCCCCGAAGCTGCCACACAGGTGGTGACCTTTGCCTTCGACCACCTTGGCGTCCATCGGCTCGAGGCGCGCGCCGCGGTCCGCAACGGCCGGGGCAACGGCGCACTCCGCAAGGTTGGCGCCGTGCAGGAAGGCGTGCTTCGCCGCTCGTTTCTTCGGCACGGTGAATACCTGGACCAGGTGCTGTGGACGATCCTTCGCGAGGACTGGCATCCGACGACGACCCTGGGGCCGACGATTCATTGAGACTGGTGACGCGCCACTAGGACTCTAAGAGGCGCTGGACAGGAGGAGGGGGCTTGGCCGGACCTCTACTCGTCGTCCCACGGCGAGCGCTGCGGTCCAGGGACGATTCCGGCCACATCGGGATCTTCGTCGCCTTCGGGCGCAGGCGTGGTGGCTCGGCGAACCTTCGCTTCGAGTCGGCGCGCCATTTTGAGTTGTTGGCGTTCCTGCCGGGCGCGCTCCCGAGCTCGTTTGTTCTGTGTGGGTTTAGTTTTGTGCACGGAGCTCCTCCCGCGAAGGCCCTAGTCGCGGAGAACATCGCCGGCGAGGGTCGTTCGCAGCAGCGGGCGGGGATTCACCAGCGAGGTTCGCGGCGCCGTGGCCCACTGGGCCGGCTGCCCGAATTCCGGTCCGGCTTGGGACGTGCCTCGTTGACGGCGAGCCGGCGGCCATCGAGTTCCGTTTCGTTCAAGCGCTGGATAGCCGCCTGGGCTGCCTCGTCCGACTGCATTTCCACGAAGGCGAAACCACGGGCCCGGCCGGTCGCCTGATCGCGAACGATGTTGACCGAATCGACCGGTCCGACCGCCTGAAACAACTCCTGCAGTTGACGCTCGTCGGTGCTGAACGGGAGATTGCCGACAAACAACTTACGCCCCATAAGGACTCCTGCCCACTCGCGGGCTCATACGAAACAACTTACGCTGGCAGCGTCGAAGGGAGAGGATCGAGGGGGCTCGGTCGGCTCACAACGCCGAGGCAGCGGAACTCACAACACTTCTTAGTATACGCGGCGCAGCGAGCGAATGCGACCGCAGCGGCCAAATCGCTGAGGCCGTCGGCCCGCGGGGCTTGTCGGGTGCTTCGCCGTCATGCGCCGGACTCGCAGCCGACGCGCTGTCGCACGTCACGCGCCCGGGGATCGGGCTGGCGAGCGCGCACCGTCGTCGGACCGGCCGAGACGCGAGCGTACGATCACGCCTGCCCCTCGCGTGCGATAGGATAGGAACATTCACCCTTCCTCGAACGCGAATGTACTCGCACCGAGCCGGCGCGATTTCCTGCGTCAGAGTTCGGGAACCCTGCTTGCGCTCGGGGGCCTCGTCCCCGCCGCCGACGCGGTGACGACGCAGGCGTTCTTCGATCCAACAACGCTCCTGCACGAGCCCGGCAGCGCCCACCCCGAAAGCCCAAGACGACTCGACGTCGTTATGGATGCCGTGCGTGCGCTCGAACGGCAAGGTCGGCTGTCGCTGGCCGCTCCGCAGCCCGCGACGGAGGATCAGATTCTCCTAGTCCACACCCCCGAGTACCTCAGCACCGTGCGTGCGGAGGTTGCGGCGGGCCGGCGGACACTTAGCACCGGCGATACGGAGCTCTCCTCCGGGTCGCTCGCGGCCGCATTCGCCGCCGCCGGAACCGTCGTGTCAGCCGTGGATGCGGTCATGCGTGGCCGGGCCCGCTACGCCTTCTGCGCCGTTCGTCCGCCGGGCCATCACGCCTCGCAGGGCCGTGGCATGGGCTTCTGCGTGTTCAACAACATCGCCATCGGTGCCCGGCACGCCCTCCGGGGACACGGCCTCGAACGGATCCTCATCGCGGATTGGGACGTCCACCACGGCAACGGCACGCAGGCAGCATTCTGGCGCGACGGCTCCGTGCTGTTTTTCGATACCCACCAGCACCCCTGGTATCCAGGCACCGGCATGCGGAACGAGGAGGGCGACGGCAAGGGCCGCGGTCTCGTGATCAATCGTCCCCTGCCGGCAGGTTCAGGTCGCAAGGAGATTCTTGGTGCATTTCTTGAGGTCCTCGTGCCCGCCGCAGACCGCTTCAAGCCTCAGCTGGTGATGATCTCGGCCGGCTTCGATTCGCGAATCGGCGATCCGCTCGGGCAGTTCAGGCTGACCGATCGCGATTTCGCCGATCTGACCGACGTGGTGGCCGACATCGCTCGCAGACACGCAGGCGGACGGTTGATTTCCGTACTCGAGGGCGGATACGCGCTCGACGGTCTCCGGTTAGCCGTCGCGGCGCACCTCGATCGCCTGAGCGGCTGACCGATATCCATCATTCTCTGAATCATTTGCGGGCGAATCGGGGCTATCATTCACTGGCACCGTCAAGCGCGCGGACCATACGGCCGCCCTCATTCGCGAGTTGATGAAAGAACGCGGCCTCGAGGTTCCGGAGAAGGCCGTCAACGACGTCGCCGTCGTGGCGCCCAGACCGGCGGCTAGGCAGTAGCGCCCAGCTTTCGCAGTAGATCCGCTGTGCTCTTGAGTCGCTCACTCTCGGAGAGCGTCTCGAGGGCGTACGCAGGCCGGGCACGAGCCGCGGCGCCCATGGCTATCGCCAGGGGTGTAAATCCCCTCTTGTTCTTCACGGACAGGTCGGCGCCCAGATCCGCGAGGACCTGAACCACGCTGTTCCAGCCCTTGTTCACGGCGATGTGCAGCGCGGTGTCGCCGGATTGGTTGATCGAATTCAGGTCGGCGCCCACCGTGGCCAGCGTCTTGACGGTTTCGAGTGTGATCCGCTCGTCCTCGTCAGGCGCCCGGGCAGCGAGATCCACGGGCGACAGATACCGTTCCCGGCGATCGCTATTGCCCAGCGCGCCCATGACCGCCACGTGCAGCGGCATGGTCCCATCATCGAGTCCTAGCCGAGCGTTGGCGCTCTTCGCCGAAAGCGCGCGCAGAATGGCAGGCTCTCCGAACTTGGCAGCGAGCCAGAACGGTGTGGCTCCCACGGCCGACGTGCTCAGCGCGAAATCGGTGCTGGACTTCCGGGTTTGCGTGGCCCTTGTGAGGCGAGCGTTTGGATCCGCGCCATGGGCGAGCAGCGCATCGACCAGTTCGAGGTCGCCGCGCAGCACCGCGGCGTGCAGCGCCGTGTAACCCGCGCCGGCAGCGTTCGGATCGGCCCCCCTGTCCAACAACAGGCGCGCGAGGGGCCCGTGCCCGCTGTGAGCCGCGACGACGAGCGGGCTGGTACCGAGCGGCGGGGCATCGTTGACGTTCGCCCCCGCGCCCAGAAGAAGGCTGGCCGTCTCGACGTCTCCCTGCTGGGCCGCGAAGAGCAAGGGCGTGTAGCCCCCATCCTGGGTCATCGAAACCGTCCGGGCGATCTCGGCGGGCGGAGGAGGTGCAGTGATGTAGCGTGGGCCGGAGTAGATCCGCTTGAGACCGGCAACCGTGCGAGCGTTCACGTCCGCCCCCGCCTCGGTGAGCGCCTGCACCACCTCGGGACGGCGGGTCGCGACGGCCCACATCAATGAGGTCTGCCCGCGCGATCGCTCGGCGGCGTTGACATCCGCTCCGCGGGCGAGCAAGGCCTTGACCGCCCGAACGCCGCCCGCCCGTGCGCACATCATGAGTGGAGTCTCGCCCGTGGCGCGAGCAATGTTCGGATTCGCTCCCGCCGCCAACAGCGCCTCGACCATTGGCGCACTCCCGTTCTCGCACGCCAGCGAGAGCGCTGTGACGTCGAGGTCGTTTTTGCCGTTGACGTTCGCGCCCGCACGAATCAAGAGCGCAGCCGTCTCCAGGTCGTCCCAGTGCGCCGCCCAGTGGAGCGCCGTTGCACCGTCGGCTTGAGGCGCGTTGACATCGACCCGCTCCTTGAGCATCGCTCGCACGGCCTGGCCGTCCTGCCGTTTCGCGGCATCGACCACGCGCAGATCGCGGGACGCGACCAAGCCGAGTGTGGAAAACGCCAAGCAACAGACCGCGAACGGCACGAACCGGAACGCGCCAGGGTGCACCGGCCTCGCCCGTTGGATGCTCATCTGACTCCCCCTGGGAAATACTGGGTCCTTGGCCAAGAGATGTCAAGCCAGCTCGCCCCAAAAACAAGCCGAATTGTGGGTTTTCGCCCTATACTCCCGCCTTCGTTCTGTGTACTCTTTGTGCGTGTCGGTGGGAGTGTTCAGGACTCATAAGGCTGCAGTCGTCGGCTGGCTTGGAGTAGTGCTGGCCGGTTGCGGCTACCTCCAAGCGACGAGCGTGTCGGAGTCAGCTCCGTCGCTGATGTCCAAGACGACTCCTTCGTACCGGCAGTCATCGGGTCCCGGCTCACCGACGGCGTCGCCGGATCGCGCGCTGCTCGACAAGTACTGTGTAAGCTGCCACAACGGGCGACTCAAGACCGCAGGCCTGATGCTCGACTCGATCGACGTGACCGACGTAAGCCTGCACCCGAACCTCTGGGAGAAGGTGGCGCGCAAGGTCCGGGCCGGTGCGATGCCTCCTGTGGGCCGACCACGTCCGGATCAAGCAACCTCGTCCGCGTTCATCAGCCAGTTGGAAGCCGCACTCGACCGGTCGGCCGCTGCCAAGCCGAATCCCGGCCGGCCGGCGATCCACCGCTTGAACCGGGCCGAGTACACCAACGCTGTGCGCGACCTGCTCGCGCTCGAGATCGACGGTCGATCGCTGCTGCCAGCCGACGATGCGGACCAGCACGGGTTCGACAACATTGCAGAAGTCCTCTCGGTCTCGCCCGCGCTGTTGGAGCGCTACATGTCGGCCGCCCGCAAGATTGGACGCCTTGCCGTTGGACGTCCAACAGCTGCGGCTTCGTCGGACACCTACAACGTTCCGAGGATGCTGGTTCAGGACGGCCGGATGAGCGAGGACCTGCCGTTTGGATCGCGCGGTGGCTTGGCAGTGCACCATCAGTTCCCCGTTGACGGCGAGTATCGGCTCAAGATCCATCTTCAGACGAACCTGTACGACTACATTCGCGGTCTCGCGTCACCGCACGACCTCGAGGTCAGGCTGGATGGCGCGCGCGTCAAAGCGTTTACGGTCGGAGGCGAGCTCTCGGACCAGGGAGCGCCGGAAAGTTATGCGGGAGCGGTTTTCGGCAGCCCTGAGTGGGAGAAATACACGCACGACGCCGATGCCGGTCTGGAGGTCGGTTTCTCGGCGAAGGCGGGCGGTCATGTCGTGGGGGTCTCGTTCGCCGGCGATGCGTCCGCGCTGCCGGAAGGTGTGCTCCAACCTCGTC
>JBGPJH010000012.1:0-22887 GCA_041485305.1 Vicinamibacteria bacterium | reverse complement strand
CGGCCTGGGGATTGCCGACGCCAAACACGACCTGCCGGCGGCCAAGCTTGTGCAGCTTGCAGCGGGAGCACTCCGGACCGACGTCGTCCTTGACCGCCGCCAGGGCTTCGGCCGGACTCCGCGCAAACTGCGCCGGCGCGCCAGCCTCACCCTCGCCGGTCCCGGGCGACAGACCCGGCTTCACACGCCACCTAGGGTCGCGGCTCACGCCGGCGACGCCAAGTTCTGCGGCGAATCTCAGGTGGTCGGCGATCCGTTCCCCGAAGGTCACGTGTCGCGCCCGACCGCTGCTGGACTGGCCGTGAGCAGCTTCTCGACGCGATCGAGGATTTCAGCCGCAACGCGAGACTTGGATTGCAGCGGGAGTGCGTCGGTACCCTGTGCGCCAACGATGGTCACCTCGTTCGCATCCGCGTCGAATCCTGCATCGCTGCGCGACACGTCGTTGGCCACGATCAGGTCCACGTGCTTCTGGTGCAACTTCCGAGTCGCGCGCGCGACGACGTCTTCGGTCTCGGCGGCAAACCCAATCAACAGAGGTCCCTTTCCGGCAGCCGCCCGGCGAGCGCCCAAGTCGGCCAGAATGTCCGGCGTCGGTCTGAGCACGACCGTCAGCGAATCCGCACCTTTGGAGATCTTCTGCTCGGCCTGCCGATCGGGTGCGTAGTCGGCGACAGCAGCGGCCATGATGATGACGTCGACGGAGGGTGACCGCTCGAGGACGGCCCGATGCATCTCGGCCGCCCGGCGAACTCGAACCAGCTCTTGAACTGGCGGTGGTTCGACCGATGTGGGGCCTGCCACAAGGGTCACGTGGGCACCTCGTCGGCCTGCCTCGGCCGCGAGCGCAAATCCCATGCGACCGCTCGACCGATTGCCAATGTAGCGCACCGGATCCAGATCCTCGAAGGTTGGCCCGGCCGTGACGAGCACGCGATGGCCGGCGAGCGCCCCCCCGGGCATCAGTATCGCCTCGGCGGCTTGGACAATGACGTCCGGCTCGGCCAGGCGGCCCTTCCCGATCCACCCGCACGCCAGGTAGCCCTCGCCCGGCTCGACGAACCTGGCGCCCCGCGCCGCGAGGACATCCAGATTGTGGCGAACCGCCTCGTGCGAGAACATCTCGGTATTCATCGCCGGCGCCAGGAGCAGAGGCGCGCGGGTCGCCGTGTACAGTGTCGACAAGAAGTCGTCGGCGATGCCGTTGGCCAGCTTTCCGATGATGTTGGCGGTCGCGGGGGCAATGAGGAGCAGGTCGATCGACGACGCCAGGGCGATGTGCTCGATGTCCGCGTTGGCGCCCGGCTCGAACTGACCAGTGACGACGCGATGGCGCGTGATCGCTTCGAATGTCATCGGCCCCACGAATCGAGTCGCCGAAGCAGTCATAATGGCGACCACCTCGTGCCCGCGCTTCTGCAGACCTCGAGCGACCTCGACGGCTTTGTATGCGCCGATTCCGCCGGTCACTCCGAGGGCTATCAACATAGGGCCATAAGGTGCTTAGGTGCTTAGGTGCTTGGGTGCTTGGGTGCTTGGGTGCTACGTGCTGAGGTGCCAGGTGCTTCGGCGCTGACCCTCTCGATCTTTTCAACCGCCCTCGTGAACACTTCCTCCTGGGCGATGGTCACTTTCTTGTGAACCCCCGTGGCCACTCGGGGCGTCGATCCCGCAAGCAACTGGCGCGCGCGAGCACCGGCGGTCACCACAAACTCGAATGCGTTCGTCAACTTGCTGCGATCGATCATCTTCGTCCCTTCCCCGGGGACCATGCCCCGTATTCGTGTCGACCGCGCCAGGCGTCGCGGCCATTCACTGCCATCACCCCCGCCAGAGAGCCCTTTACGAGAACGACCTCACGATGTGGCGGGCCGTCGCGCGCATGCGGCCGGTCCGGGCGCGCTCGGCCAGAACAATGCTCCGCAACCGATCGACGGCCGTCGTCAGCTCGTCGTTGATCACGATGAAGTCATATTCCTCGAAGGACGTGACCTCTTCACGCGCCACTTGCAGCCTCAGCTGAATCGAGGGAGCGGGGTCCTTACTGCGCCCAAGGAGCCGCTGCTCGAGAACCTGGTACGACGGCGGCATGACAAAGATCGTCGTGGTCGCCATCCCCTGCTGCCGGAGCCGCCGGGCGCCTTGCACGTCGATAACGAGAACCACGTCGTTTCCGCCAGACAGGATCCGGTGGGTATCCACCGCGCAGGTGCCGTAAAGATTGCCGAAGACATCGGCCCATTCCATGAACTCGCCGGCGGCAATCATCTCCTCGAACCGCTGGCGTGTCACAAAATTATAGTCTACGCCATCGGCTTCGCCCTGCCGTGCGAGACGCGATGTGTAGGATCGCGACATCGTGAGATGGGGCGTCTGCTCGACGAGACGCTCGACGAGTGTCGTCTTGCCGGCGCCGGAGGGCGCGGACACGATGAACAACAGCCCGCGGCCGTCACTCGACATTCTGCACCTGCTCGCGCATCTTCTCGAGTTCGGCTTTGGCCGCGATGACGAGCTCCGACACGCGGAGACCGTCCGCCTTCGACCCCATCGTGTTGACCTCGCGATTCATTTCCTGCAGTAGAAAATCGAGCTTCCGGCCGCACGGCTCAGGGCCATCGGCCAGGGTCACCCAATGCGACACGTGACCACGAAAGCGCGCCACTTCCTCGCTGATGTCGGACCGGGCCGCGGTCCGCACGATTTCTTGCGCGACGGCACTCTCGTCGACCTGAAGAACGGCGCGGAGCTCGGCCACCCGTTCACCGAGGCGCACCTCCAAGGCGGTTCGGCCTTCGTCGGCGGCGACGGCGATCCGCTCGACGATATCGGCGACGAGCGCGCGGCGCTGGTCGAGATCCGCGTGCAAGTGCGCACCTTCCGTCACCCGCATGGAATCGAGATCGGCCACTACCTCTGCCACCGCCGCCCGCGCGCGGGCGGCCAGCGACGCCAGGAGCACCTCGTCGGCGTCGGTCGGCTTCTCCCGTATCACCAGCGCCTGCGGCAGCCGCAGCAGGTCGCCTGGCGTCAACGGGCCCGCGACGAGCCCCCGCTCCCGCGCCCGATCGAGCGCGCTCTCGAGGGCACGGCCGAACTCGTCGTTGAACTCAACCTCGATGCCCGGAACTTGCCGCAGCTGCAGCGACAGGCTCAGCTCCACGCGGCCACGGGCGACACGGGTGGCCACGAGCGCGCGAACCTCGTTCTCGATGCCCGCCAGGCTCTGCGGCATCCGCAGCTGGAGATCGAGGTAGCGATGATTGAGCCCGCGGAGCGTCACCGACACGGTCGCTCGATCGTCTTCGCGGGTCACCGCGGCGAAGCCGGTCATCGACTTGATCACGACGGCACCATGCGCCGTTCCGCCTTCCGTCCTTCCAAGAGCTGAAGCTGATACAGCTGGGCGTACGTGCCGGCCGGCCTGGCGAGCAACTCCTCGTGCCGCCCGACTTCGACAATACGGCCACGCTCGATCACGATGATGGCATCGGCTCGGCGAATCGTCGACAGCCGGTGGGCAATGACGAACGACGTCCGGTCCAGCATCAGATTCGTCAGGGCCTCCTGCACCAGCAACTCGGACTCGGCATCGAGCGCCGAGGTGGCTTCGTCGAGAACCAGGATCGGCGCATTCTTCAGGAGGGCCCTTGCAATGGCCAACCGCTGCCGCTGCCCCCCCGACAGGCGTTGTCCGCGCTCACCGATGCGGGTCCGATATCCCTGAGGCATCGCGGTGATGAACGTGTGAGCGTTGGCTGCCCGCGCGGCGGCCTCGATCTGTTCGGGCGTGGCATGCGGAGTGCCATACGCCACGTTGCTCGCAATGGTGTCGTCGAACAGCACGGTCTCCTGCGTCACCATGCCGATCTGGCGACGGAGCGACGTCAGCGTGACGTCCCTGATATCGACGTCGTCGATCGCGATGCTCCCGCTCGTCACATCGTAAAACCGGGGCAACAGGTTCACCATCGTCGTTTTGCCGGCCCCGCTTCGCCCGACGATGGCGACCATCTCTCCCGCCTTGACCACAACCGAGATGCCCCGGAGAATTCGCCCCGGCATCTCCTCGTACTTGAAGCTGACATCCCGGAATTCAATGGTGTCGTGGAACGGCTCAAGCGCCCGAGCACCGGCCTTCTCGGTCACCTCGGTATGGGTATCCAGCAGCTCGAAGATCCGGTCGGACGCAGCCATGGCCTGCTGCAGATTCGCGTTCACACGGCTCAGCTTCTTCGCGGGGCCGTACATCAGAAAGAGCGTGGCGATGAACGACGTGAGCTCCCCAATCGTCAGGTTCCCTTTTCCAATCTCGCGGCTGCCGTACCATAAAGCGCCCGCCATGCCGATACCGCCGAGCAGTTCCATCAGCGGTGGGAGGCTGGAGAGCGCCGCCGTTACTTTCATGTTCGTCCGGAACAGATGGAAGCCGGCCCGGTTGAATTTTTGGGCCTCCGTCCCTTCGGTCCCGAACGCCTTCACAATGCGATGGCCGGTGAGCGCTTCGGCGCTGATGTGCGACAGCCGCTCGAGCGCTTCCTGACTCCGTCGCGTCGTACGGCGCACGCGCTGGCCGAGCCGGATCAACGGATACACGACGAGCGGTGCGCTGATGAGGCAGAAGAGCGCCAGCCAAGCGTCATAGTAGAAGAGCAGGCCCGCGAAGCCGATGAGCGCGAGCGTCTCTCGAGCCAAATCGCCCCCGGTCTCGGACACGGCCTGCTGGACCTGGCCAACGTCGTTGTTGATACGGGACATGAGCTGGCCGGTCGTGCGGTGGGCGAAGAACCCCGCGGACTGACCGAGAATGTGGTAGTAGAGCGCGTTTCGCAGGTCCATCACCACGCGCTGGCCAACATCCGCCATCAGGTACGACGACCCGTAGGACCCGACGCCCTTCAGCACGTTGAGTCCCACGATCGCCCACGCGACAGCCGCGAGGCGGTCTCGATTCGGGAGAACCTGGTCAAAGACCGTCTTGATGAGCGCCGCAAGGCCGGCCGAGCCGACGGCGTACGCGACCATCGCCACGCCGGCCCACGCGAGGCGCCCCCGGTACGGCTTCGCGTATCCGAACAGGCGGGAAAGCAGCGAGAGGTCGGTCACGGATGAACCGCCGCACGGTAGCCGTGGGGATGCGACTGGCGCCATGCCCAGGCCGTGCGCACGATCGAGTCAAGGTCGGACAATCGGGGTGTCCAGCCAAGTGCTGCCCGCGCCCTTTCCGACGAGGCACAGTGGACGGCCGGATCGCCCGGCCGCCGGGGTCCCCTCGACCACGATACGCGGTGGCCGACGACCCGTTCGACCGTCGCGATTACCTCGAGCACCGAGCAGCCTCGCCCGGTGCCGAGGTTGTACACCGCCGACCGCCCGCTGGCAGTCACGGCGCGAAGGGCGCTGACGTGCGCGTCCGCCAGATCGGAGACATGAACGTAGTCGCGTACGCAGGTCCCATCCGGGGTCGGGTAGTCGTCGCCGAACACCTCCAGCGGGCGGCCACCGGTTGCCGCCTCGATGGCCCGCGGAACCAGATGAATCTCCGGTGTGTGATCCTCGCCAATCTCGCCGTCCGGGTCGGCGCCGGCCGCGTTGAAGTAGCGGAGCGCGATCGCGTGGATCCCGTACGCGCGTTCGAAATGCGGCAGCGCTCTCTCCACGGCCAGCTTCGTCTCGCCGTAGCTGTTGATGGGATTCTGGGGGTGGGTCTCGAGAATCGGTGTCGCGACCGGCTCGCCGTAGGTCGCACACGTCGATGAGAACACGAAGTGCCTGGCCGACGTCGAGGCCATGGCCTCGAGCACACCCAGCGCGCCCCCCACGTTGTTGCGATAGTACCCGACGGGGTCGCGCACCGAGGCGCCAACATCGAGAAATGCCGCGAAATGCATGACGGCTGAGATGTCGTGACGACCAATCGCGCTTGTCACGGCCGCCACGTCGGTCACGTCCCCCTCGACGAACTCGCCGTAGCGGACTGCTTCGCGGTGGCCTGCCACGAGGTTGTCGAACACGACCGCCGCGTAACCCGCCCGCCGCAAGGCCTTTGCGACGTGGCTGCCGACGTAGCCGGCGCCGCCGGTCACCAGCACGCGGCCTCGGTCAGCGGCCAATGGAGAAGTACGTGAATCCGAGCGTCCGCATCTGCTCGGGGGAGTAGATGTTGCGGCCGTCGAAGACGACCGGCGACCTGAGGAGCTGGCGCATTTTGCGAAAATCTGGCTCCCGGAACTCGTTCCATTCCGTGACGATGACGAGCGCGTCGGCGTCGGCCAAGGCCTCGTAGCTCTTCTCGCAGAACGTGACCCGCCGGCCGAAAATTCTTCGTGCGGTGGCCGTGGCCTCGGGGTCGTAGGCGCGCACGGCCGCGCCGTGGCCGAGCAGGTGTTCGACGATCGGCACGGCGGGGGCCTCTCGCATGTCGTCGGTCCGAGGCTTGAACGCGAGGCCCCAGACGGCGATCGTGCGCCCCTTCAGGTCGCCAAAATGCTGTTCCAGCTTCGTCACGAGCCGCAGCTTCTGCCGCTCGTTGACTTCTTCGACGGCCCGCAAGATCTTGAAGTCGTAGCCCTGGTCGCCCGACGACTTGAGCAGCGCCTTCACGTCTTTCGGAAAACAGCTGCCTCCGTAGCCCACACCGGGAAACAGAAAGGATGCCCCGATCCGGCGATCGGCCCCGATGGCCTTCCGGACCTGGTCGACATCGGCTCCGACCAGCTCGCACACGTTGGCGACCTCGTTCATGAACGAAATACGGGTGGCGAGAAGGGAGTTGGCCGCATACTTCGACAGTTCCGCGCTCGCCGTGTCCATCATCATGATCGGCGCACCGGTTCGGAGGAACGGCGCGTACAGCTCTCGCATGAGCTGTGCGGAACGCTCGTCGTCGCTCCCGACCACCACCCGGTCGGGCTTCATGAAGTCCTCGATGGCTGCCCCCTGCTTGAGGAATTCGGGATTGCTGACGACGCCGAAGGGCTGCGTGGTCTCCTGGGCAATCGCTGCGTGCACCTTCTTCGCGGTTCCGACCGGCACGGTGCTCTTGTCGACGATCACGGTGTACTTGTTGATGGTTCGCCCCACGTCCCGCGCGACGGCGAGCACGTGCTGCAGGTCGGCGGCGCCGTCTTCGCCCTGTGGCGTGCCCACCGCAATGAACACGATCTCCGACGCCCGCACGGCCGTCGGCAAGTCGGTGGTGAATCTCAGACGATCTTCCGCGTGATTGCGACGGACCATCTCCTCGAGACCCGGTTCGTAAATCGGCATCTTCCCGGCGTCGAGCATCGCGATCTTGGCCTCGTCTTTGTCCGCACAAATGACATCATTTCCGGTTTCCGCCAGACACGCGCCCACCACGAGACCGACATATCCTGTTCCCACGACGGCGATTTTCATATCACAATAAGATACTGACTCGGAAAGACTTACACAAGTGCGCGTCCTCATGGACTATCGGCCGGCGCTTCGCGAGCGAAGCGGCGCCGGCGAGTACACCCACCAGATCGCCTGCGCCCTCGTCGCTGCATCCGCGGCCGATGCTGCTGGCGATCTGCGCCTCACGCTGTTTTCGAGCTCCTGGAAGGATCGCTTCGTCGTGCCGCGCGAACTGGCCGGAGTGAAGACTGTTGATCGGCGTGTCCCGGTGCGCGTGCTGAACTTCGCCTGGCATCGGCTCGAGTGGCCTGCCGCTGAGACCCTCGCCGGCGAGCGGTTCGATGTCACGCACTCGCCCCATCCTCTGCTGCTGCCCGCCCGCAGCGCGGCCCAGATCGTCACCATCCACGACCTCAACTTCCTCCTCCACCCCGAGCGCACCCTGGCCGAGATCCGCCGCGACTATCCCGCGCTGGTCCGCAGCCACGCGCATCGCGCGGACCAGGTGATCGTTCCGTCCGAGTTCACGGCGCGAGAGGTCGAACGGCTCCTCGACGTCCCGCCCGAGCGAATTTCCGTGTGCTCGCCGGGGGCTCCGCCGTGGGCTGCGCGCAGCGCCGGAGCGCCCGCCGGCGCCTACTTGCTGTTTCTTGGAACCTTGGAGCCCCGCAAGAACGTCGGCGCGCTTCTGGACGCGTACGAGGGGCTGACTCTTCGCCGGCGCATGCCTCCGCTGGTGCTCGCCGGAAAGGCCACGGATCTGGCTGAAGAGTGGCTGAAGCGGCTGACGCGTCCGCCCCTTCAGGGGCTGGTACGCCACGTCGGCTACGTGGATGCCGCCAAGCGTCGGGAGCTGTACGAAGGCGCGCTGATGCTCATCCAGCCGTCCTTGGACGAGGGATTCGGCCTCCCTGTGCTCGAAGCGATGACTGTCGGCGTTCCAGTCGTTGCGGCCAACCGCGGAGCGCTGCCATAAGTTCTCGGAGGTGCCGGCCTGCTCGTCGAGCCCGATGCCCCGCAGCAGATGGCCGCGGCCATCGAACGCCTCATCGACGACAAGCCGTTGGCCGCAGGCGCCACGGCACGAGGTATCGAACGAGCCAAGCGGTTCACCTGGGAGCACGCCGCGCGCAATGTGCTCGCCGCCTACCGGCTGGCGATCGAGGCCCGGGCCCGGAAGAGCAGAGCGGTCTGATCGGATGCGCATTGGTATCGATGCTCGGGAGCTCTGCGGGCACACAACCGGTGTGGGCCGGTATCTGGCCGGCCTGCTCCACGAATGGTCGACAGAGGACCAGGCCCGGCGGCACGAGTTCGTGCTTTACGCACACGAGCCGCTCAGGAGCCGCCTCGACAACCGACGCTTCCTCACGCGGACGGTGGAGGGCGCCGGCGGGACCATATGGGAACAGATCCAGCTGCCGATCGCCGCCCGGCGCGATCATCTGGACGTATTTTTCGCGCCGGCCTATACCACGCCCCTGCTCACGAGCGTCCCGACGGTAGTGGCCATCCACGATATTTCGTTCATCGCTCACCCGGAGTGGTTTACGGCCCGCGAAGGCCTGCGCCGTCGGCTCCTGACCCGCCGCGCCGCGGCGAGTGCCCACGCTGTCATTGCGATCTCCGAGTTTTCCAGACGCGAGCTCGTCGAGCGCCTCGGGGTGCCCGAGCGGCGTATTCAGGTCGTTCCCCCGGGCATCACGCCACTGGTCTGGGGTCCCACCGCCGGCAGCCACCAGGAACTAAAGATCCTGTTTGTCGGATCGATCTTCAATCGCCGGCATGTGCCCGATCTCATCCGGGCGTTCGCGCCTCTCGCCCAGACCCACCCCTGCGCTTCGCTGGAGATCGTCGGAGACAACAGAAGTCATCCGTACGAGGACATCGGGCAGGTGATCGCCACTGAGGGACTCACCGACCGAGTGCGCTGGCAGCGGTACGTCTCCGACGAGCAGTTGCGCGCGCTGTACGCTTCGTCGCGGGCGTTTGCCTTTCTATCGGAATACGAGGGCCTCGGCCTCACACCTCTCGAGGCCCTCGCTGCGGGCGTCCCAGCGGTGCTTCTCGACACACCGATTGCGCGGGAAAGCCTCGGGGGAGCGGCGATCTTCGTGCCGCCGGGAGACAGCGCGGCGATCACCCAGGGGCTGGCTTCGATTCTGTTCGACGAAGGCGCGCGCGCGCGGGTGCTCGGGGCGGCACCCGCGATTCTGGCGCGGTACGAGTGGGCGCAGGCGGCGAGCCGGACGCTGGACGTGCTGGAACGGGCGGCTTCGGGGTCTCCTCTCGACGAGGAGCGCGTGTGATCGACGTTTCGATCATCATCGTCAGTTACAACGCCGCAGTCGATCTCGCGCGGTGCCTGACCTCACTCCACGACCCGCCGGCGGTTGCCGCCCATGAGATTGTCGTGGTGGACAACGGGTCGACGGACGGCAGCGTCGGGGTTGCACGCTGCTGGGGCAATGTGAAGGTCATCGAATCTCCGGTCAACCGCGGGTTTGCGGCGGCAAACAACGACGGCATTCGATCGAGCAGCGGGGCCAACCTCCTCCTCTTGAACAGCGACACCATCGTCCCTGCCGGCGCCGTCGATGGACTGCTTCGGGAACTGCAACAGCGTCCAGACACGGCAGTGGTTGGACCGCGCCTGGTCGGCGAATCAGGGCTTGCGGAGCTCTCGTTCGGCCCGATGATCACGCCGCTCAGCGAATGGCGGCAGAAGCGGATGGTTCTTGGTCTGGAACGAAGGGACCCGGCGATTGTCCGGAGGGTGGAGGCTCTCACCAGAGAGCAGCAGTGCCCAGACTGGGTCAGCGGCGCGTGCTTGCTCGTCCGGCGAGCTGATGCTGAAGCCGTGGGTCTGCTTGACGAGCGCTTTTTCATGTACACGGAAGACGTCGACTTTTGTGCCGCGATCCGGGCGCGAGGTCGCCGCATTCTGTTCACACCCGCCGTGGAGATCGTGCACTTACGTGGGAGGTCGGTGGCCGCGGCACCTGCGGCGACAGCCATGGCCTACCGCCGCAGCCATCTGGCGTTCTACGAGAAACACCACCCGGCTCTGGCGACGCTGCTACGGCTGTACAAGCGCCTTCGCCGCTAGTGTCATTAGTAGTCCCGGCCGGCGCACGGCCCCATTACGCCGCGACGAGGCCACGCCCGCCGCCGGTCGCCCGCCCTGCTATGATCGCGGCGTGCGGATCGGCATAGACGCCCGGAAGCTGCACGATTTCGGGATCGGCACCTACATCCGGAACCTGCTGAGACAGCTGGCGCGGATCGACCGGACGTCGGAGTTCGTGTTGTTCTGCCGGCCCCAGGACGTGACCGCATTGGCGTCCCTCGGCGAGAACTTCCGTCCGGTGGCAGAGGCAGCCGGCAACTACTCGGTCGCCGAGCAGCTCAGGATTCCCCTCGCGCTCAAGCGCCACGGCGTCACGCTGTTTCACGCCCCACATTATGTCCTGCCGCCGCTGGTCCCCTGCCAGTCCGTGGTGACGATCCACGACTGCATCCACCTGATGTTTCCGCAGTACCTGCCGAACCGCTTCGCGCTCGCCTATGCGCGCGCCTCGATGGCCTTTGCCGCGCGCCGGGCGACCAGAATCCTGACGGTCTCCGAGAGCTCCAAAAGGGACATCATCAAGTTCTTCGGTACTCCGCCAGACAAGATCGATGTGATTTACAACGCCTTCGACGAACGCTTCAGCATCGAACCACGCGAGGAGGACGTTGTTCGCGTCCGGGAGCGGTACCAACTCCACGACCCGTTCGTGCTGTACGCAGGCAACGTGAAGCCGCACAAGAACCTCGAGCGGCTCATCGAGGCCTTCAATCTGGTGCGACAGCGAGGCCTCGGTCGGCTGAAGCTGGTGATGATCGGGGACGAGATTTCGAAGTACGCGGCGCTGCGTCGCGCGGTTCATCGCTATCAGCTCCACCAGCACGTGCGGTTTATCGGGTATCTGCCGGAGGAAACGCTGGCGGTGATGTACCGTCTGGCAGGGGTTTTCGTGTTTCCGTCGCTCTATGAAGGATTCGGCCTGCCGCCGCTCGAGGCCATGGCCAGCGGCACGCCCGTCGTCACGTCGAATGTGTCGTCGCTGCCCGAGGTGGCGGGCGATGCGGCGCTGCTCGTCGATCCCTACGATCCGATCGCGATCGCGGACGGCATCCACCGGGTGCTGACCAGCGAAGCGCTCCAGCGCGATCTTCGGCGCAAGGGATGGTTGCGCGCCCGCCAGTTCTCCTGGGAGGCGTCGGTCCGACGCGTGCGCGACATTTACCGCGAAGTCGCCCACGTTGGAGCGCGCGCAGCCGCCACGCAGGCCGCGGAGCGCGAGAGCGGAGCGCCTCGTTCGTGAAGATCGCGCTCGTCCACGACTGGTTGACCGGCATGCGGGGCGGCGAGAAAGCACTCGAGGTGTTGTGCGAACGCTTCCCCGACGCCGAACTCTTCACGCTCGTCCATGTCCCGGGATCGGTTTCTCCGACCATCGAGCGCCTGCCGATCCACACGTCGTTCATCCAGCAGCTTCCCGGCGCGGCCCGGCACTATCGGTACTTTTTGCCTCTCTTCCCTGCCGCGGTTGAGCGTTTCGACCTCGGTCGCTTCGATGTGGTCGTGAGCGTCAGCCACTGCTGCGTCAAGTCGGTCATCACCGCGGTTGGGGCGCGGCACCTTTGCTACTGTTTGACGCCGATGCGGTATGCCTGGGATCAGTTCGACGCCTACTTCGGGCCCCAACGAATCGGCCGCCTGGGGAGCCGCCTGATGCGGCCGGTCATGGGGCGTCTGGCCCGCTGGGACCGTGACACCGCCTGCCGCGTGGGGCGCTATGTGGCTATTTCTCATTATGTTGCGGGCAGGATCCGTCGATACTATAATCGCGAGGCGATCGTCGTTTATCCGCCGGTCGATACGCGCTTCTTTTGTCCGGACGGCGGAGGGGCGGCACGATACGCGCTTATTGTCTCGGCCCTGGTGCCCTACAAGCGGCTCGATTTGGCCATCAGCGCGTGCGCGTTGGCGCGCATTCCGTTGAAGATCGTCGGCACCGGCCCCGAACGGCGTGCGCTTGAACGGCTGGCCGAGGGTTGCACAGAGTTTCTGGGACGGCGGACCGACGAAGAGGTGCGGGAACTCTACCGCCGAGCCGCCGTCGTCCTGCTGCCGGGCGAAGAGGACTTCGGGATCGTTCCGCTCGAGGCGCAGGCCTGCGGTCGGCCGGTCGTCGCGCTCGGTCGAGGCGGGGCGCTCGAAACCGTCGTGTCCGGCACGACCGGAATTCTCGTGAACGATCCGACACGAGAGGCGTTTGCTGAGGCCATTCGCGAGGCTGTCGGCCGGCGATTCGACCCTGCGGACATTCGCCGGAACGCCGAGCGTTTCGGCCGCGAACGTTTTGGAGATGAACTCGAGGCTCTTGTTGGTGACATGGCGACGCGAGAGCGTGCGGAATGATTAGACACAACCGCCTGCTGGTGGCGTTTCACGTCGTCTCGGACGCCCTGCTTGGGTTGTCGGCCTTCATCGTCGCCTACGCTCTGCGCTTCCACACGGGTCTGCTTCCCGTCACCAAGGGTATTCCTCCTTTGCGGCAGTACATCAACGTGCTGCCGCTCGTGGCGCTCGTCGTGCCGCTCAGCTTTTTTCTCCAGGGGTTGTATCGTTTTCGACGCGGCCGGTCTCGGGTGGACGATTTCTTTGCGATCTTCGTCGGCAGCATTTTCGCGGTCGTCTTCGGCCTTGTCGCAACTCTGTACGTCCAGACTTACTTCGCCACCGACGCGGCCAAGAGAGCCGGCCTGTTCGAGGTCTCACAGGGCGCCTGGGCGATCTTCCTGGTCCTCAACGTCACGCTCACTTATGGGTCCCGCGAGCTGATACGCGAGGTGCTGGAGCGGCGCTGGCGCGCCGGCATCGGGCTTAAGCGGATTCTGATCGCGGGTTCGGGCGAGCTTGGCAGACTCGTCGCGGACAAGATTCTGGAGCATCGTGAGCTCGGCTATCAGCTGGTCGGCTTCGTGGACGACCGCGCCGCCGGCGACCATCTCGGTTACCGAGGGCTACCCCTGCTCGGCGGTCTGGATGAGGCCGCCGAGATCACCGCACGGGAGACCATCGACCACCTTTATGTGGCTCTTCCGCCCGAACAGCACCTTCGCATGCTGGAGCTCCTCGACAGCACCAGCCGCGAAATGGTGGACGTAAAGGTTGTGCCCGATCTGCTGCAGGTCATCACGCTCCGGGCGCGCCTGGAGGACCTCGACGGCATCCCCGTCATCAACATCAACGACATTCCCCTGCAAGGCTTCAACAGCGTCGTCAAGCGGACCATCGATGTCGTCATCTCGGTCGGGGCGCTTGCTGTTCTCGTGGTCCCGGTCGGTCTACTGGCGCTCCTGGTCAAGCTCACCTCGAAGGGGCCCGTGTTTTACCGCCAGGCACGAATGGGACTCGACGGCAAGGCGTTCACGATCGTCAAGTTCCGCTCGATGTATGACGATGCCGAGCGGCACACAGGGCCGGTGTGGGCAGTTGTGGACGACCCCAGGGTCACGCCGCTCGGTCGCTTCCTGCGGAGGTCGAACTTCGACGAGCTGCCGCAGCTCTGGAACGTGCTCCGGGGCGACATGTCCCTGGTGGGACCACGCCCGGAACGCCCGCACTTCGTCGAGCAGTTCAAGAACCGCATTCCCCAATACATGCTGCGACACAAGGTGAAAGCCGGTCTGACGGGATGGGCGCAAGTGAACGGCTGGCGCGGGAACACGCCCCTCGAGAAGCGGATCGAGTACGATCTGTACTACATTGAAAATTGGTCGGTTCGTCTCGACCTCAAGATCATGTGGCTGACGCTGCTGAGGGGATTCTTCCACAAACACGCGTACTGACGCCCGCGGTCTCACCACATATGAGCACACGCGTCGTGATCACCGGAGCTGCGGGCTTCATCGGCTCGCACCTGTCTGAAGCCCTGCTCGACCGCGGATACCAAGTCGTGTGAATCGACAACTTGCTGACCGGTGACGTCACCAACATCGCTCATCTCGTCAACCGCGACTTCACCTTCATCAAGCACGACGTCACGAACTATGTTTACGTCGAAGGTCCGGTCGATTTCGTGCTGCACTGGGCAAGCCCGGCCAGCCCAATCGACTATCTGGAGCTCCCGATTCCGACCCTGAAGGTCGGTGCTCTCGGCACCCATAAAGCGCTCGGCCTTGCGAAGGCGAAAGGTGCGAAGTTCGTCCTGGCGTCCACCTCGGAGGTGTACGGCGATCCGCTCGAGCATCCCCAGAAGGAAACCTACTGGGGCAACGTCAACCCCGTCGGCCCGCGCGGTGTGTACGACGAAGCGAAGCGGTTCGCGGAAGCCATGACCATGGCCTACCACCGCTATCATGGGCTGGACACGAAGATCGTGCGGATCTTCAACACCTACGGTCCCCGCATGCGTGTCCGGGACGGCCGTGCGGTTCCGGCGTTCATGACGCAGGCGCTTCACAACGAAGACGTCACGGTGTTCGGCGACGGCAGGCAGACGCGGAGCTTTACCTACATCACCGATCTGGTGGACGGCGTCCTGCGACTCATGTTGTCGGCGGTCAACGAGCCGGTCAACATCGGCAACCCTCGAGAGACGACGATCGAAGAGATCGCGCGGACGATCATCGCCATGACCGGCTCGAAAAGCCGGATCGTATACCGGCCGCTTCCGACCGACGATCCGAAAGTGCGACAGCCGGATATCACGCGCGCGAGAACCCTGCTCGGCTGGGAGCCGCATGTCGCGCTCGAGGAAGGACTCGTCAAGACGATTGAGTATTTTCGGACGAAAGTGGGTCAGCGCTAGTGTCGCGTCACTAGCGCTGTTTACGTGCGTGTGAGCTTGCGGTACTTGATCCGGTGCGGCTGGTCGGCCGCAGCCCCGAGGCGGCGCTTCCGGTCTGCTTCGTAGTCCTGGCAGTTCCCTTCGAACCAGACGACCTGACTGTCTCCCTCGAAGGCGAGCATGTGGGTCGCGATACGGTCGAGAAACCAGCGATCGTGACTGATCACGACGGCACAGCCAGCAAAATTGAGGAGCGCTTCTTCGAGAGCGCGAAGCGTGTCGATGTCGAGATCGTTGGTCGGCTCGTCCAGCAGCAGAAGGTTGCTCCCCTGCTTCAGGAGCTTGGCGAGATGCACGCGGTTTCTCTCCCCGCCCGACATGCCGCCAACCTTGCGCTGCTGAGCCGGCCCCTTGAAGTTGAACCACGAGACGTACGCCCTCGAAGCGACCTTCCGCTTGCCAAGCTCGATCTCGTCGTAGCCGCCGGAAATCTCTTCCCACACGGTCTTGTCCGGATCGAGGGCCTCGCGGCTCTGGTCGACGTAGCCGATCTGGACGGTGTCGCCGACCCTCAGCGTCCCGCCGTCGGGACGCTCCTGGCCGGTGATCATCCGAACGAGGGTCGTCTTCCCGGCGCCGTTCGGTCCGATCACGCCGACGATCCCGCCCCGAGGCAGCGTGAAGGTGAGATCGTCGATCAGCAGGTTATCGCCGTACCCCTTCCGAAGGCTTCGAGCTTCCACGACGATGTCGCCAAGGCGAGGCCCCGGTGCGATGTAGATCTCCGCACCCTCGACCTTCTGGGCCGTCTCTTCCCGCAGGAGTGCCTCGTACGCGTTGAGGCGGGCTTTTCCTTTCGCCTGACGCGCCCGGGGTGACATGCGGATCCACTCCAACTCGCGCTCCAGTGTCCGCTGCCGTTTGCTTTCGGCCTTCTCTTCCTGCGCAAGTCGATTCTGTTTCTGTTCGAGCCAGGAGGAGTAGTTGCCTTCCCACGGAATGCCGTGTCCCCGGTCGAGCTCGAGGATCCAGCCTGCCACGTTATCGAGAAAGTAACGGTCGTGCGTGACCGCCACGACCGTTCCAGCGTAGTCCTTCAGAAACCGTTCGAGCCACGCGACCGACTCCGCGTCGAGATGGTTGGTCGGCTCGTCGAGAAGCAACAGATCCGGCGATTGCAGCAGCAGCCGGCAGAGGGCGACGCGCCGACGCTCGCCGCCGGAGAGCTTCGTGACGTCGGCGTCCGGCGGAGGCAGCCGCAAGGCGTCCATCGCCAGCGCCAAGCGGGCGTCCAGATCCCAGGCGTTGGCCGCTTCGACCTTGTCTTGGACCCGCGCCTGTTCCTCGAGGACTTTGTCCATCTCGTCCGGCGAGAGCTCCTCGCCCAGCTTCGCGTTGAGCTCGTCGTACCGAGCGAGCAGGGCCTTGACGGGCGCGACGCCTTCCTCGACGTTGCCCAGGACCGTTTTGCTCGGATCGAGCCGGGGTTCCTGCTGGAGAAAGCCGATCGAGATACCGGACGCCGGGAACGCTTCGCCGAGGAAGCTCTGGTCTTCGCCTGCCATGATGCGCAGGAGCGAGCTCTTGCCCGCGCCGTTCAGACCAAGCACGCCAATCTTGGCGCCAAAGTAGAAGGACAGCCAGATATCGTCGAGCACGCGGACATCGGGAGGATGAACCTTCCCGAGACCCTTCATCGTGTAGATAAACTGCGGCATGGGATGGGAAAAGTGTACATTCTGCCGTCGGGGTCCGCAAACGGCCCGACTATGGTCCGACGAATTCTGCATATCGACATGGACGCCTTCTACGCGTCCGTGGAGCAGCGAGATGCGCCCGGCCTGCGCGGACGGCCGGTGGCCGTCGGCGGCCAACCAGATCGCCGAGGGGTGGTGGCCGCCGCCAGCTATGAGGCGCGCGCCTTCGGCGTTCACTCGGCCATGTCGATGGCCAGAGCCATGCGCCTGTGCCCATCGCTTGTTGTCGTCCGGCCGGACTTTTCCCGCTACAAGGCCACTTCGTCGGTCGTCTTCTCGATATGCCGCGAGGTCACGCCGCTCGTCGAGCCGCTCTCGCTGGATGAAGCGTATCTCGACGTCACCGAGAACTCATGGAACGAGCCGCTGGCCACCAATGTCGCGCGCCGGCTGAAAGAACGCATTCGAGAGGAGACAGGGCTGACCGCGTCGGCCGGCGTGGCACCGAACAAATTTCTGGCTAAAATCGCTTCCGCGTGGTCGAAGCCCGACGGCCTGACGGTCATCAGCCCCGGGCGCGTGGAACCCTTCCTGCAGCAGCTTCCCGTCGATGCGCTCTGGGGTGTGGGGCCCGTGACCGCCCGCAAGCTGCGGGCGCGAGGGATCTTGCGACTCGTGGACGTCCGCACTGCTGAGCCCACTCTACTGCGCGATACCGTTGGCAGCCTCGCCGCCTGGCTCCGGAAGCTTGCCGACGGTGCCGACGACCGGCCAGTCGTCCCGAACCGGGCGTCGAAATCCTCGGGATCGGAAAGTACGTACCCGGAAGACCTGACGGACCTCGCGGCCGTTCGAGACGAGATCGCCAAGATGGCGCGTCAGAGTGCTCGCTGGCTCGCGAAGAACTCGTTGCTCGCCCGGACAGTCACGATCAAAGTCCGCTACGCGGATTTCACGACCGTGACGCGCAGCCACACCGACACCCCGACGCGCGACGAGGGAACGATCACGTCCCGGGCAGTACAATTGCTCGAACGAACCGACGCCGGGAAACGGGCCGTACGCCTGCTGGGCGTCAGCGTCCACAACTTCGGCGGCGAATCGGAGACCATCAAAGCGACAGATTCCCTGCCGTTTGACGACTAGAATAGCTCACGGGCACGCTCGAGCCCGGCAACCGCGCGGGACAGGAGACCATGCTCAAGGGGACTCGCGACGGGATCCTGAAACGTGTGCAGCCGGTCAGCATCCACGGCCAGCTGTCGCTCGATGTGTTCTTCACCGATCCGGGAGATCCGGACGGGCAGACGCACGTGGTGCGGCTGGGGCCCGAGGCGGTCGCACGAAACCTGGAGTCGGGCGACACGATTCAAGTGGAGTATCTGGTTGGCGTGGCGGTGAAAGTGGCGCGCGTCACCGGCTGATGATTCGGACACTCCTCAGGTCGATCCGGGCGTTGGGGTTCTCTCCCGTGCGAGGCGCGGCCTCGATCGTGTCGACCGCCGGCATTCCATCGACGACACGACCAAACGCTGTGTAGACGCCGTCAAGCGCGGTCGAGGTCCCGGTGCAAACAAAAAACGACGTAGACGCACTGGCCGGCTCGTTTCCGCGCGCCATCGACACAATACCCTTCACATGTTTCGTGTCGTTGAACTCCGGCTGAAGGTCATGAACGAGCTTCTGCTGCTTTTCCGACAGGGGGGCCTGCCGCGACGATAAAGCGCCGGTCTGGATCACGAAGCCTGGAGCGACACGGTGGAAGGCCATCCCGTTATAGACGCCCGCGTCGGCCAACCGAAGGAACTGGCGGACGGTTTCGGGCGCTTTGTCCGAGAAGAATTCGATCGTGATCGACCCCGCGCTCGTGTCCAGGACCGCCCGGTAGGTCGCGAGCTGCTGTGGGGAATCGCTGACAAATCGATCGGGCGGTGTGTCTCGAATCGTCACACGCCGGATTTCGGCTCGCTCGGTTGCAAGGCCTGACCCGTCCACGGGCGTTTCCGAAATCTTCTGCAGCACTTCCATCCCGTCCGAGACGAGGCCCAATACCGTGTACTGTCCATCGAGCGCGGGCTGGTCCGCCAGGAGGACGAAGAACTGTGCGCCGGCACTATCGGGCCTCCCTGGGATCAGCACGGCGGCGACCGATCCGCGCGTCATCTTCGGCGATCTCGCTTCCTCTTTCACGGCATTCAGTCCGCCCGTCCCGTACCGGCTCCGCTTCGACGGATCCTTCGAAAGAGGATCCCCGCCTTGCACCATCCCGTACTTCACCATGCGATGGAAAGCGGTGCCGTCGTAGCCTCCCTCTTGTGCGGTTTTCATGAAGTGCGAGACCTGATTCGGCGCGCTCCCGGCCGCCAAGTCGATGACGAACGTGCCGGCGGAGGTTTCGACGACCGCCTGTTTGGAGGGGGCCTGAGCGCGAACCGCCTGAGAGACGCCGGTCAGCACGGTCGAGGCCATTAGCAGTGCGACGACGCCTTTTCCTGGCATGGTAGTCTCAAGCCGGCGCATCGATGATGCGCGCGGCATGCTGGATGTAATGGAAGCTCGACACCAGAGTGATCACGAGCGACGCGTACACGAACACATCGACGACCACCGAGTGATATCCCCGATAATTGAAGAACATCGCCGCAATTGCCGTCAGCATGTAGGTTGCCGTGGCAATCTTGCCGAACACAGATGGCTTGAAGGTTCGGCGACCGATCGCGAGGTTCACGACGGCCACCGTGACGACGATGACCACGTCGCGACTGATGATCAGGACGGTGAGCCAGATCGGCAACCGGTTGGCAAGACCCAGTCCCGGCACCGTGAGGACGACGAACGTACTGACGGCGAGCAGCTTGTCCGCCATCGGATCGAGCCACGCGCCAAGACTGCTTTTCTGCCCAGAGCGACGAGCAATCAGACCATCGAGTGCGTCGGTCAAGCCGGCGACCGCAAACACCAGGAGCGCCCAACCGAAGTGGTGATACACGACCAGGATGACAAAGGCCGGGATCAATAGCATCCGGAGCAACGTCATCTGGTTCGCCGGGGTCAGCGCGGTCATGGCCTGACCGGCCGAGGGCCAGAGGGTAGGTTCATGGACCTGAGGCGATCGATGGCCGCCTGGGCTTCTTCGCCGGTGACCACGCGGGAGGGTTGAAAGCTCCCGTCCGGGGCCGCCGCCAGGATGCCGGACGCCACGGCGAAGGACGCGGCGGGATAGGCAACATGCCCGGGCTGAACGTCGGGGAACCTCAGGCGCGCATCCTGCCAGGCGGTCACCTGAGCCGCCGGGAGGGCAGCCCTCGACAGCAGGCGGGTGACGATCTGGGCCATCTCGGCCCGTCTCACCACCGCGCGCGGTTGGAACGTGTGGTTCGCAAACGGCTCCATGATGCCCGCGCGCGCGACGTCGAGAATCCAGGCCTCGGCCCAATGCGACCGAAGGTCCGTGATCACGTCGGCGTCGCCCGGGTCGATCTTCTGCAGCAGCGGGGCCAGATGCACGCCGATGAGCGCAGCCAGATCCCCACGCGCCAGCTGCGGCGACGTCGCGATCGACCTGACCTCTTCCGGCAAACGAGCCAATTCCAGCCGAGCACGCACCGCGTCCCGTCTGGCCTCGAGGCGTTCGTCGGATTCGACGGCCAGCGCGTTGGCGTACGCACTCAGGGCTCCGCCGAGATCTCCACGCGCCTCCAGCACTTCCGCGATATGAGCGAAGGAGCCGGCGTCGCTCGGGTCCAGGGCGACGGCCTTCCGGAAGTGCTCGAGCGCGGCCTCGGCATCGCCTCGCTGACGCTCGACCTCGGCGAGCTCACGGTACAGAAAAGCGCTGTCAGGCGAGCTGGCAACGGCCCTCCGATAGGCACCAATCGCCTCGTCGCTTCTGCCCGACTGGGCCGCCCGCCTGGCGCCAGCCACCGAACGCTCGAGCCCGAGGAATCTGAGCACCTCGACTCGCCGCGCGATGTTGCCAAGGGACGGTTCGACGAGAAGCGCCGCTTGATAGGCTTCGACGGCCTCTTCGCCTCGATCAAGCGCCACGAGCGCCAGGCCCTTGCCGACCAACGCCGACACATCGCTCGGCTGCCGATCCAAGACTCGGTCGAATCGCGCCAGTGCCGCCTGCGCGTCCTTTCGCGCGAGCGCCAGATATCCGGCGTCGGCCTCCGCGGGGGCAAACGTTGGGGCGCCCTTCAGGGCCTCGCCAATCTCTCGGTCGGCGTTCGGCAGGTCGCCGGCCTGAAGAAACACCCAGGCGCGCTCGTGGTGCCGGGCCGTCGGGCTTCCAACAAGCGCCGCCGGCACGTGCGCTTGCACGAACTCGGGAAATTGCGGCGTCGCGACGACCGGCAGCTCGATCGGCCTGGTCGCACAGGCGATGGTGGCCGCGAGCGCGAGACCGACGAGACAATCGCGAAGCCTTGGCATCCGAGGCAATCCTAACTCGCTCGGGCGTTCAAACGATCGAGGAGCCGGCGCGGGACCTCCGCGACAATCGACACGCGCCCATCGCGCGTCTCGTGCACCAGCACCCGGCCGTGGCGATAAATGCGGCCGATCGCCTCACGGTCGGCCGCATCGTTGGGATCAAAGGTTGCCTCGATTCGGCGCACGTCGAGCGCCACGCGAGAGGCCACCTGGTCGATCACCTCATCGATCCCCTCTCGCGCCAGCGCCGAAATGCACAGAGCCGCCGGGTTC
The DNA here is from genome assembly GCA_041485305.1 of Vicinamibacteria bacterium. Taxonomy (GTDB): domain Bacteria; phylum Acidobacteriota; class Vicinamibacteria; order Vicinamibacterales; family CAVVIG01; genus JBGPJH01. The sequence continues at coordinate 1,262 of JBGPJH010000012.1, read as the reverse complement.
AGGTCTTGGAGGCGTCCACGCTCCTCGCGGGTCAGCTGGTCACACTTGTTGTAGACCTCGACGAGCGGAACATCCAACGCCCCGACGTCCGCGAGTACCCGGTGAACCGCGTTCATGCGCCGTTCGCGGTCTGGAGCCGACGCGTCGATGACGTGCAGGATTAGGTCTGCATCAGCAACTTCCTCGAGCGTCGCGCGGAACGCGGCCACCAGCGCGTGCGGTAGCCGATCGATGAAGCCGACCGTGTCGGATATAAGCAGCCGCCGGCTGTCTGGCAGCCGCACCTGGCGCACGAGAGGATCTACCGTCACAAACAAGGCATCAGAGGTGTCGGCATCGGCCCGCGCCAGCACGTTGAAGAGGGTCGTCTTGCCGGCGTTCGTGTACCCGACAAGGGCGACGGTAGGCACCGAAGCCTTGCGGCGCCGCTCGCGCAGCTGCCCGCGGCGCTTGCGGACCCCTTCGATGTCCGCGCTGACCGCGTGTATCCGGGCACGAATCCGCCGCCGATCGGTCTCGAGCTTGGTTTCTCCCGGTCCCCTGGTTCCGATCCCGCCGCCGAGTCGCGAGAGCGCCACGCCGGCGCCGACGAGCCTCGGCAGCAGGTACTTCAACTGGGCCAACTCGACCTGCAGCTTCCCTTCCCGCGTTCGTGCGCGCCGCGCAAAGATGTCCAGGATCAGCTGCGTCCGATCGACGATCTTGGCGCCGACCGCCTGTTCAATCTGCCGGAGCTGCGCCGGGGTCAGCTCGTTGTCGAAAATGACGACGTCGACTCCCGTTTCCGCACACGCCGCAGCCAGCGTCAGCACCTTACCCGCGCCCAAAAACGTCGAAGGATCGGGCTTGGGTCGCTCCTGCAGCATCCGAAGCACCACTTGTGCGCCTGCGGCCTCAGCGAGTCCAGCGAGTTCGTCGAGCGATCGCTCGGCGTCGAGCCTGACCGCGCGGCCAGCGACCACGCCGACCAGCGCCGCCCGCTCCCGACCCGCTACCCGCGACAAAGGCATGTACGCACGTCCTCCCATGGCACCGAACCCGCCCTGATCAGCAGGGCGTCGTCCCCGGTGACATCGACGATGGTGGAGGCCGGCCCCCCGGCGGTTCGCCCGGCGTCGACCAGCATGTCGATACCGGACCCGAGCGACGCCTCGACGTCGCGAGGATCGTTGCTGGCAGGCTGCCCGCTGAAGTTCGCGCTGGTGGCCGTCAGGGGCCGATCACACAACGCGCACAAGACTCGCGTGACGGCGTGGGCCGGT